>JBNJFS010000201.1:0-4695 GCA_051747085.1 Bacteroidota bacterium
GCGGCTTCTACGTTTGCATAGCTAAATACAGTCTCAAAATCGTTTATTGATCCGGCGCCACCCGATGCTATTACCGGGATAGTTAAGTTTTCGGTAAGCCACTTTAGAGGTTCTAAAGCAAAGCCGCTTTTTGTCCCGTCATGATTCATTGAGGTGAAAAGAATTTCTCCGCAACCCAGAGATTGTGCTTGTTTTGCCCAGCTAAACAGCTCTAATTCTGTTTTTATTCTGCCTCCGTTTTTATAAACCACCCATTGATTATTTTCCCATCGTGCATCAATGGCCAGTACAATAAATTGACTACCAAACTTTTGTGCAATCTGGCTAATTAATTCCGGGTTATTTATAGCTGCAGAGTTAACGGATATTTTATCCGCACCGGCAGATAAAATAGTATCTGCATCACGGAGGCTTGAAATGCCTCCGCCCACAGTAAATGGAATATTAATTTCCTTTGCAATACGGGTAACCAGCTTACTCAACGTTTTACGCTTTTCATGCGATGCTGTGATATCCAGGAATACCAATTCATCGGCTCCGTTATCGCTGTAATATTTGCCCAGTTCTACCGGGTCGCCTACCGATTTAAGGTTTTCAAATTCAATCCCTTTAACGGTTTGTCCGTCTTTAATATCCAGACATGGAATAATTCGTTTGGCTAACATTGCTTTAAGGTTAAATTTTCAACGGGAATAATATCTTCGTAAAATGCTTTTCCTACAATAACGGCATCAACTCCTGCTTTTTCCAGATCGTAAATATCTTTTTTTGAACTTACTCCACCACTGGCAATAATATATTTATCATTAAATTTTTCTTTTAACGATTTATAGAAATCAACATTAACACCTGCCAGCATGCCATCACGAGAGATATCTGTACACATAAATTTGTTAACTCCAAGTTTACTGTATGCGGATATCAGGTCAAAAATTCCGGTATTTGTTTCTTTTAACCAACCATTGATATAAACTTTATTATTGAAAACATCGGAAGCAATAATAAATCGTTCTGCATCAAATTGCTGAATAATTTTTTTTAGGGTATCCGGTTTTTTAACAGCCAGACTTCCAATCCCGATAAAATCGGTACCTGCATCAAATGCCGTTTTTACCTGAGCTTTGGTTCGGATACCACCGCTATAATCAACTGTTAGATTTGTTGTGGCACAAATATCATTTAAAACATTCAAGTTTTTTGGTTTTCCCGATTTGGCACCATCTAAATCAACCAAGTGTAAGCGTTTATACCCCTGGTTTTCGAATGCTTTAGCAACAAGTGCCGGTTGATTTGAGTACACCGTTTTCTGGTTGTATTTTCCCTGCGACAGCCTTACACATTGACCGTCCATTAAATCGATTGCTGGTATTATTTCTATCATAACGTGATAAAGTTTTTTAAAATGATTTCACCTGTTTTTCCACTACGCTCAGGGTGAAACTGAGTAGCGAAAAAGTTGTTTTTTTGTAATGCAGCACTGAATGGCTGAATATAATTACATTCGGCAATGCTGTATAAACTTGTGTTTACGAAATAACTATGCACAAAATACACATAGCTGTTTTTCGGTAGTCCCTTAAATAATAGGCCTTTTAGATTGGTTATTGTATTCCACCCCATATGCGGAACTTTGTTTTTCGGTGGAAATTTTTCTACTTTTTCATCAAATATCCCCAAACAGCGGGTATTGCCTTCCATAGAAAAGTTACTCATTAACTGCATGCCCAAACAGATTCCCAGTACCGGTTGTTTTAAGTTTGGAATCAGTACATCGAGTTTCGACTGGCTTAAGTAGTTCATCGTTGAAGAAGCTTCGCCTACTCCGGGGAATATTACTTTGTCTGCTTTTTGAATGATTTCAGGATCATCGGTAACAACTGGTTTTATTCCCAGTCTTTCCAATGCAAAAGCTACACTCTGAATATTTCCTGCATTGTATTTTATAATTGCTATTTTCATATTTTTTAATTTATTGTGACCTGTTCATCAGTCAGGCTCAGGATGACATTCGCTTCTTTTTGTCATGCTGAGCCTGTCGAAGCATGAACAGTTTAACTATTATAAAACCCCCTTGGTTGAAGGAATTGCATAAGAATACTCCTCCTGTTTAACAGCCATTTTAATACATCGTCCCAAGGCTTTAAAAATGCTTTCAATTTTATGGTGTTCGTTGTTTCCATCAGCTTTTATGTTCAGGTTGCATTGGGCTGCATCAGCAAAGGATTTAAAAAAGTGATAAAACATTTCAGTAGGCATGTCACCAATCTTTTCGCGTTTAAATCCAGCGTCCCATATTAACCATGGCCGACCGCCAAAATCTATAGCAATTTGAGCCAGACAATCATCCATAGGTAATACAAAACCGTATCGTTCTATGCCTTTTTTGTTTCCTAAGGCATTGATGAAAGCTTCGCCCAGAGCTATAGCTGTATCTTCGATGGTATGGTGTTCGTCGATATCCAAATCCCCATCTACTTTTACTGAAAGATCTATACCCGAGTGCTTTCCAAGCTGCTCAAGCATATGGTCAAAAAACTTTAAACCGGTAAAAACATTGGTTTTACCTTCCCCATTCAGTGATAGCTGAACGGCTATTTGAGTTTCTTCAGTGTTTCTTCTAACATTAGCTGTTCGATAGCTTCTTTTAATTATTTCTAATATTTCATCCCAATTACTACCATGAAATAGCGCTTTGTTATTGGTCATATGAACATCATGAATATCATCCAATAAAATCCCATTTATATTCATATTTTGTGCTAACTGTAAATCTGTTAATCGATCACCTATAACAAATGACTTTTCATAGTCTAACGTCTCATTCAGATAATTTTCCACTAACCCTTTCCCCGGTTTACGGGTTGGCTTTTTTTCTTCCGGAAATGAGCAATCAATCAGAATATCCTTAAAGTGAATTCCTTCACCTGCAAATGTTTTTAAAATTTTTTCCTGTACTATTTTAAATGATTTTACGGGGTATTTTCTGGTGCCCAACCCGTCCTGATTCGAAACCATAACCAGTTCATAGTCATATTGATTGATAAGTTGATACAAAACCCGGAATACTCCCGGAATAAATTCCAGTTTTTCCAGACTGTCAACCTGCTCGTCAGCGGGCTCTTTAATGATGGTTCCATCACGATCTAAAAACAATATTTTTTCCATAATTTTATATTTTTATTTGTTCAAAATGTTTTAAACAGGTCATAAGTTTCCTGTTTTCAATAGATTTACCAATAGTAATGCGTAAACAACGTTCGCAGTTAGGTTCCTTCGATCGGTCGCGTACGATGATACCTTCTCTTCTTAAGCGCTCAAATACATCCTGGTGATTTTGAAACTTTACCAGTAGAAAGTTTGCATCAGAAGGGTATACTTTATCCACAGTAGTTAGCTTTTGCAACTCAGAAACCAGCCATTCCTTTTGTTCTTTCATTGCTTTTATCCCTGATTGGAGAGCATTATTTTCCAATGCTTTTAGTGCAGCTTCCTGATTTAGTTTGCTGATGTTATACGGATATTTTATCTTATTTAATATTTGTATGATTTCCGCATTCATAAAAGCCATACCTATACGGATACCTGCCATTGCACGTGCTTTCGAAAAGGTTTGCAGAATTACCAGGTTCGGATATTTTTCAAGCTCTGCAATCCCTCCCGGCTCATCGGCAAAATCAATATAAGCTTCATCAACTACCACAATCCCTTTAAATTTTTCAAGAACTTCAAGCATTAAATCCTTACGGATAAGGTTGCCTGTTGGGTTATTAGGTGAGCAGATAAATACTATTTTTGAGTTGGCAGCAGCGGCAATCAATTCTTCAGGGACAATCTGGAAATTGTTATCCAATGCAACGCGAATAACTTTCACATCATTAATTTTTGCACATACTTCGTACATGCCATATGTTGGAACATTGATAATAACAGAATCTTTACCGGGAATACAAAATGCACGAATTAGTAAATCGATAATTTCATCACTGCCATTACCCAAAAACAGGTTATCAGGAGACAGGTTTTTCCATTTTCCAAGGGCCATTTTTAGTTTCCTTTGCAATGGATCCGGGTAACGATTATAACCTGATGGAAAAGGATTCTCATTGGCATCGAGTAAGATAGCATCTTCATCGTTTATTTGTTCACGAGCCGATTGGTAAGGCTTCAATTTTAAGATATTTGGCCTCACCATTTTTAGCATATCAAAATCAGTTTTTGTCATCATCTTTTTTTGTTTTAAGTCTGATACTCACAGCATTTTTGTGTGCCTGCAACTGCTCTGTATCGGCTATTTTTTCCACAAAAGGACCTATGAGCTCCAATCCTTTTTTTGTTGCTTTCTGAAACGTTATCTTCTTAAAAAAGGCATCCATATTCAGTCCGCTATAGCTTCTGGCAAAACCATTGGTTGGCAACGTGTGATTTGTGCCCGAAGCATAGTCGCCCAAACTTTCGGGTGTATAATTTCCAACGAAAACAGAACCGGCCTGTGTGATTTGCTCCGCAACGCTATCCGAATTTTGTGTGGCAATGATCAAGTGTTCCGGAGCATACTGGTTGCTTATTTTAATCATTTCCTGTTCATTTTTTACTATCAAAATGGCACCCGATTCTAATGATTGTTCTGCAATATCTTTTCTGGACAGTGCTTCCAGTTGATTGTTTAAACAAATCAAAGTCTGATTTGCTATGTTA
>JBNJFS010000202.1:0-4686 GCA_051747085.1 Bacteroidota bacterium
GAGCACCACAAAATGTGCAGGTCCGTGGGTGAAAGAATAGTAAGAAGGTCCAAAATGTTTGTACCAGGTGCCGCGGGCTTCGGTACTGTTGTTTCCGGTATAATCGTAATCGTGGTTTCCGGCTACGTATCGCCAGGGAATCCCGATGGAAGCATGGGCTCCTTTTATATGGTCGTAAAGATTCAAATCATCGAAAACCACATCGCCGAGGGTAACGCCAAAATCGGCATCAGCGCCAATCAGTTCGGGCAGCACATCGGCCGACATGTAGTGAATTTCCTTGTCGTCGCGGGGCTGGGTATCGCCAAAAACCAGCACTTTCAGCTTGTCCGGTTCTTGAGAAGGATAAAGCGGAAAATTAACTGATTCGGGCAAAAGACCTGTAGCTTCCAACCCTTCGAATTTGGTGCCTGCAACCCCGGTGCCGCTGAACATTTGGTAAAAACGCGGATTTTGTTCCTCATCCACCGGAACGGCCCAGTTGCGGGGTTTAATCACAAATGTGGCCGAGTTATTCCGCAGTGGAAGTTCATATTCGCCTTTCCGATCGGTAACCACCACTTCGTGTCCGTTGGAAACGGCAATGCCTTCGAGCGGTTCGTCTTCATCCGAATCGAAAACGGTATTTTCATTTTTATCGTGAAAAACAACGCCCTCAACCGTGGTGCGGGCCTGCGCTTTTACTTCAGAATGATTATTTAAAGCGGGCAGCAGAAAAAATGCTGCTGCCAGTATTGGTGTAAAAATATTTCTCATGGATATGTTTTTTTTAAATCTGATAGATCTATTAAATAATGGAATAATTGAATTGTTGTATTGTTATTTTTTTTATTTACAGAGGTAAATCTAGAAAGCTCGGCTTTTTTATATCCACAAATATTTTTGAGCATATCCTCATTTGTCCATTCCAGATCAGGGTTATTTGATTCAACTGTCAAGAGACTAATCCATTCATTAATTTGATGGTACCATCCCTTCAAACTCCCGGATTGTACAAAGGCTACTAAAGCACTTTCGGAAAGATTAATTCCATGCAGGTTTAACTTAAATCTTTCAATTCCACCACTTGGCTTTTTATAATCGTTCCCAACTACATATTCCTTTTCTCTGCTTTTAGGCAAGGTGGGCAAACGCTTAGCTTCGATTGTGAAAAAGGGATTAAGATTTGCATAATGCAAAAATACACCTATATCTACATTTCTTTTATGTCCTCGGGGTTGACTCTGAATTGCTTCTTTTTGGAAGATAAATGGTAATGGTTTTGCGTAGTAATCTAAAGTCTTTGCTAAATGCTCACTTAAAACCTCCTCCGAAGCATTCGTGTATCCTTGAAATTCAGCATGGAAAATTAATAATGTGTCAACAATAAAATCATCTAGCTTTTTAATAATCTTTCCCTTATCAAAGGAAGGATTTGGAATATTGTATTTCCTATCTGATCGTTCTTTCAACATATTAATAACCTGCGTTATAAAGGTCAACAATCGCTTCGTCGGCATCTCTTATAGCAATCGATCTCAACCAATACCGTAAATTCTTTGGCTTAAGAAAATAAATATAATCTCCATCATACAATTTTATAATCCTTTTTATCCGGTAACTTGTACCCATTTCTTTGTGAACCAAACCTGAAATTTTTGTCTCGAATTCTTCATCTGATAAGTTTTGCAATGAAGATTCAGACTTACTACCATAGTGAAAAGAAACACAAATAAAAGATGCTGTTTCAACTATTTTATTTTGATAATACTTTCTTCCTTTTTCCTCAAATATTGAATTCAAAATTTCACAAAAAACATTTCCATAACTGTGAATATTTGTATTTGTTACTTTTTTTAAGGTATCTGTATCCTTTCCGAGAAATTCCAATCCAAAATTTAAGGTATCTTCAATAAGAATGGATTCGTATTTTGAAGGTCTTATTTCACTTTCATCCTTCGGGTAAGGAAGACGCAATATATCTTGTTGGGTATAAGTATAAGGAGATCTGCTAATACCTGCCCGCCCGCTAGTTGCGAGTATATATGCTCTGTATAAAGGATTATTTTTAATTCGGTAGTAAATAGATTCTAATTCAAATTCATCCTCTTTAGGGCAATGAATTCCAATTATTTCATTTTTGAATATAATATCTTCATTTAAAAAAACACATGGAATGGAATCTTCTCCAATATTCTTCTTTAAAAGTAAGTGAGGAGACTTAAATATATTTTTTTTCGTATTTCTGCTTCGTTGAAAATATTTTCTTTCGCAGATATATGTTTGATGTATTCCGTTTTCATCAAAATCATCAGGATTGAAAATTTTCTTTCCGGTAATAAAACTTGCTGATTTGTACCTTTTTTTCAATAAGTCCTCAAAAGTAACTTCATTATCATCTTTTTTGCCTTCTATTATACCATCACCACAGACCCAGCCTAAGGTTTTTCTTGATTCGATTAAATCCTTCAAAGTTGAAAACTTACTTAATTTATTAATTAATGGTACTAATCTTCCTCCTCCCAGAAGATTTGACTTCCACAAAAAAACGTCATTAAGTACTCTATCTTTATTTACTTTATAAAAATCATAATGATCAATTTCAAAGTACTGACGTTCTTTAGCCGATTTCAATTTTTTAACCGTTATGTGATAAATTGGCTGGTCATCGGGTAATTTATTTTCCAGAAAGAAAGCAGAAACCGCAACATTCTTTTCGTTTCCCTTATTTTTAAAAAGAACATTGCTCAAATAAGTGAAGTCAACTATTTGAGGAATATTGTAGCTACTAAACAACCACTTTCTGAATTCAACTGGTTTATCAGAATTATTGTACAGCAAAGGTCCGGAAGGTAATACAAAAGAAAGAAGTCCACTATCTTTTTTCGCCAACTTAATTCCCATCAGCGTAAATAAAAGCGCACTTTGATTATTGGGGACCTTATTTTTGATTCCCAACTCAGTAACCATATCGTTTATTGTTGGATTTTTTGATCCATATTCAATAAAAGGTGGGTTTCCGATAACAAGATCATAAAATTCTTTCTTATCTTCTTTTATCCATTCAAAGAAATCTGCAGAAACAATATTGCTACTTAAATCATCGAATTTCAAATTTTCCCATATAACCTTAGGTGATAGCACATCACATAAGGTTAAACTTAAACTGAAAATAGTTAAATCAACTGCTTCCTCTTCTATATCAAGTCCAAAAATATTGTTCTTCAGAAACTTCTTTAGTTGTCCTAAATGTTCTTTACCCGGAAAAATCCAATCCCCGGTTTTTTCAAAATGCTTTATTCTCCACCAATCAATCAAACGTTTATACCCGGCAACCAAAAAAATTCCTGAACCACATGCCGGATCAATAATTTTATATTCCTGTTTTGGTTTATCGAGAGGCATGCACTCATCAATCATAAAATTCACCAGATATGAAGGAGTATAAGCGATACCACTGTTTTTTTCTGCTTCAAGAAAAACTTCATAAATACTGCTTATAAGTTCTATGGGTAAGTGATTAAAAGAGTAAAGCCGCCAGAGAACATAATGCTTATTATCAATTTCTCCTGAGAGAAAATCAGCCAGAGGAGACAAATCAGCTGCTTTGATACGTTTTTTTTGATCCGCCGATAATGAAAAAATCTTTCCATTAAAATGTTGACTTAAATAGTCGAATAAATCCAGTAAATAACCGCTACTAATAACTTCAATGAAAGTATTCGAGAACCCAAATTCTTTCCGGTTAAAAAAATCTTTTGAAAAAACTCTTGATTCGTTTCCGTCTTTGTCAATGTCAACTCTTTCCTCCAGGTATTTTACCAAGATACCCTGCACAAGTAATTTGCTCGATGTATTTTTATTCAGATGAATTTTCTGTAAAAAATGGTCCCGGGCGTTTTTTAATTCAGTGATTAACTTTTCATAAGCAGTATCTTTATAACTAAAATCTTCATCAATTTCATCCCAAAAGGAACCATTATCAAATTTTTTCGAAGAAAATTTTTCATACAATTCCGTTGCCTCTCCGGCTAATTTTAAGATTTCAAAAGGCGATACATATAGTTCATTCGAAGAATTAAATTTTACTGGTTTTGAAGAATTGAATAATTTAATTTCTGTTTTAGTGATGATTAGATACAATCTGACTTCCGAACTGCTCCATACTTTTTTATGAATATCAACAATATTTCTTTTTTGTTGTGTGAAATCAAATATATAAAGCTGAGGAATTGAAGCTCTGTTACTTTCTGGATAATTTCTAAAATAAACGGCATTAACATTAATCCTTTTTGCTTTTTCCAAGGCTACACGTTGATAATAATTAATCTTAGATTGAGCATTTTCTAGTTCGGAAACATGGGCTAACCCCGTAGAATAAGTCGAATCAACCATCTCTAAATGAGACAATCCTTTAATATATTCTTTGGTAAACGAGGTCATAATTTTTGATTACTAAAGTAAGAAATTCTTACCGAGAATTGAATCTTAAATAATAATTTTCTTTAAAACGGCAATTAATCAAACACTCTTTCCCCTCCAATCCAGGTGCTCTCAATTTTTGCATCCAGCACTTCCTGAGGCGTGGCAGTCATCAAATCGGTATCTAGGATGACAAAATCGGCCCATTTGCCGGGTTCGAGGCTGCCTTTTTCATTTTCTTCGAACGATGCTTTTGCGGGCCAAAGTGTGATAGAACGCAGTGCC
>JBNJFS010000203.1:0-4677 GCA_051747085.1 Bacteroidota bacterium
ACATCACCGTTAATGCGGTGAAGGGTAGCAGCAACCTGAATATATATTCCTTCTTTCTCAAGAAGGTTGTCCAGCTCACCGTTTAATGTTGCGGCATACCTTTCGGTCTCCTTAAGTAATTGTAAAAATATAGCCGCCCAGCTGTTGTTGCCGGTGGCTGTCACCTCATGGAGTCTGTTATTTAAGAGGACCCGCAATTCGGGGTCCTCTTTGGAAATATCGATGAGTTGCAGGGCATTGGAAGCAAAATTTTTTCCGGCAGCATTGATGATATTTTCTTTTTCGGCAACGGTCCGTGCTTTTGCATAAGCATCCAGGCCTTCCGTATATCCAGGGATACTCTTCATCCCTTGTGCAGTGAGCTTATTCAACACACGTACTTTGGTCAGAAGCTTTTCCACAGCTTCTTTCGGGTGAGCGGTTTTTGCCACCTCATTACGGATATAATCCGTATCCGGGGTAATATATATCAGGCTGCTGATATCGATATGATGATGGGGCCGGGTAGTGTCTAACGTATGAACTTTCCCGTTGGGTCGTTGCTCTTTTAACTCCCAGACAGACTGGGAAAAACCTGTTTCCAAACCAATGATTAGGAACAGACTTAGCGTAAATACATATTTCATCATCTCTGAGTTTTTTAACCTTTTAAAGCCAACATAAATGATTTCCATACCCTGAGGATATCTAAAGGTTTCTCATTTACTTTAATCACATCTACTACTTTATCGGTAATAGAGAGTGCAAAAGCACGGATTGAAGATAAGTCGTTCAGGGATCTTTTCGGGTCTTGAAGGTTGGATAACGTATCCGCAACAACCTTAGGTTCTGAAATCCAAACTACCATCGAAGGGTCTTGTTTGTTTCCGGCAGCTTTAGTACCTAACTCTAAAATTTTTTTGGCCGTAGAGTCGTTTCCCAAAACAACCAGCAGCAGATAAGCCTCTTCATAAATAAGTGTCTCAAAAATACTTCTTGCCTCTTCGGGGTCATGGCAGGGCAAAATGGTTAATTTCTCATAATTCATAATCATCATTTTAAAAGTTAATACACTCTATATATATGTTCCGAAAAACACGAAAATGTTATCATCAAAAAAAATTTTTTTTACAAGGAATTTTAAAAGCATTGATTTTAGTGGGACAGGGAAGGTGATTTTTACCGCTTTTTTTCGTCGCCTTAAATTTTTTTATGGGAAATGATGAATCATAACGAAAAATGCAGAATGTAAAACAATCGGAACCGAAACAGGTAATCGGTATGTTACAATTATCTCCGAACTTTAACGTACACAAATTCTACGGATGTTGTAAAGTTCTGTAAGAGCCTATAAACAGACAAAACCCGGAGTTTTGCCAAAAACGAAGCACGCTTTCTAATGGTTGCTACAAAAAAATATCCTGCGCTTATTGTGGATCTTTTAACGTTCCGCCTATAGCCACGCCTGCACTCATAAGCACCAGGTTTTTGACAATGTATTGGCCTTCCAGCGTAAGTACAAAAGGTATTTGCAAAAATACTTCCTCCGGGAACAAGAAAATAGGTGTTAACGTGCCCAGCATCTGCAATAAAAGCAATAGTATTATTTCCCTTAAGAAAAACCCCGTCATTAAACCAATACCCACAACAACTTCCCATAAAGCTAATCCGTTAATAATGATGGTGTCAGAAAACCATCCGAAGGTAAGTAAATGAATCGTTTCTATAGCCAGACTCTCGGCAGGACTGGCGCCCTGAAAAAATTTAAGTGCTCCAAACCAAAGGAAAATAATTCCAACGCTCCAACGTAAGAGTATAGGAGCATTCTTCCGCATCCAGGCTCTGATGCGGGCATCTATTTTTCTGGTATATTTAGTATTGATAAGCATAATATTCGTATTAGTTATATTCTTATTTAGAATCATTTTAATTAATCTGTTAATCAATTAACAGAAACAGGTTAAAAATGTTCAGCAGGATACGAGAAAAATGGAAGACAGATTCAGCAGATCTGCGCATCCGGCAGGAGGGTTGACACCAATTTTTATATTTTAGCTTCTCCAAAAAATCCTAAAACCACCGTTTTCGCTTCATATACCAAACCATTAACCCAGAAAGAATAATCATAATCCCCCAAACCCCGGCATAACCATATTTCCAGCCCAGTTCAGGCATATACTCAAAGTTCATCCCATAAATTCCGGCCACAAAGGTTAACGGGATAAAAATGGTAGCAATAATGGTAAGGGTTTTCATCACCTGGTTCAGACTGTTGTTCATATTCGAATTGTTTAACTCTGCCAGCGATTTTTGATCCTCCCGAAAAGTTTCGATGGATTCGTACACAAATTTTACATGATCCAAAATATCCTGCCAATATTTGTAGTTATCTTCTTTAATTGGCCCGGGCTCTTCTTTTATCAGGTTAATGATGGCTTCGCGTAAATGGATAATATACTTTCGTGCGGTTAACAGATTCTTTTTCAGGTCGTGAATCTCACTTATCTGGTTCCTGCCGGGAAAATCAATTAACAAATCTTCAAGCTCCTCAACCCTGTGGCCGAATTTCTCTACCATAACCAGGTAGTGATCTACAATGGTATCGGCCAACAGGTAAAACAAATAATCGGCTCCTTTTTTGCGTACTTTCCCAACATTTTTTAAAATCCGTTCGGTTACCGGTTTCAAAAGCTCTGCCCGTTGTTCTTTGAAACTGATTAGATAATGATCGCCCAGGATAAAACTGGCATGTTCAGCTTCCAGTTGATTTTCGGAGTTGACGGTAAGAATCTTAAGCATAAAAAACACATGCTCTTCTGAAAATTCAACTTTAGGTAGATGATCAACATTCAACACATCCTCGAGGAACAGGTTATGGATATCAAAAAAACTTCCGGTCTTCTCTATCGATTCAACCTGGTTAAGGGTAAAAAAATGCATCCAGTTTACGGCATCCTTACGGATCTTTTTGAAAATATCATCTGCAGGCAGCTCCTGGTTAATCAACACCTCCTGCTCATTAAACTGAATAAGGCGGATGGCTTTGGATACAGCTTCTTTTTCGCCGGTATACACTAAGCTACCGGGTATTTGTCCAACTTTTTGGGTAACGCTTAAAGAACTCATCATTTTAGTTTTTACAGGTTAATTCCCTTAATATCTTTATATAAATCAACGGCATACAAGTCGGTCATGCCGGAAACAAAATCAACGACGGACATTGCTTTTTTATAAAAATTATGCCCTTCGACAGCATATTGAGAAGGAATTACCGATAAAATTTTTTCGGAATAGCTGGTTTCAGGATTTAAAATAGCTGTCATAAACTCATCGAGCAGCGTTCCCAGTACATTAAATCCTGTAAGCTCAATTTTCACCACCGAGCGGTGTTTATAAATTTCTTTAATGGCCAGCCATTTACAAATGTCGAAGGCTTCTTTTGTTTTCCCCTGCAATCCTTTAATCAGGCTTTGATTAAATTGCCCATTCATAATTTCATCATGATGCCGGATAAACACCATGGCTGTTTCGTTAATCAACCGGTTAATCACCGAAGCCCTAAGGTAAGCTACCTGCTCGTTTATATCGGTTACTTCTTTAAAAATTTCATCTTTCAGGTTATAAAAATCCTTATCCTCATCAGGGTCAAAAAATCCCTGCAAAAGATTAAATGTAGTTTGTGTATCAATAATTTTCAATTTATGGGCATCTTCGATATCCATAATCTCGTAGCAAATATCATCGGCGGCTTCGACAAGGAATACCAGTGGGTGACGAGCAAACTGCAACGGGGTGTCACTCATTTTTTTCAATCCCAGCTCACGGGCAATACTTAAAAATGTTTCCTTCTCGGACTGAAAGAAGCCAAACTTCTTTTGGCCGGCATCGGTGCCATAAGGATATTTAATTAATGCAGCCAGTGTAGAATAGGTTAGCGCAAAGCCTCCTTTCCTGCGACCCGAAAACTGATTGGTTAGAAGGCGTAAAGCATTCGCATTGCCTTCGAAATTTGTAAGGTCGCTCCACTCCTCGGGTGTAACAGCCGCTTTAATTTTTTGGCCATCCCCTTTGGCAAAATAGTTGGATATGGCTTCTTCGCCGGCATGGCCGAATGGAGGGTTTCCCATATCATGGGCCAGGCAGGCAGCAGAAACAATAGAACCCAGCTCGCTTAAAATCTCTTTATGGCTAATATCATCCCTTTGTTTTAATTCCCGGGCTACCAGGTTGGCTAACGAACGCCCTACGCTTGCTACTTCAAGACTGTGCGTAAGCCGGTTATGGACAAACACACTTCCGGGCAAAGGGAAAACCTGGGTTTTATTTTGCAACCGCCGAAAAGGGGATGAAAAAATGATTCGGTCATAATCGCGTTGAAACTGCGAGCGTATTTCATCGGTATTTTTAAATTCACGATCCTCCAACCCGAATCTTTTGGCAGAAAGTAGTTTATCCCAGTGCATCATATAATTATCTTTTTCTACGATAAAAATACAAAAAATAAATTACCCAAAGGCAGAACCAAAGAGGTATTAAACTGAATTGATGGTTACCGTCCCGGAGGTTAGGGGAATTAAACCACTGCCCTCCCGTCCGCCGAAGCGAAACGCGAAGGTGGATTAACTGCGCAAACACAGCCTTTATTCATCTCAAAAGGCTTTATTCGTATGCAATTATAATTTCTGATGTGTAAATAAC
>JBNJFS010000204.1:0-4673 GCA_051747085.1 Bacteroidota bacterium
AAAGTCAACTTTCTTTCCATTTAGCTTGTAATGTGTACAAACTTTTATGGTTTCAAAACCGGATAAAACATCAGCTTTGGTAACTACCAGTTCGGTAACGCCGTTAAGCATTATAGCATATTTTAGTGCAGGCAAATCGAGCCATCCACATCTTCTGGGGCGACCTGTGGTGGCACCAAATTCGTGGCCCTGCTTTCGTAATTTTTCTCCTTCGGTATTTTCCAGTTCGGTGGGGAAGGGGCCGCTGCCTACTCTGGTACAGTAAGCTTTAAAAATACCTATTACCTTTCCAATTTTATTGGGTGCAACACCAAGTCCTGTACAGGCTCCGGCACAAATGGTATTTGATGAAGTAACAAAAGGGTATGATCCAAAATCGATATCAAGCAAAGTGCCCTGAGCTCCTTCTGCTAAAATCGTTTTATCTTCCTGGAGATATTGATTAATTAAATGTTCGCTTTCTACCAGCTTAAATTGTTTTATTAATTCTATTCCCTGTATCCATTTTTCTTCGTACGCTGTCAGGTCGTACTCAAAATCATATTGTGTTAAAATTGAACGGTGTTTATTTTTCAGGAACTCATATTTATCTTTAAAACCCGGATTAATGATATCGCCCACACGCAAACCGTTTCTTCCTGTTTTATCCATATAAGTGGGGCCAATACCTTTTAAGGTTGATCCAATTTTTGTTTTTCCTTTTGCAACCTCCGAAGCAGCATCTAATATTCTGTGTGAGGGTAGAATAAGATGAGCTCTTTTGGAAATAAAAAGATTTTTCTGAATCGCTATATCAAGATGTTTTAACTCTTCGATTTCTTCTTTGAAAATCACAGGATCGATAACTACTCCGTTTCCAATGATATTAATCGCATCGGGGTTAAATACTCCCGAAGGAATCGTGTGTAAAACATGTTTGATTTCATTAAACTCTAATGAATGACCGGCATTGGGACCTCCCTGAAAACGTGCGATTACATTATAATCGGGTGCTAATACATCAACAATTTTCCCTTTTCCTTCGTCGCCCCATTGCAGGCCTAATAAAACATCTAATTTCATTCGATAAAGATTAAAATTTAAAAATCATATTATTTGTTACAAATGTAGGTATTAAAAATAATAAAATCTCCCGCGAAAGCATGGAGATTTTAACAAGTTTTATGTTTTTTATGAACGAATTTTATTTGTCTTCTTTTTCACGACATTCTTTGCAGGTACCATAGAAGTAGAGTGAATGATAGTTCACTTTAAAACCGGTTAAATGTTCAGCAGTATCCTGAATATCCTGTATCCTGGGGTCGCAAAATTCAAAAACATTTCCACATTTTTGGCAAATTAAATGATCGTGTTGCTTGCAATTATGAGCTTTCTCAAACTGAGCGATATTTCTGCCAAATTGATGTTTTATAACCAGGTTGCTTTCCAAAAGTAATTCAATGGTGTTATAAAGGGTGGCACGGCTTACCCTGTAGTTTTTATTTTTCATGGAGATATACAGCGATTCAATGTCGAAATGATTATCTCTCGAGTATATTTCATCCAAAATGGCATAGCGTTCGGGTGTCTTTCGATGACCTTTTTTTTCTAAAAATTCCGTAAAAATCTTTTTAACGGTTTCTTTAGTTTCTGTACATATCATAAACAATCATTTAAGAAATGAATGTTAAAAGTATAATTTTTTTTTGTTATTTAGAATTAATTTAAAGAAAAATTAGTTGCGGATTTCTTCTTTTCGTTTGACCGACTCAACGCCTTTAATTTTGCTAATGTCCATGATTAAATTATTCAGGTCTTTTACACTATGTACATAAAGTTCTATCTCACCTTCAAATATTCCGTCGTGTGTTTCAATAAAAATTTTACGGATATTCACATCCAACTCCTCTGATATTACGGAGGTAATATCTGAAGCAATCCCTATACGGTCAATTCCATTTATGGTAAGTTTGGCCAGTGATGATAAGAATTTTTGAGAGGTCCACTTTACCTTTATAATATAATTTCCCTGGCTCGACATTAGTTTGATAGCATTGGGGCATTTTGCTTTGTGGATAATAATATAATCTTCTTTTGGATTTTTATATCCAATTACATTATCGCCGGGTATAGGGTTACAGCATTTTGCAATTTTATATTTGTTTTCTTCTAAGTCGGTGTCTTCACGAATAACTACCGGAGCTTTATAATTAAATCTTTCCTTTTGTTTAGGGACTTTAGATGCCGGAGTTTTTTTAGCGGAGGATGTTGTTTTGGCAATTTGCAGTCCCCAGTAACGCACAAATTTATTTTTGGTATTTTTTTTCAGTACCTTTTTTAAATCATCCAGCTTAATAATCCCGCTGCCAATTTTGCTATACAACTCATCTTTGTTTTTTACTTTATATTCGGGCAAAATCTTTCTGAATACTCTTGAACTGGGGTGAATATTAAGCTCTTTTAATTTAGTCTCAAGGATCTTTTTGCCAATATCAATTCTGTTTTTTGTCTCTGCTTTAAGGCTGTTTGTTATACTCGATTTTGCTTTGGCTGTTTTTACATGAGATAACCACTCTTTTTGAATCCGTTGTTTATTCGATGTAATTATTTCTACCTGGTCGCCACTGGATAAAATATAATTGAGGGGTACCAGTTTATGATTAATTTTTGCACCAATGGCTTTGTTTCCTACCTCTGTGTGTATTTCATAAGCAAAATCAAGGGCTGTGGAATATTTGGGTAATGTCACCAGATCCCCTTTCGGAGTGAAAACCATAATTTCCGATGAAAACAGGTTCATTTTAAATTCATCAAGAAACTCCAATGCATCGGATTTTGGATTTTCGAGCATTTCGCGTATCCGCTTAATCCATTTATCTAACTCACTTTCACTTGAATTTTCGCCTTTATATTTCCAATGAGCTGCAAATCCGCGTTCGGCAATTTCGTCCATTCGTTCCGAACGAATCTGTACTTCAATCCATTTTCCGCCAGGACCCATTACCGTAATGTGTAATGCTTCGTATCCATTTGTTTTGGGCGAGCTTATCCAGTCACGTATTCGGTCGGGTTTGGGAGTGTATATGTCGGTAATTAATGAATAAATTTGCCAGCATTGTGCTTTCTCGGTCTCTCGGTTCAGCGATTTAAAAACAATACGAATGGCCATTAAATCATAAACTTCCTCGAATGGGATGTTTTTGGATTGCATCTTATTCCAAATGGAAAAAATAGATTTTGGTCTTCCATTGATATCAAACTCAATATTATGTTTTTCCAGCTTTTCTATTATAGGCAATGCAAAGCGATTGATTTCCTGTTGGCGCTTCTTTTCATTGTCTTCTAATTTGGTAACGATTTCGGAATAAACTTTAGGGTGTCTGTATTTTAAGCTTAAATCTTCGAGCTCGGTTTTTATGGCATAAAGTCCAAGTCGGTGTGCCAGTGGTGCATAAAGATAAACTGTTTCGCCGGCAATTTTTAGCTGCTTATTCGGGAGCATGGAATCAAGCGTTCGCATATTGTGTAACCTGTCGGCGAGCTTAATAAGAATGACTCTTACATCATCCGACATGGTTAACAGCATCTTTCGGAAATTTTCGGCTTGTAAGGATGAACGATTATCAAACACTCCGGCAATTTTTGTTAGTCCGTCAATGATGGATGCAATTTTATCGCCAAATAAATGTCTGATATCTTCAAGGGTATAATCGGTATCTTCAACAACATCATGGAGTAATGCACAAGCAATCGATATGGCTCCCAGGCCGATCTCAGAAGTAACGATTTTAGCTACAGCCAATGGGTGTATAATATAAGGTTCTCCCGATTTTCTTTTGACCCCTTTATGCGATTCTTTGGCTAAATCAAAAGCTTTTCGTATCAACTCAATATCGTTGACTTTAACATGCTTTGAACAACTCGCAATGAGGTCATTATAGAGTTCCTCGGCATAAGCATTTTCATCAATCAAGGGTATATTATCAAAAGTATTTTTTTTAGCCATATATTACTCATCCTCATTTTTGATGATACAAATTTAAAGAAAAAATCGTGGAATTGAATCGCCTGTATATGAATTATTACGGATAGAAAACGGTTATGTTCCCTCTTTTTTCGATTAATTGATTATCGGGTATCTTAATTTTTAAATAATAGATATAAACACCGGTTGGTACTTTTTTTCCACTTGAGTATCTCCCATTCCAGGCTTCCCCGGGATTACTGGTTTGAAATATAATATTCAACCAACGGTCATAAATAATTAATTGATATTTGCCCGGAAGTAGCGATAAATCAGGTTGTATTTTAAACTCGTCATTTTTACCATCTCCGTTGGGCGTTATCGCTTCGGGGATAAAAAGGTCGGGTTCAAGATAGACACATACTGTATTGGAGCGGCTGTATGCTGATGATCCCGTTTCGGTGGCTTGAATATAATAGCAAAACAGCCCGTGTACAATTTCTTGGGCAGAGGTTTCAATTTCATCATCAAAAGTATTATGATTTGAAAAGCTTCTTATGAGCTGTGCCCCCGCATTGTCTTTTGATCTATACAGTTCATAATGAGCATCCGGTAAATCATATTCTTTTAAATAATTCCAGCTTAATGATTGGATATTTTCTTCACGTTCTACGGTAAGCAGGATATTGTTTATAATATCTGACTGCGTGGACATGTTGCCACAATTATT
>JBNJFS010000205.1:0-4625 GCA_051747085.1 Bacteroidota bacterium
ATGGCAAAAAATTTAAAGGAAATTGAAGAGGCTAAAGAATATTTAATGAACCGGTTAACAGAATTGCCACAGTTAAAAGATATTAATGAGAATGTAGCCCTTGGAAAACAGGAAGTTCGATTAAAACTTAAACCCAAAGCCTACTTTTTAGGCTTAAATGAAAGCATTATTGCCCGGCAGGTTCGTCAGGGTTTTTATGGTGGGCAGGCACAGCGCTTACAAGAAGGACGTGATGAGTTAAGGGTTTGGGTTCGTTACCCAAAATCTGACAGGCTTACCATTGGCCAGATGGAAAATATGAAGATTAAAACATCGGTAGGAGAATTTCCATTAACAGAGCTGGCTGATTACCACCTTGAAAGAGGGCCTGTTGCCATTAACCGGTATAACGGAAACCGCGAAATAAGAATTGAGGCCGAAACGGTTGATCCATATGCTCCGGTACCCGAAATTTTAGAACAAATAGACAATGAAATAATGCCCGAATTAAAAGCCAGGTATGCCGGAATCAGATGGGAATACCAGGGTCAGCAAAAATATGGCCGCGAAGCCATCTCCCAGGCATCAGGTTATTTTCTAATTGCATTTGCAGTCATTATATTTATTTTGGTTATGCACTTTAAAAGCTTTAATCAACCCCTTATTATTATTGCCATGATTCCGCTTTCTTTACTGGGGGTATTCTGGGGACATGGAATACATGGTAAACCACTATCAATCATTAGTTTGTGGGGAATGGTGGCGCTTACCGGAGTAATTATTAACGATGCCATTGTGTTTCTCGCAAAATACGACGGGAATTTACTTCAAGGTAAAAAAGTGCATGAAGCAATTGTAGAGGCCGGCAAGGTACGTTTGCGCCCAATACTTTTAACAAGTATTACTACCACAATAGGATTATTCCCTATTATACTCGAAAAAAGTGTTCAGGCACAATTTTTAATTCCTATGGCTATTAGTTTAGCCTATGGTGTGGCTATCGGAACAGTTTTTATACTCATCTTTTTCCCGATACTGATTATGCTGTTAAACGATTTTAGAGTGTTTATGAAATATCTGTGGACAGGGGTAAGGCCCGAAAGAGAAGATGTTGAAGTAGCCATTCAACTCAATAAACGCAGAATGAAATATGAAACCAATACAAGCGATGAAGATGAATAATATGAAAAAAAAGATTTCGATCATTCTTACCTTTTCACTAATGCTTATCAATATGGGCCTGCAAGCCCAGGAACCATTAACTCTATCCAAAGCATTAGAGAAAGCACTGGAAAACAATTATGGAATTGTTATTTCCCAATCGCAAGTGGATATTGCCGAAATAAATAATAACTGGGGAAATGCCGGCAGATACCCTAATATTGGATTTGATGTTAATTCTTCAAATAGCAAAGAACTTATCGACAACACATCATCCAACAGGATTGCAGGTTCTGTGGGTTTAAACTGGACCATCTTTAATGGATTTCGGGCCAACATTACCAAAGACAGGTTAGAACAGTTAGAAAGTCTTGCCAAAGGAAATGGCGCTGTAGTAGTAGAAAATACCATTCAGGAAGTAATTCTCAGTTATTACAACATATTATTACAAAAAGAGAAACTAACAGTGCTCGAAAATCTGATGAAATTATCTGAGGATCGGTATAAATATATTCAATTAAAATTTGATGTTGGAGGTACCGTTACTTATGATGTATTGCAGGCTAAAAACGTATTTCTCGAAGATAAAGCTTCAACCCTCAACCAGGAGGTTGCCGTAAGAAATGCCATTCGTAATTTTAATTTTCTAATTGGCGAACAACCAACAACCCGATGGAGTTTTGTAGAAGAGTTTGACTCCGACACTTCGGATTATGTGTTGGCTGATCTGTTAGATAAAATGTTAGCCAATAACCAAACCCTGCAGAATCAATATACCAGCCTTGTTTTACAGCAGAAAGAAACAGCGCTTCAAAAAAGCACACTTTATCCCAGTTTAAATCTTTCTGCAGGGATTGAGAATTCTTATTCATGGATGAATACCAAAACACAAGGGTCCACATCATCGGAAGAATTAACTCCGTATGGAAATGTATCCTTATCATTTGATATTTATTCCGGTGGAACAAGAAAAAGAGCCATTGATGTGGCTAAAATTAACGAGGAAATCACACAGGTTGAAATTGAGGAGATTGAACATAGTTTAACCAACCTGTTGTTTAACGAGTTTGACTTGTATAATCTGCGCAAGACGTTACTCAATGTATCGGAGCAAAGTTTGGAGGCTGCTGAAATGAACCTGCAAATTGCCGATGAAAAGTTTAAGTCCGGAGCTATTAACTCTTTTAATTACCGCGATATACAGGTTAGTTATTTGAATACAGCCCTTAATCGATTACAGGCCATTTATAATTTAATTTATTCAAATACAACGTTAACCCGCTTAACCGGAGGATTTTTAGAAGAGGAAGAATAATACATTAACCCATTTTACACAAAAGCCTGGCGGATTTTATACACTGTCAGGCTTTTTTTTATCAATAAACAAATCACGCTCGCTTTAAATTTTATGCCGGAATACTTTACAAATCCTGATATTTTCAATACCTTTCTTAAACAATTGACTATACCAAGAGTTATACACTATACAAAGTACTTGTTTACTAAGAAAAGAGGGAGTTATGCAATCAATTATTAACGGTAAATTTATCGATTATTACGAGTTAACCATGGCGCAGGGTTATTTCTTATCCGGGAGATATGATGAACCAGCCACTTTTGATTACTTTTTCAGAAAAAATCCTTTTGGAGGAGGATATACTGTTTTTGCCGGATTATCGGATTTCCTTGAAGCGCTTACAAATTTTACTTTTTCAGATGAAGATTGTACCTATTTATCCAAAACAGGACTTGATGATAAATTTTTAAAGTATCTAAAATCCTTCTCATTTAAGGGCACCATCCACAGCGTGCAGGAAGGTGAAATTGTTTTCCCGCAAGAACCGGTACTGCGTGTCGAAGGCAATGTCCTTGAAACACAGCTCATCGAAACGTTACTACTAAACATCCTTAATTTTCAATCGTTAATTGCAACCAAAGCATCACGGATAAAACAGGCTGCAGGCAACCGCACTTTACTGGATTTTGGCTTACGCCGGGCTCAGGGGCTGGGCGGACTGTCAGCCAGTAAAGCATCCATAACAGGAGGATTTAACGGAACATCAAACGTACAAAGTGCTTACGATTATAATCTAAACGCAACAGGAACCATGGCTCATTCATGGATTCAAAGCTATGACAGTGAAGAAGAGGCTTTTCGCGATTTTTCCCAATTCTTCCCTGATAGCTGTGTATTGTTAATTGACACTTACGACACCCTTAAATCCGGAATAAAAAATGCTGTTAAAATAGCTAAAGAACTCGAAGGCACCGGGAAAAAGATGAAAGGAATCAGGCTTGATAGTGGCGACCTGGCTTATTTAAGTAAAAAATGCAGAGCAATCCTTAATCAACAGAATTTAGACTATGTAAAGATTTTTACTTCCAACCAACTGGATGAATACACCATAAAAAGTTTGCTGGAACAGGGTGCTCCCATCGACGGTTTTGGGGTAGGAACAAACCTGGTTACCGGTAGAGACGATGCCGCGCTCGATGGAGTTTATAAGCTGAGTATGTTTAAACACAAACCGCAAATAAAAACATCCGATAATATTGAAAAACAAACCTTACCTGGGAATAAAAAGGTAATCCGGTATTTCGATGAAAACAATCAGTTTTATGCAGATGCCATTGCCCTGGATGATGAGGAAAATCCCGAAACGATAATTCATCCCTATCATAAAGAAAAATCATGCAAACTAAAAGGTTATTCCGGTAAAAATTTATTACAAAAAGTTTATGGGCAAGGGAAGAAAATAACCGATGATTATTCGGTAGAGCAAACAGCAACCTATGTAAAAAACAGGCTGTTGCAGTTACCCGATGAACATAAACGCTTTGAAAATCCTCATATTTATAAAGTGGGGATTAGTGCAGGATTAGTTGAGTTACGATCAAATCTTATACAACAAATACAAAATAATTATCATAAAAAGGAGGAGGTATGAAAGCTTTATTGATTGTAGATGTACAAAATGATTTTTGCCCCGGAGGAGCGCTGGCTGCTCCTAATGGCGATGAGGTAGTACCGGTTATCAATCAATTAATGTCTAATTTTCAGGTTATTGTTGCCTCGAAAGACTGGCATCCTGAAAATTCGGCTCATTTTGAGAAATGGCCTTTACATTGTGTGCAAAATACCCGGGGAGCCGAATTTCATCCCGATTTAAACGAGCAATCCATACAAAAAGTGTTTTTGAAAGGAACCTCGGGCAAAGATGACGGATATTCGGCTTTTGAAGCCACCAACGAAAATCTGAAACAACACCTTTTAGATAAAAAGATTGATAAGCTTTATATTGCCGGCCTTACTACCGAATATTGTATTCTAGATACGGCCATGAATGCCCTAAAAGAGGGATTTACTACCTATGTTATTACTGATGCTATCCGTCCGGTAAATGTAAACGAAGGAGATGGAGATAAAGCATTGCAAAAAATGAAAGAGGCAGGTATACAACTTGTAAAATCGAATGAAATTTGAT
>JBNJFS010000206.1:0-4618 GCA_051747085.1 Bacteroidota bacterium
TGGTCGGTTGTGTTGATTGGGTAACCAATATTAACCGGTTTACTCCATTCTCCGTTTATATTTTGGGAGTAAAAAATATCGTAACCACCCATGTTTTGGTGCCCTTCGGAGCTAAAAAACAGTTTGCTTCCATCCGCAGATAAAAATGGCGTGTTTTCGTTCCAGGGGGTATTAATATTTGGTCCCAGGTTTTTGGGAACCCCCCAGGTAGTATCTGTTAAGCGTTCAGCAGCATAAATATCTAAATCGCCCAATCCGCCTTCGCGGTTACTTACAAAGTATAATTTTTGTCCATCAGGGGATAATGAAGCATGTGCCTCCCAGTATTTTGTATTGATATTCTCATTTAGTTTTTTGACTTTTGTCCACCTCTCATTCCGGAGAAAACTAACATAGATATTTCCGTCAAAGTCATCATCCCGGTAAAGATATAGCTCTGTACCATCATAAGATAGCGACAGGGTAGAGGTATTATCATCAACCCCTAACTGAGCCATTAGGTTGATGGGATAACTCCACTCCCCATCTACCTTTTTACTATAAAATATAGCATCATAAAATTGTAGTGATGTTGTAAAAACAAGCGTTGATCCATCTCCGGAAACAACAGGATTGAATTCAGAAAACCTGGTGTTTATTGGGCTGCCCAGGTTGCTGGCAATAAAGTCAACAGGATTCTCCTGTAATAATAAAGCATTTCTGCAGGCATCAAACTGTTTTTGAATATAATCTTTATCGTAAATATCTTTGTTGGCAATTTTTTTATTTTGCGATATTTTGTTCTGAAAAGCAGTATATGCATCAATGGCTTCGTCGATCTGGTTGTTAATGAGGTAAGCATTGCCAAGGTAAAATAAAGCATCGAGAGGAGCCTTTCTTTCTGCATACGTATTCTTACGGTAATTCAGGGTGTAATTTTCAGCTGCTTTTTCTAAATAAGGGATAGATTTTGCTTTCCTGCCCGGGATATGGAGGTAACAAAATCCAATTTTATACATTACATTATAATTTGATGAGTCGGCATCAAGAACTCGTTGAAACAAAGGAAGAGCCTCCTGATAATCTTCATAAAAAAACCAGGAATCAGCATCGAGAAACATTTCCTCCAGTTGATAATATTCTTGTGAAAAGGTAAATGTGTATGTAAGAAATAATAATCCTGCCAGTAATATCTTTTTCATTTTATTTTCTTATTATCCAGTCGTACGAAATTAATTAAAAATAATAATATTTCCCCTTTTATCAATAATTTTTTACGATGAAGAAAAAATGATTTTGCACCCTGTATTTTGTCTGATTTTTATTCTTCTACGGGTATAACTTCCTGTTCGAAAATTTCAATTCTGTAAATGTCATTTTCCCCAAATCCGGTTTCTTTAAATTTAGAATAATAAGCAACTTTTCCATTATTTAATGGGAAAAAGAAAATATCATCATCGGTGGTGTTAAACGGATATCCCAGGTTTTTGGGCTGACTCCAGGAGCCTCCTTTTTTGGTGGATTTAAAAATATCGAAACCGCCAATATTAAAGTGCCCCTGAGATGAGAAATAGAGTGTTTTTCCATCTTCGGAAATAAACGGAGTAGCTTCGTCCAGATAGCTGTTTATCTTGGCCCCGATATTTTGGGGAGGGCCCCAATCGCCATGGGCATCTAGCTCCGATTTGTAAATATCGTATCCCCCAAAACCGCCTTCTCTGTTGCTGGTAAAATATAATGTTTTGCCATCATCCGTAACACATGCATGGGTTTCATTGGCTTTGGTGTTTATGTTGCTGTTTAATTTTTCCGGGGCGCTCCAAACACCGTCTTTATATCTGCTTACATAAAGATTATAAATATCCTGATCATTTCTTTGCAGAAATAATGTATTTCCGTCGCGTGTGATAAAAACCGGAACAACCGGGAAATCTGAATTAAACTCTAAAGAAATATTTCTTGCCGGCAGCCACCTGCCATCTCTTTTTTTCGACATAAAGACAGCACTATAAAACCTTAACTCGCTGGTATATACAATGGTTTCTTCGTCACCTGAAACCACAGGGTTTGTATTTGGATATTGATTATTAATATTTCTACCCAGGTTGGTTTCCATAATATTGGTTGGTTTTCTGCTTAGCTCAATGGCATTTTTACAGGCCGTTAATTGTGTTTCTACCAATTTATTTTTTTCTTCATCTGCCGGGTCAATTAATGCTTTATATTTATTAAAAACAGCGATAGCTTTTTCAATTTGGTTATTCACCCTGTAAGCAACCCCCAAATAATAGTAGGCCTCTATTGGGGCTTGTTTTTCGGTATAATCGCCAATTTTATAATTTTCAGTGACATCCTCTATGGCTTCTTGTAAATAGGAAACGGCTTTGTATTTTTGGTTTGGGATATTTAGGTAGCAGTATCCAATTCGATGTTTAATATTAGCATCTTCCCGACCGGAATTATAAAGTTCCATGAAAAGAGGCAATGCTTCTTTATATTCATCATATAAAAGATAAAATTCAGCATTTACAAAAGCTCTTTTTAATTCTTTTTTAGATTGTGAAAATAACAGACCGGTAGTAAAAAGAGTAATCAGGATAGTTAATAAAAACTTATTCATTTGTTCGTTATTATTAAGTTTAATTAAGGACATTTAGAATTTTAATTGGGTTAGAAATTTATAGTCCAATAAAAAACTCTTCGAACAAATGTAATAAAATTATATGAAGTTTTGAAAATGTAGATGTTATAAAAAAACTCCGGACATTTGCCGGAGTTTTTTGTTGTTAAATATTTCTTTTACTATCGAAATTTTCCAGGTAATCGGCTATTCGTTTTAAAAACATACCTCCTAAAGCGCCATCAATAACACGATGGTCGTAAGCTAATGAAAGAATCATGATATGCCTGATCGCTATAGCATCTCCTTCGGCAGTTTCTATTACTGCAGGCTTTTTAGTAATAGCCCCAACGCCTAAAATAGCAGCTTGAGGTTGATTGATTATTGGTGTTCCCGATATGTTCTGGAAAGTTCCAAAATTGGTAATGGTAAATGTGCCACCCTGAATCTCTTCGGGTTTTAATTTGTTTTCGCGTGCCCGGTTGGCTAAATCATTAACACTTGATGCTAACCCCGATAAGTTTAACTTATCCGCATTTTTTATTACCGGGACAATTAAATTCCCGGAGGGTAATGCTGTTGCCATTCCTATATTAATACTCTTTTTCAAGATTATCTTATCATCATCAACAGAAACATTAATGGTTGGAAAATCTTTTATTGCTTTAACTGTTGCTTCAATAAACAGCGGAGTAAATGTTAACTTGGTATTTTCGCGATCCTGAAATTTTGCTTTATTTTTTTCCCTCCATTTTACCAGGTTCGTTACATCAGCTTCTACAAAAGAGGTAACGTGTGGTGATATTTGTTTCGATTGAACCATGTGGTCAGCAATAAGCTTTCGCATGCGGTCCATCTGAACAATTTCATATTCGCCTCCACCGTAAAGCTGGTCTTTACTTACTGCTGGTTTGGCAGGCTCAGAGGGTGTTTGTTTTTTTGTATCCGAAACTTCCGGTACAGGTTGAACTCCACCTGATGTTCTGGTATTTAGATAATTCAGTATGTCGTCTTTAGTTATTCTTCCGGTATTTCCACTTCCCCTGACCTGGTCGAGCTCCTGGGCTGTGATATTTTCTTTTTCGGCAATATTTCTAACCAATGGAGATAAAAATTTTCCTTTAGGGGTCCTGCTTCCAAGGGGTTGCTCTGCTGAAGACGGGATTGACTCTTCTTGTGTGTGTGTGGTTGGTTTCGCTTTTGGTGATTCTTTTTCTTCCTCAGGTTTTTTCTGTTCTTCTTTTTCAGGTGCTTTTTCTTCTTTACTTTCACCTTCATCTTCATCTTTACCTTCATCGCTTAATATTGCAATGGTGTCACCTACTTTGGGCACATCATTCTCGTTAAACAGGAGTTTCTCAATTACTCCGTCCTGAGGTGCCGGTATTTCAGAGTCAACTTTGTCGGTTGCTATTTCAGCAATTGATTGATCTTCTTCTATTTTGTCGCCTTCTTTTACAAGCCATTTTGTTATGGTTGCTTCTATAATTCCTTCGCCCATTGCAGGCAGTAATATTTCAACTTTTGCCATAATGTTTTAATTATACGATTGTTGTACTTTTTTATAAAAACAGCATTTGATTAACTGTCTAAAAAATTTATTCCCCTGAGTAAGATTTTCAGATCATTCCATACGGTGTAATTTTTTGCATATATCATATTTGCTTTATTATACACCGTTTGATTTTGACCTTTTGGGTTTACAAGTATCCAGGGCGATAAAACACCATCTTTAATTTTAGGCAGATGGTCTGTATTTATTTTATCATCCCGGTAATATCCTACCCAGGTTTTAAATCCTAACAAAACATTAAACGAATTGTTTATTAAATTAAAGGAATTTTTTGACAATAACAAGATGAATGGGCTGATTATCAGTATTAGAAGTGATGAAATTATATCAAAAATTCTTTTGTTTAGAATGTTTTTTTCTTTGGCAATCGAATTTATATCTACCGTATATAAATCGCCGGAAGTATTAATGGAATTACTTCCGATAATTGAAAGCGTATCAGGCTG
>JBNJFS010000207.1:0-4566 GCA_051747085.1 Bacteroidota bacterium
AACAGGAAATTTTCAGGAAGTAACAGCCAAAAGATATTCTGATGAAGGATTGTTTACTTTCGACAAAAGAATAACTTCAGAAGTGGTTAAAGTTTTCGAGTTTTTTGATAAAAATTATAAACAACATATTTTCGAACACATTATTCTTTCACCTTTTAGCACGCGTACGCATTTTATTGGATTAATTGAAAAAGAAATACGAAATGCACGGGCTGGGAAAAAAGCTTTTATGATTATAAAATTAAACAGTCTGGTTGATGAGGAGATGATTGATAAATTATACGAAGCCAGTCAAAATGGTGTAAAAATAAAACTTATTGTACGCAGTGCCTGCTCGCTAAAAGCCGGAATAAAAGGCTTAAGCGAAAACATTGACGTGATAAGCATTGTTGATCGTTTTCTTGAACACTCACGTATCTTCTATTTTTATCAGGGGGGAAAAGAGCTCATGTACATATCTTCGGCCGACTGGATGGTTCGTAATCTGGACAATAGGATTGAATTAACCTGCCCGGTTTATGACGAAGAAATAAAAAAAGAATTAAAGCAGCTATTAAAAATACAATTGAAAGACAATGTTAAAGCACGAATTGTAGACGAAAAACAGGTTAATCAATATGTAAAAAATAAAAAGCCAAAAACAAGAGCCCAAATCGCTTATTACCAATATATAAAAAGAAGGTACGCACAAATTAAGCAAGAAAATTAGTGCGTGATATTAAAAAATGTTGGGAAATTAAGCCGGAAAAAAGTAAATTGTAATACTAATACTAAAAGTTATATACTATGGATCAACACGAAGATTTAAAATTCCTTTATTCAGGAACAGAAATAAATGCTGATGTACTTAAAAGAATGCTCGAAAAAAACGAAATCCCTGCATTAATAAGAAACGATATGAATTCTGGATTAGCAGCAGGTTTTGGCGGCTCATTAACAGGCTTTGCTGCAAAAGTATTTGTCGAGGAAAAAGATTTTGAGAAAGCTCAAAAAATTCTTAAAGAATTTATTCAATCGCAAGAAAAAGAATAACTATCTTTTAAATCAGCATATAATCTCTTTTGCGTTGAGTAAAAACGGCAATCTTACGATAGCCGGTTGATTTTAATTTATCAACAGCCTGAGAAAAGTATTTACCCATATGATTTGCCCTGTGGGCATCCGAACCAAGGGTTACGGGAACATTATGGTTAAAACATATTTTTATAAACTCATCCGAAGGATAAAACTCTTTGCAGGTCCGATCCAAACCGCTGGTATTTAATTCGTAAACACTATTGGACTGAGCAAATATTTCAGCTGTTTTTTCGTATAATGGTGTTAAATTAAAGGATGGATAATATCCAAATTTCTTGGGAATATCAATATGTCCTAAAATATCAAAAAGTTTAGATTCAGCACATTCCTGTAATAGCTGGAAATACTCTTGATAAAAACGGTCGATATCAAGGTTCTTATAGTCTGCGGGATTGGTATCAAAATTCCAGTCACCAATATAATGAACAGAACCAATTACATAATCTACAGGAAACAATGCTATCGATTTTTTGATCGCCTTATCCTGTCCACGAAAATAATCGGCTTCAATACCAAATTTAATGGAGAAAGGGAGATTTTTTCGCTGCTTTAAATCCAGAAGAATAGATTTCATTTTCTCAAAATAAGCTTTTGGGGTTGCCCAGTCGGGAAATTTTAAACATACATGATCAGAAAAACCTATCTCTTGTAAACCTGATTTTAAGGCATACTGAACACATTCTTCATGAGTGCTTTTCCCGTCGGATAAAATAGTATGAATATGATAATCAACCATAATAGCAAGAATAAATTTAACAGTAAAATAAGGATTAAATAAGAAATAACCAATAATAAACTAATTTTTAAGCGTATCGGGAACAAACTTCTTCAACACAGGTAAAACAGAATAGTATAAAATTGCTATCAAAAACGGTGATATGGCGAACCATATAATCATTGCTCCAAGGTTAGCTTTCCAGAATAACTGAACAGCCAACCAAAAATCCTGCTGCAGCAGCCCTTTTATAAAAGATAATGAAAAAACAATGCCCTCGGATGGAAAAATAAGGGCACCCAATTTTAACAATGGTATAAATAAGATTAACTGTAAAGGATAAACAAAATAATTAATAAGCTGAATAGCAGGCATGTTAATTCTAAAAATTACAGCAACTAAAGCACACATAATAGTAGTAATGCCCAGAACAGGGATTATTCCAATGGTAACCCCCAAAGCAACAGATAAAGCCAGCTTTTCCGGGCTTAACCCTTCTTTTAAAAAATTAACAAGTGGTTTTAACAGCTTATTATGATAATAAAGGATTATCCGATCTTTCATTTTAACAAATTATCGTTCACTAAGTACAATACTTTTTCCTTCGTTTTTTATTTCTTTCATGAATTTCCCGCTTAAGCCTCCCGTTTCCCTTTAACACATCTTTCTGCTAACCCTTAGTTTAAGGCATGAGAGTCAATTAGTATTCATTGATTGACGAAAAATAACTCAAAAAAAACATTCTTGTTTTTTTTAATAATTAAATAAATTTTAAATCTTATGGTTTACATTTATAAACAATTGGCTGAAGAAATTGTTTGCTTTACAATAATTTTTAAATAAATGTACCAACTAAGAAAAAAGCAAAAAATACCCATTTCAATAGATAAAGCCTGGGCATTTTTCTCCAATCCCGAGAACCTGGGACTGATAACCCCTGCTTCAATGAAGTTTAAGATACTTTCCAGGTCGGATGCCGGAGATATGTACCCGGGAATGATCATAACTTACCGGCTTACCCCTCTGCTTAAAATGCAAATAAAATGGGCAACAGAGATTACACAGGTTAAAGACAAAGTTTATTTCATTGATAATCAAATCAGAGGGCCATACAAAATTTGGCATCATGAACACCGCTTTAAATCTATAAGCAAGGGTGTAGAGATGGAAGATATTCTATATTATGATTTACCCTTGGGGATGCTGGGAAAAGTAGCACATCGCATTTATTTCCGGCAGAAAGTAAATGAAATATTTACTTTCAGAACACAAAAAATAAAAGAGCTTTTTGGTACTTTGTAACTTCCCAAAAAACTCTTGAAATTATCTATTTAAACAACAATGTTTTACTGAAAATCTTTTAAATTTTCCATTAATTTTTTACGGGTAAAAAATATTCTGCTCTTTACCGTACCAATTTTTAAATCAAGCTTTTCAGCAATTTCTTTATACTTATAACCCGACAAAAACATATTAAAAGGTTCTTTAAATTCGTTGGGCAAACTTTCAATCTGTTTGGTTATTTCATACGTTGAAAATTCATTATCGGGTCTTGTCGGTGATTGCTCTTTGGTTAAATTTAAGAAATACAAATTTTTGGTGGTATCGTTATGTGTATTTTCTTTTTGTTGCTTACGATAATTATTGATAAAAGTATTTTTCATTATCGTAAAAGTCCACGCTTTTAGATTTGTATATCCTTCAAATTTATCTCTATGCGAAAGAGCTTTTAAATAGGTTTCCTGTAAAAGATCCTGAGCTTCTTCTCTGTTTGAAGTTAAACTCATGGCAAATCTTGAAAGTTTATTCTCTAAACTTATTAACTGATGATTAAATTCTAGTGCTGTCATAGTTGTACGTTTTATTTATTTTCTTAAACAAATATACAACAAAAGACAGTATATATCCAAATATTTATATGTTTATAGATCCCAAACACCACCTGTTTCTAAATAAGATTTGGCGCTAAAACCCCCATTATTTAAGACAAAAATATCCTTTTATATCATACATTCTAAATTACATTTTTTGCTGTTTTTATGTTTAATGTTTTGTTTATATTGATTATCAATAATTAAACAAAAAAATCCTGCTTAAGCCTAAGCAGGATGCACTATTTAGAATTATTCTAAGAATTAAATCATACTTTTCAATGTCTCACTAAAATCATGTGGAGATGTAATTTTTATCACATTCGGTAAGGGTTGCTTAAGAATTTGATCGATTTGTTGTCCGGTAACTAATATTTTCTGCAAAGGAAATGCTTTCGATAAATTCTTTAAATATTTTACAGTCTCATCTCTTGTAAGTAATGAGGTGATGGTTGTAAAGAAATAATCAGGATTCACCATTTTACTCGTTTCCAACACATCATTAAACGGAACCGAGCTACCCAGGTAGTATACGATCTGTCCTGATTTACGAATCAGGTAGTTATAAAATAAAAGGCCTAATTCGTGATATTCACCTTCCGGAAGAAACAAAATAAATTTTTTCGCTTTTTGATTATCGGTTACCATTATATTATCAATGGCTACCATTAATTTTTGTCTGAATAAGTTAGAAACGAAATGTTCATGAGCAGGATTAATGGTTCCTGTTTGCCACAGAATACCAATCCTTTCAAAAAAAGGAAAAATCACTCTTATTACAGCATTTTCAAATCCTTCGTGCATGATATAGCGCGATAAAATTCGATCAAACTTAACCTCATCCATATCGACCATGGCAATTACCAGCTGCTCAATATTTTGTGCAGCATCTCCCGAATCCGA
>JBNJFS010000208.1:0-4525 GCA_051747085.1 Bacteroidota bacterium
ATATGAAATTTATTGTAATTGAAGGATTAGACGGATCGGGAAAATCAACACAAATAAAAAACCTTAGAAGATATCTTGAACAAAAAGATGTTGCTTATGAATACCTTCATTTTCCAAGAACAGATTCGAGAATTTATGGAGATTTAATTTCTCGGTTTCTTCGGGGCGAATTAGGGGATATTGAATCCGTAAATCCTTATTTAATTGCGTTGATTTATGCTGGTGACAGAAACGATGCTAAGGGTTTAATTAATCAATGGCTTTCGCAGGATAAACTGGTAATCGTCGATCGGTATGTTTACTCAAATATTGCTTTTCAGTGCGCTAAATTAAACACCGAAGAAGAAAAAAAAGAATTAAGTCATTGGATAAAAGATTTAGAATATAATTATTATAATCTGCCACAACCGGATTTAAATATTTTCCTGGATGTGCCCTTTGAGTTTACGAAACATAATTTAACCAAACGACGAAGTGGTGACGATCGCAATTATTTAAACGGGAAAGAAGATATTCATGAGAAAAATATTGATTTTCAAAATGAAGTAAGAAGTATATATTTGAACGAAGCAAAAAATGATTCAAGGCTTAATATTATTAAATGTGCCGACGAAAACGGAGTAATGTCTGAGCAGCAGGTTGTTTTTAATAAATTAATCGATTTACTTAAGCAGGAAAACATTATTAAATAATCTATAAAAACGAAATGAACATGAGGAAACTTAATCAGCTAAGTCGCATTATTTTAGGTCTGGTTTTTATTTTTTCAGGATTTGTTAAAGCGGTTGATCCGCTGGGGTCGATGTATAAATTTAATGATTATTTTGCGGCTTTTAACTTAGAGTTTTTATCAATAATTGCTTTGCCTTTGGCTATTTTGTTAAGCACCTTAGAATTTGTCATTGGTTTTTCGTTACTATTTGCTACAAAAAGGAAATTAACGGCATGGGTAACGCTTATCTTTATGAGTTTTTTCACAATTTTGACATTATTTCTGGCTATTTTTAATCCTGTATCCGATTGTGGATGTTTCGGCGATGCAATTATTATGACCAATTGGGAAACTTTCTGGAAAAATGTAGTATTAATGATTTTTACCCTTATCATTTTTGTTAATCGTAATAAATACGAAAAACAATGGAAAGACATTAATCAATGGATCGTGATAGCCATTCCTTTTATCTTTAGTGTATCGCTTTCTTTGTATTGCTATTTTAATTTACCGGTACTCGATTTCAGACCCTATAATATTGGTACTCACATTCCGGAAAAAATGATTATCCCCGAAGATGCTCCAAGAGCGGAATATGAAACAGTTTTACTTTATGAAAAAGACGGCAACACAAAAGAATTTACGTTAGATAATTTACCTGATTCTACGTGGCAATGGGTTGAAACAAAAAATGAACTGGTAAGCGAAGGTTATATTCCTCCCATTCACGACTTTTCCATTCAAACACCCAATGGAAATGATATAACTGATATTATCTTAAACGACAATAAATTTACTTTTTTAATGATAGCCTACGATTTGAATAAAACCAGCACAAAAAATATTGATAAAATCAATAAACTGGCTGAATATTGTAAAGAATCAGGCAAATGTAATTTTATTTGTCTTACAGCATCTGTCGAATCGGTTATTGAAAATTTTAAAGAAGAAACTGATGCTCCTTATATGTTTTATTCAACCGATGAGATTACGTTAAAAACCATTGTGCGTGCAAATCCCGGAATTGTATTAATTAAAAAAGGGACAATTTTGGATAAATGGCATCATCTGAATATTCCACCGATTGAAGCAATGGAGACAATGTATCTAAATAATGATAAATATAAAGGCGAACCTAAGGGTTCAGAAAATGAAATTTTAGCTGGTACCGAATTATAAAAAATAGTTTGTGTTAAACTTTTTAATTAAACGGTTTTTATACGCCCTGCTGATATTGTGGGGTGTTATTACCGTTATTTTTTTTCTGTTTAATATTTTACCCGGCGATCCGGCTCAGATGATGTTAGGGCAGCGGTCTGATATCTCAACGGTAGAATCGATTCGTAAAGAGCTGGGGTTGGATCGCTCCACAGGAATGCAGTATGCAAAATATCTGAATGATCTATCCCCCGTTTCGGTATATAATTCAAAAAATGAAAACAGTTACATATATCTTGATCCGCAAAAATATACCGCTTACCAACCGCTTGTTACCCTTAAAGGAAAATATGTGCTCATACTAAAAAAGCCGTACTTACGTCGTTCCTATCAAAGTAAAAAACCGGTTTCTGAAATCATTGGCGAAACGTTACCCAATACCTTTATTCTGGCTATTGTATCCATTGTTTTTGCCACGTTTCTTGGTATTTTTATCGGTATTCTGGCAGCCCTGAAAAAGGATAGTATTTTCGATCGTTTATCTCTGTTTTTCTCTGCTTTCGGCATGTCACTCCCTTCATTTTTTGCCGCTATTTTAATTGGATGGATTTTTGCTTTCCTTTTAGCCGATATAACAGGGTTGAATCTAACCGGAAATATTTATGAAATGGATGATATGGGTGAAGGGATGCACCTGCAATTAAAAAATCTCATCTTGCCTGCATTTACATTAGGCATAAGACCTTTGGCTATTGTGATTCAGTTGTCACGGAATTCGCTGCTTGATATCTTATCGCAGGATTATATACGAACAGCTAAAGCAAAAGGGTTAACGTTTTCACGGATAATCCGGAAACATGCTTTGAAAAATTCTCTAAACCCCGTAATAACAGCTATTTCAGGATGGTTTGCTTCATTAATGACCGGTGTTGTTTTTGTTGAATATATTTTTGGGTGGAAAGGGCTCGGTTTTATTATTGTGGATGCATTGAACCAATATGATTTTCCCGTTGTTTTGGGATGTATTCTTACGATATCGTTGATTTTTATTATTATCAATACGTTGGTAGATATCATTTATGGTATTTTAGATCCCCGGGTACGTATTCGATAATAATTATAAACTTTTTCTTTTATTAAATAATATATAACTTTTTAATTTCTTATTTTTGATGTACTATCAATATAAAATATTTGTATTATGAGAAAAAATATTGTTGCAGGAAACTGGAAAATGAATAAAACATTCTCAGAAGGAGTAAAGTTAATTCAACAAATTTTAAGTCAGGCTGAATCTGTGAAAGATGTTGAACTGATTATTGCACCCCCCTTTATCCTTACCGCTGAAGCTTCTAAAGTATTAACAGAGTCAGCGGTAAAGCTGGCCTCTCAGAACTGTTCTAATCACAAAGAAGGTGCTTATACCGGTGAAATATCAGCTTCAATGATTAAGTCCGCAGGTGCTGAATATGTTATTTTAGGCCACTCCGAACGACGTAAATATTTTAAGGAAACCAATGAAATCATCAATGAAAAAATGAAGCTTGCCCTGGAAAACAGGCTTAAACCCATTGTTTGTTGTGGTGAAGTGCTTAAAGAAAGAGAACAAGAAGAACATTTCAAGATTGTGAATAACCAAATAAAAGAAATGTTTGACGGAATAAATCCAGCATCTCTTAAAAATATTATCATCGCTTATGAACCGGTTTGGGCAATAGGTACAGGAAAAACAGCAACTCCCGAACAAGCCCAGGAAATGCATCAGTTTATCCGCGAAAAAATTAAAAATTCATATGGTTCGCAAATAGCCAATGATGTATCTATATTGTATGGCGGCAGTTGTAAACCTTCAAATGCTAAAGAGCTGTTTGCTAACCCCGATGTTGACGGAGGCTTGATTGGCGGCGCATCGTTAAATGCCGATGATTTTATAGATATTGCCAAATCTTTTAAATAAAAATAATGGATTATATTGAACTAACCTGCAGGGTGGATACAAAAAAACCTGAAACGGCTTTTGAAATACTTGTTGCTCAGTTAAATGAGATAGGCTACGAAAGTTATGATCAAGAAGAGGAGAAATTAAAAGCGTATATATTAGAAAAGTTTTTTGATATTGATGCTGTTAGAAAACTGCAGGTTAATACGTTACCTAATTGCACCATTCATTATTCCTGGCAGGTTATTAAAACAGAGAACTGGAATCAGGTATGGGAAAAAAGTTTCAAACCGATTGTTGTTGATAACGAGTGTGTTATTCGGGCTCCTTTTCATACAGGGACACCACCATTAAAATATGAAATTATTATCGAGCCTAAGATGTCATTTGGAACCGGACATCATGAAACTACTTATTTGATGTTAAAAACCATGCTCGAGCTTGATTTTAAGGATAAAACAGTGCTGGATATGGGGTGCGGAACAGGAGTGCTTGCTATACTGGCAAAATTAAAAGGAGCAAAAACAGTAACAGCCATTGATATTGACGAATGGGCTTATAAAAATACCCTGGAAAATATTGAGAAAAATAACTGTACAGATATTCAGGTCTTTCAGGGAGATGCTTCGTTACTGAAAAATCAAAATTTTGATATTGTTATTGCCAATATTAACCGTAATATATTAATGAGTGATATATCCGCGTATGCACGTGTA
>JBNJFS010000209.1:0-4509 GCA_051747085.1 Bacteroidota bacterium
CATAAAACCTAACTTCGGCCGGGTGATCTCCTCATATATTCGGAGCTTCCCGGTCTCAGTAAGGTTTTATTTTAATTCCGGTTTCGATGAAAATAGGCCGCAGGACTGCAAATTCGAAGCCATCAAAATCCTGATGAAATCAGGATAAGCGCGCGGGCCTGAAAAAAATGATTGCTTCTTAAGTGAGCTGATAACTGTTAAAAATGTTATTGAATTGCTTAAAAGCCCACCTGATTTTTAAACTGACCCAGGATTCGCTCCGGGGCAGGTTCGTGCGGTCATTAAAAACAAAGAAGACACAAAGTTCTCTGTGCAACTCTGCGCCTTCTTTTTTCTTTGCGGTTAGATATTCCTATTCCCACTCCGGAAACTGGGTAATATTTAAATCAAGTTTTTCAATTTTTTTGATGTCCGCATCGGTCAGTTCAAAATCGAAAATATCGAGATTTTCCTGCATGTGGGCTTTTTGCGACGAGCGAGGGATAGCTACAATGCCCCGCTGGTAGTGCCACCGCAGGGCCACCTGTGCATTGTTTTTGCCGTATTTTTTGCCGACTTCCGCAAGCGTTTCATTGGAGAAATGTTCGTTTCGTCCCTGTGCCAACGGCGACCACGCTTCCAGTTGAATATTGTTTTCGTTTAAGAATTCCAACTCACCGGGCTGCTGAAAGAAAGCGTGCGTTTCAATCTGGTTAACAGTCGGAGTCACATCAAAATTGTCCATTAAGTCTTTAATCTGGGCTGCAGTAAAATTGCTGACACCAATGTTTTTGATTTTGCCCTCCTTGTAAAGTTCTTCCATTGCTTTCCACGATCCGTGTACATCGCCTCGCGGACGGTGAATAAGGTACAAATCCAGGTAATCTGTTTGCAGTTTGTTCAGCGACCTATCAAAGGCTTTTTTCGCCTTTTCGTACCCAGAATCTTCAACCCACACTTTTGAGGTTACAAAAAGTTCTTTTCGGTCGATTCCGCTTTGTTTTATGCCTGCACCCACGGCTTCTTCATTGCCGTAAATCGTGGCTGTGTCGATAAGCCGGTAACCCAGCGAAATGGCGTCGGCCACAGCTCTTTCGCCAGGTTCATCGTTGAGGTACAACGTTCCGAAACCGAGGATTGGCATTTTAGCACCGTTGTTCAGCGTAACCTGCTCAACGGTTTTTCCCATTGTTCCGTTGGCAATGGCTCCAAACAAACTGGAAGTTCCCAATCCGGCAAATATGCCGGCAGCCGTCAGTTTTGCACCGGTTTGTAAAAATTCGCGACGGTTTATTCCTTTTTTATAAAACTTATCTTTCATTTTTTACTGATTTATTTGATTCTCACAAATATAAGCTTTTTTGAAGTTTTGCCTGAAAAAATCATCTTAGGGGTTCTGAGTGTCAGAGTCACTATTCTGAAATTTCTTTTTGCAAAAGAAGGTTTAGGTTAGTTGCTATATAACTAAAACAGTAGAATCACTGCCTGTTTTCTTTTAGTTGCTCATAAATAATCATCGCCTTTTCGAATAATTCCATTGAATAATTTTCTCTGATTTCTCTTGGATTATGAAACGATTTATATTGAGGTAATTTTGCTGCAATATTTACCTTATTGATAATGCGTTCAATAGTTTCGCCGGGATGCTTACAATAATCATCATAGTTAACAAAAATGGTGTTTGGATGATTTATTGTTAAGGCATAGCTGTAGTAATTTATCCAGTTTTTTAACCAAAAATCAATTTTGCTCTTATCCTGAGAATTATCCAAAATTTTCTCATTAAATGAAAAAGGTTTCTGATTTAATCCAAACTCATGATGACCAAGCCAATTCATATACTCGAGAATAAAAGGATCATCGATTTGCAGTTTACTATAATCTGCGTGTTTCTCTTTTAAAGAAGCTGCATGAGTTAGTGGATTCCGAAACAGCACCACCATTAAGAACTTATCATTAAAAGACCTAAGCGATTTATATCTTAAAATAAAATTGTTGTTTTTAGCCAGATAAATTTTCCCGTTATCATTTTTCACTAAAGACTGATAATTAAGGTAATCATTATAATCATCGTACGATAACTCATATTCGCGCAAGTAATTTTGTTTAATGAAAGAGTCATTGGCTTTTACTTTAAAAAAATACTCCTCTAATGCCTCATTTGAGTTGTAACCAATCTGAATTCCATCTTTATGACTTCTTTCCCGGAGATTTTCTTTTTTTGGTTTATATATTTTAGCCCAAAGGTTAGGAGCCATCAGGAATGGCATATTGGAATAGTTCAGCGAAATGAAATCGTCAATTTCAGACAAATCATTCATAAGACTTGTCGTTCCGGCACGAGCCAAACCAGATATAATTATAAAATCTTCTCGTGTTTTAAGTGTAAATTTCTTCAAACGTTTCTTCTCTCTTCTGAATAACTTTTCTGAAAGGTTATAATTATTAAGCGCCATGCGATGCAACAGTTTGGAAAGATCAGAATAACCGGATGTGTTTTTTTTACCGGGAGGAATTATAAATGGCAATGTGGCTCCCGCTGACATTGAAAGAATGGAATAAAAAGACCAAAAATCAAGACCTTGTAGTGCTGTATTGGTTATAAAAATATACGCAGCTACAGGCACACTTCCTGCCGCAAAAGCAATTAAAACGAGAAGAATAATTTCTGAGATCGAACGAATCAGGAGTTTATTACTTTTTTCAATAAGCTTAATCTTGGCATCATCATCGGTTTGGGAAAGGAGTTTGTCCAACAGCGCAACACTGTTTTCCGCCAAACGAAAAAATATATTTCTTTTAATCCGGAAAATTAAGAAAATCAGAAAAAAGCTTAAAAACAGCGCTAAATAATAGCAGGTGGTCATTTGTTCCTTTTCTTAAAGAACTTTTTAAACTTCAACCAAAAAATATATCCGAAGGCAAACAGTACAATCCCTCCGATAATAAACATCAAAACTATTGTTCCAACTCCAAGTCCGGGTCCTATATATAATAAATTACTCATAATCAACTATTCTTGTCCAGTTTGGTAAATGATGATATCCCTCATGCCGGGATTTTAATACATTTTTATAAACCACTTCATTTTCGGTTAACACCCAAATAAGCCCGGAGTTTTGCTCTTCCACAAAAAAAGCGGAATCATCCACAAATTCCTGCAACCCTTCGGTAGAAGTAAAAATCCGGTTCGCTCTGAAAATGGAATCACCTATATATGAAAACTCGCCATTAGCTAAATTGTACTTTACAATATTTGAATAAAAATCACCAATATTTATGAGTGCTGTGGAATCCCCGGGAGGTGGCAAACTTTCTTTTGACCATTTGGTGTAAAAATTATTATTAAAAATAATCAGGGTTGAATCGTTCAAAAAATCAACATCATGCTGGCTTACAAAAGGGCCCTCAATAATATCAATCAATTCATTGGTTTCCGGCCTGTAATGAAGCACAATTGAGGGTTGTCTTAAACTTATAAAAACGTCATCTTTATTGTAATAAGGAGTTGTTTTCAAAGCCGGCTCTATATCATTGTGATGCAGCGGATCAGTCAAGCTGCCTGTTGGTTTAAGAACATAATTGGAAATATCATTTTCTTTTAAAATTTCAGCAATTGATTTATGAAAAAGTATTCTCCCGGTTTCTGCATCAACCTTTGTAATGAAGTTATCTTTAAAAAACACACTTCTTCCGTTTAATGTATAGTAGGCAGTAGAGTAGTGAAACGGATTATAGGTACATGCCCAAATATCATTCTTATAATCCAGCTCCATGGCATGATGTACCCAGATGCTGTCCTGTTTCCATATAACGTTTGATAAAGAATCAATTCTTCTTAATGGTCTTTTTGCGAAAGAATATACCAGCTCCTTTCCCGGAAACATCAACGGATTTTTAATCCTGTCAGTAACCTGGTATGGATTATCTACAGTCCATTTATAATGAACCGAATCATTTTTCAGGTTCAATAAAACAATGGCCCTCCTGTCGCTGGTATCCGAATATGTGGTTAATACTTTTAAATCGGAATTCAATTTGTTTACAGGCTTGAAATTTTGCGGGGTTTTGATAAATGTCTTGGGTAAGGTTTTTACTTCTTCCACCGACTTTGTAAACATATCGGGAAAAGAGTACATAAATTTTACGGGTTCCGTCAGAAAGCCAAAGTCTTTACTTCCTTTTGATATATGTTGCGTCATCCATCCAAAAACAGAGAGGATGAACAGAAAAATAACTGTGAGCGAAAATGTTTTAAGTATATTTTTCATCATGGGTTAGCCCCTAAAGAAATCTGACAAATTAACTTTGGTCACAAAAATAATCAAATTTGCAAATAATATTACCATTTCAGGGAACAACCGAAGGTGTCTTCTATATGCATGATTAATTCCGCTAACTTTCGGTGATGGTAAATGACCTGGAGTCACCATCTAAGCTTTCTGATGAACGACTGCGTAACCACGAAGGGGTATTCCGGTGAAATAGTCTTCAGATTTCACCGGGTGAATCTCCAGTCCTCGGGCTGGC
>JBNJFS010000210.1:0-4497 GCA_051747085.1 Bacteroidota bacterium
GCTGATTTGGCTAACCTGAATCAATTAGTATCGGAAAATAAAAATATTGATCAATTGGTTGATGCTGATATTAACGAAGGAACTGAACTATTAAAGAAGATTGCTTCAAGTGCCGACGGTTTACAAATTACAAATACTCCTCTATGTTATGCCAGACATTATTCCAATACCATTTATAATGTAATGCGTGGAGGCGTTTTTACCAATAATTACCTCATTGATTTAAACGATTTTAAGGATTATCTGCTGCAAATTAATAAACTGCTGGCTAACGATCTTGCTGAATGGCTTAACCAGTTGCCTGACCAAATGAATTATTCAGATTTGCTTACTGTAGCCGAAGAAACCCGCAATACTGATTTAGTTCGAATAGCATATGAATACTTACCGCTTGCTTTTAGCCGTAGACATGGCGATCCAAGCAGACCGTGGAACATTTTTTCTATTGAAACCAAAAATGAGGATGGTTCACTAAAATATCATTACGAAGGCAACTGGCGCGATATTTTTCAAAATTGGGAAGCATTATGTTTATCTTTTCCCGAATTTATAGAAGGGATTATCTGTAAATTTGTAAATGCTTCTACCATTGACGGGTATAATCCTTACAGAATCATGCGTGATGGAATAGACTGGGAATGCCCGGACCCTCTGAATCCATGGGCATATATTGGTTACTGGGGAGATCACCAGATAATTTATTTGCTGAAGTTTTTAGAACACTCAGATAACTATCACCCGGGAAAACTGGACGAGCTGTTTGGTAAAGAAATTTATACCTATGCCAATGTGCCGTATCGCATTAAGTCATACAATGAAATTGTAAAAAATCCTAAAAATACCATCGTATTTGATGATGAGTTAAATGACTTAATAAAGGCTATGGAAGAACATGTGGGAGCTGATGCTAAATTGTTGAAAAACAAGGAAGTTGGTAAGGCCTATAAGGTTAATTTGTTAGAGAAAATTCTGGTCACCCTGTTATCTAAATTAAGCAACTTCGTTCCCGAAGCGGGTATTTGGTTAAACACTCAAAGACCCGAATGGAATGACGCCAACAATGCACTGGTAGGCAACGGGACATCTATGGTTACTCTATATTATATCCGAAGGTTTTTAAAATTTTTAGATAATAAATTAGAGGGTTTGCTGATTGATAATATACCCGTATCGATTGAAGTTGTAAATCTGTATGAAAATATTTTCAACATATTTAAAAAGAATTCTTCTCTTTTAAATAAAGGGTTCTCAGCTACTGATCGTAAAAAAGTTACTGATTTATTAGGGAAGGCTCATGAAAAATATAGAAACAAAATTTATGCTAAATCTTTTAATGGGAAAAAACGGAATATTAATATCTCTGAATTGGCAGAATTTACCGCTCTATGTTTAAAATATGTTGATCATTCGATAAAGGTTAACAAAAGAGAGGATGGCTTGTATCATGCTTATAATTTAATCTCTTTTAAAGAGGATAAAATAGTAATTCGCCATTTATATGAAATGCTTGAAGGGCAAGTTGCTATCTTGAGTTCAGGTTTTTTGTCTTCTAAAGAAAGCCTGGATGTATTAAACGCTTTGAAAAACAGCAAAATGTTCAGGCCCGATCAATACAGCTATATGTTATATCCTGATAGAGAATTACCACGATTTACAGAGAAAAATACTATTCCTGCAGAAAAAATTGAAGAGTCGGGCTTATTAAAACAATTTATACAAAAAAATGATTCGTCGATCATAAAAGCCGATAAAACGGGAACTTATCATTTTAACAGTGATTTTAGAAACGCTGATGTGCTCAATAATGCTTTAGAAAATTTAAAAGACGAAGAATATTCTGCGTTAACTCAGGAAGAAAAGAAAAAAATACTGGATATTTATGAAGAAATGTTCGACCATCAGTCATTTACCGGCAGATCGGGCACTTTTTTCGGCTACGAAGGGTTAGGTTCTATTTACTGGCATATGGTATCGAAACTTTTATTAGCAACCCAGGAAAGTTATTTTAAGGCGGTGGATGAAAATGCTGACCCCGTTGTGTTAAATCAACTCAAAGATCATTATTATGAAATAAAGGCAGGTATTGGATTATACAAATCGCCTGAAGCATATGGAGCATTTCCTACAGATGCATATTCTCATACTCCGGCTCATGCAGGAGTTAAACAACCTGGTTTAACCGGCCAGGTAAAAGAAGATATCATTTCTCGTTTAGGCGAACTGGGGATAAGAATAATAAAAGGAGAAATACACTTTGACCCCTCACTGGTAAACCATCATGAAATATTGACCCGGGATGATGATTTTCAATTTTATACTCTTGATGGCGTTGAGCGTACCATTTCACTGGAGCAAAAACAGCTGGCATTAACATTCTGTCAGGTTCCCATCATTTACACCGATTCAAAAGAGGAGAATATTATTATAACCTATACTAACAATGAGCAAATAACAATCTCGGGAAATATTCTAACAAACGATATAAGTAAACAAATATTCCGGCGTTCAGGTGATATTAAGCAGATTGATGTGTTAAAAACCAACCTGAAAGCACCAACGAATTAAAAAATATACAAACGATGAAAGGCTTAAAATTTTTATTCATTATACTTCTTACTGTTGGAATTATTAGCTGTCAGCGAAAAGAAGAATCAAATCAAACCGCTTTAAAGCAAAGTAAAAATGATTTATTGAATAAGCAATCCAAAGCAATATGCTATTCAGGATATAGAAGCGGCCAGCATCCAGACCGTGGAGACGGGGCAATCAATCCAGGTTACGACGAGGTATTGGAAGACCTTAATATCCTTGCTCACAACTCAAATTTTAATTTAATTCGTGTATATGACAGTGGTAAAAACTCCGAGATGGTTTTACAGGTTATTGAAGATAATGGGTTGAATATTAAGGTGATGTTGGGTATTTGGTTGCGAGCCGAATTGAGCACTCATAAAACCTGCGAATGGTTAACAGAACCAATTCCTGACGAAATATTACAAAAGAATAAAGAACTGAATAGCAAAGAAATTAACAAAGGCATCGAACTGGCAAATAATTATAAGGATATAATTATTGCGGTAAATGTGGGAAACGAGGCTTTAGTCGATTGGAATGATCACAAAGTATCTCCGGATACCATGATTTCTTATGTTGAGAAAGTAAAAAAGTCCATTGAGCAGCCGGTTACCGTTGCTGAGAATTATAAATGGTGGGCCGATCATGGTTCTGACCTGGCTGAGGTGGTTGATTTTATCTCAATCCATACCTATCCTTTGTGGGAAGGAAAGGATATTGACGAAGGAATGGCATACACCATTGAAAATGTATTAGAAGTTCGGAATGCTTTACCGGATGCTCAATTAGTAATAAGCGAAGCAGGATGGGCTACCACAGCCTCAGAGTTTGGAAATCGGGCGAGTGAAGAGAAGCAAAAACAATATTATGAAGAGTTAATGGATTGGGCTTCTGAAATGAATATTACCACTTTTTTCTTTGAAGCCTTTGATGAAGATTGGAAAGGCGACCCCAATAATATGATGGGAGCCGAAAAACATTGGGGATTATTCACCGTGGATCGCAAGCCTAAAAAGGTGATGGAAAATCAATATTCTTTTTTAACTGAAGATAAATAAAAACATGAGCAAGGTAGCAACAAAACTCTCTTTTAAAGAAAAAGTAGGTTATGGATTAGGCGATACAGCGTCCCATTTTGTATGGGATATGGTAGGTTTCTGGATACTCATCTTTTATACGGATACTTTTGGTATCTCTGCTGCTGCTGCCGGAACCATAATGCTTATTGCCAGGTTATGGGATATGATAAGTGATCCTATTATGGGTATTATTGCAGACAGAACCAAAACACGATGGGGAAAGTTTAGGCCTTATATTTTATGGATGGCATTACCTTACAGTGTTCTTGCTGTATTAACTTTCACCACACCATCGTTTGACATGACCGGGAAAATAATCTGGGCCGGAACAACCTATTTTTTGTTAATGACTGTTTTTACTGCTATCAACCTGCCATACTCATCATTAAGCGCTGTAATGACAGGCGATTCGTATGAACGGGCAGGGTTAAATTCATATCGTTTTGTTTTTGCCTTTACCGGACAGCTTATTGTTTCCGGTACAGCACTTACCCTTGCCAAATATTTTGGCAATGGAAATGATGCCAAAGGATATCAAATTACATTAATCCTTTTTTCAGTGATTAGTTTTATCCTTTTTATGATCACTTTTAAATCAACGAAGGAAAGAATACCACCGCCAAAAGAGCAAACGAGATCATTAAAAAAAGACTTTAGAAATCTTTTTAAAAACAGGCCCTGGGTTATTCTCTTTTTTGTAGGGATCATTTCATTTGTCATGTTTGCCATACAGAATCTTTCCATTGCCTATTATTTTAAATATTATCTGGGAAAAGCAGAAAGTGTACAGCTTTTTAATGTTACCGGTACTATTGCCTTAATTGCGGCTATCCCTTTTTCAAAA
>JBNJFS010000211.1:0-4463 GCA_051747085.1 Bacteroidota bacterium
CGATAATCGGTAGTACCTTTTTTATAAAATAAATTAAAATAAGGGTAGTATAATTTCATGGCAGGAAATTTTTTGGAACTTAAACATGGTTTAAAGTTAATATAAAATAAAATTCTTCCAATTTTTGAACAAAAAAAAACGGACAATTAACTTAAATCAATAAATTACCTGCCTTTGCCACTCAAGAAGTGCAACAGCCAGTGCATGAGAAACATTTAATGAGGTATTATTACCTAACATCGGAATATGTATAATCTTTCTGCATTTATCCAGTACTGAATGACTGATACCAGAAACTTCATTGCCGACAAATAAAGCAATTCTTTTCGGTAATTGAGTTTGAAAAATATTTTCAGAATCGTTTGCCGTTTCAACTGCTACCCAGTGGTAATCCGGAGGGATAAAATTTTCAAAAGTATCGGGTTTACAAAATTTAAATTGAACGGAATCAAAACTTGACGAGGCCGTTTTTTTTACTTTCGACATGCGGATATTTTCCATATGGGTAACAAATAGTACCTGTTGGCAACCGGTATTATCAGCCAAACGCAATATATTTCCCATGTTTTCAGGCGTTTTTATCTGATAGCCAATAATAATGGGTGGTAAAATGTTATCGGGATAACCAGTATTTTTAAATAATTTTGAAGAATGAAGAATCCTTTTTGTCATACTTTGTCGGTAATAACCCTGTCCATCTTAATGTCGTATTTATCGGCAGGAACGGTATCGAGCCATTGAAAATCAAAACATACCCCAAATTTAAGTGCGGTGGTTTTACTTAATAATTTATCATAATAGGCTTTACCTCTTCCAAGCCGGTTGTTCTGTTTATCGAAAGCAACCCCGGGGACAATTATCATATCAATTTTATCAAGAGAATTTTTATAAAGTGCCCTTGGTTCTTTAATCCCAAAAGCAGTCCCTTCAATCATATCATCCAATCCGTTAAATACCCGGAGTTCCAGTTCATCATCTTTAACCGAAGGTAAGATGATTGTTTTGCGCTGATACCATTTTAAAACAAAATCATGGGTATATACTTCATCATCCATCGACCAGTAAGCCATTATGGTCCCGGCTTGTTGAAAGTCACTCAATTGCTCAATCTGCTCAAATATTATTTTTGATTTTGCTTTTTTTTCTTCGAGTGTATATTGTTTTTTAAGCTGTTTGATTTCCTTTCTTACGCTATTTTTTTGTTCATTAATCATCACCGGATTTTAATAAAAATATTAAACAATCAATTTGTATCCTTTCCCGTGGATATTTAATATCTGAATGGAAGGATCATCTTTTAAATATTTTCTGAGTTTTGTAATATAAACATCCATACTACGTGCATTAAAGTAACTGTCTTCCTGCCAAATCGTTTTTAAGGCAAAATTTCGCTCTAATACATTATTCATATTATTACAAAGCAATTTTAACAGCTCTGATTCTTTCGTGGTTAACTTTTGGGTTTTATTCCCATTTTGAAGAATTTGTTTTTGCGAATCGAAAACATAATCCCCAATTTGATATTGATCATTGTGCTCTGAGACATGATTGGATTCTGTACGGCGTAAAATTGCTTTAATTCTAAAAAGCAATTCTTCCATGCTAAAAGGTTTGGTCATATAATCATCAGCCCCAACCGAGAAACCCTCAATAACATCTTCTTTAAGCGATTTTGCCGTAAGAAAAATGAAGGGAACAGCCGAATTAATTTTTCTTATCTCGCGTGCCAGGGTAAAGCCATCCATTTTGGGCATCATAATATCTAAAATACATAAACTGTACTTATGTTTTTTAAATCCTTCAAGGGCTAATTCTCCATTAATATAAAGGTCGGTATTAAGTCCTTTCGCATTTAGATACTCCCTTAATAAAGTGCCAAGATTTTCGTCGTCTTCGGCTAATAAAATTTTTATGCTTTTATCATCCATTGTTCGTATAATTATTTGGAATAAATATTTTAAATGTTGTTCCTTTTTTATATTCAGATTGCAGCTCAATTACTCCGTCATGTTCTTCCACAATCTTTTTCACATAACTCAATCCCAGGCCAAATCCTTTAACATCATGAACATTTCCTGTTGAAACTCTATAAAACTGATCAAAGACTTTTTTCTGGTCTTGTTTTTTGATTCCAATTCCCTTATCTGCAACAACAATGTTAATTCCTTGTTTACTGTTATTAGTAGAAATAGAAATTTCAGGAGCTCCATGGCTATATTTTACAGCATTATCGAGCAAGTTAAAAATAATATTCGTAAAGTGTACCTCATCGACCCAAAAAACAGAATGCTCTGCTTCAAGATTTTTGGTTATCTGACCCTTATGGTTTCGTACCTGAATATCAAAGTTATGGATTACATTTTCAATAATATTATGCAAATCCAGCTCTTTTCGTTTTAATTTTATTTGTCCCTGCTCAAACAAAGCCGTTTTTAAAACTTTTTCCACCTGGTAACTTAACCGTTTACTTTCATCATCAATAATCCTGGAGATATACTCCATATTTTTTGTCTCCATTGGAATCGTTTTGTCTTTTAGCATTTGCGAAGCGAGAGAGATTGTAGAGATAGGCGTTTTTAATTCGTGGGTCATATTATTCACAAAATCATTTTTTATTTTCGACAAACGTTTTTGTTTAAACATAATATGTATGGATAACGAAAAGCCTAAAACAATGATCAGGGTAAGAAAAAATGACGAGAAAGCCATAAATCCTGTAGATTTAAAAATATATGTTCTTTCGTCGGGAAAATAAATAGTAAGAAAGTTGTTTTTTGCAAATACATCATTGGGGAATAAGCGGCTTGTAAATATCTCTGCATTTATATCCTTATCATAGTTATCTGATTGGTAAACTATTTTATCATTATTCCGGGTAACAGCAAATTCGGCATTTATATCAACGCCAAGGTTAGCAAAAGTTGTTCTAACAATTTCCTCAATCGTTTCCTTATCAATGCGATCTTTTAAATCAACATCAATTTGAATTAATTTATTTACAATATTTTCGACAAAAACGGTTCTGTTATCTAATTTCTCAGAGAAATCGGAGGTTATTTGCAAGTTCTCAAATGATTGCGTTTTTTTAAAATCACCAAATTGCATATTCGTAATATTGCTAAATTGCATATTTTGCGAACTTATAGACTGGAGTTGTTTACTAATGCTTAAAGAATCGGTGTTTCTAAAAATGAAGATCTCTTTTTCTTTATCTGTAGTGGATAAACTAAACGCCCGTTGATTGATTTCGTTTAAACGATAGTTTACCGAAGGGCTTCCAGATATGGAGACATCCTGGTAAGGTTCAATTTCATTTACAACCTTATAAACCATTTCACGGTTTTCAATTTCTTTTACAACATTATCAAGCCCACTGTTTACTAGTTGTTTAAACTGTTCTTGCTTAATTTCAATCGCATTTTTAATCCAATAAACCTGAACAACTATTAAACCTATAAGTGTAACTGATAATACAACGGTAATAATCCAAAGGGTTCTTTTTTGCATAACATTACAAATATAACTGCTAGAAGTGTTAGAAATGAATTATTTAACATTATTTAACATAGGTTTAAATAACTTAACCAATGTTTGCCCTACTTTTGTTGTTGACAATAAGCAGCAAGAATGTAATAAATTGTCGTAGATTTAAATTTTAGGGCTAGGAAAGAGAGAAGTCATTCTCTCTTTTCTTGTTTTAAAAAACAAACATGCTGTGTAGCTTGCTGTTTAAATCTTCTATAGCAAATGCAGTAATCACAATATTAATTTTTTTAATTTCCCGAATAAGATTACTGATATGATTAAAATCTTCTTCACCCGTAACTTTTAGAATATAATCAATATTTTTATAATCAGGCAGCAGGAATCCTTCTTCCGATTTATTGGATATTAAATCATAATTAAGCGAATTAGCATCTGTATAGTGATACATTGAATAGCTGACATTCACCTTGAATTTTGGATGATTAATCTTGAAATCATCTGTTTTAACAAGTTTCCAATGTAAAAAATTGTTTATAGCCCAACTTAACCTATAATCATTTTCATGCGAAGCAATCCCTATTAAAAAAAAATCGCTATCGTAATCAAAAGATAATTTATGTACTTTCTTTTTCGAAATCATAAGTAATAAATATCAACGAATATAGCTATATTTTGAGAAAGTTAATATAATAATTCTAACTGTTTATTGCGATATTTTATAGATTCTGTCTAAAGCCGTATGTGATGCATGCTGTTGAGCTTCTTTTTTAGAAGTTCCTTTTCCCTTACCTAAAACCTCATCACCGACTTTTATGATAGATGTAAAAAATTGCATATAAGATTCAGTACTTTCAATTTCCTCATCAATAAACTTAACTTCTAAGTGATTCTTCTGAGCCCACTCAATAATTTGGCTTTTATAATCTGAGTCATTTTGGATCAACTCGTAAAGATTAATATTTCTTTTTATAATTTTT
>JBNJFS010000212.1:0-4445 GCA_051747085.1 Bacteroidota bacterium
GAGAAAGGTTTTTGGAAAGAACCCTATAGGCCAGCGTGTAGCTTGTGGTTTAGGAGTTGATGGTAAAATAGTAGGTGTGGTTAAAGATTTCAATTACACGTCTCTTCACCAAAAGGTAGAACCGCTTGTTTTTATGAATAAGCCGGAAAGAATGCGATTTTTTGCCGTAAAGCTGGATGCCAAACAGATACAATCGGCTATGGAGCATGTAAAGAAGGTGTGGACAGGTTTTTCTACTGATTATCCTTACGAATACGAATTTTTAGATGCTGGTTTTAATAAGCAGTATCAGCAGGAACAGAAAATGCAAACTATTTTCAGCTACTTTGCTTTAGTTACAGTTCTCATTGCCAGCCTTGGGTTGTTTGGCCTGTCGTCATATATGGCAGTGCAGCGACAGAAAGAGATGAGTATCCGGAAGGTTCTGGGTAGTTCTGCATCACAAGTTGTGAAAAAGTTCCTGGGGCAATTTTTAATTTGGGTAGCTCTTGGAAATATGCTTGCCTGGCCTTTGGTCTGGTGGGGTCTTAATGCCTGGCTGCAAAACTTTGCTTATCATATTGAACTGAATGTTATTCCCTTTGCACTTGCTGCTTTATTAAGCTTAACGGTAGCTATTATAACTGTTTCTTTCCAGGCTTTAAAAACAGCGAATTCTAATCCGGCAGAAGTGCTTGCGTGTGAATAATTATTTTTTTTGGAATGACTGGGATGAGGTTCATTTTAAATGATTAAAAAACCGGATGCCATGTTCTGGATTTTTTTTTAAATCAAAATAAGAGTACTGATTCGAGATAACGTATAATGCTTTATTAATGGTATCGTTTTTTGGAGAAGATTGCATCCCAATTATTTCACTTCTGTCTTTTTTTATTATTAGCTGTTTCTGTTTTTCAGATACAGCTTTTTTGTTTATAGTATCTTTTTTGATAATTATGTTTATATATATTCTACGATTCTTTTTCGCTTTGCACAATTTAGCATATGGATTAAAAAATCAAGTGTGCGTAAACGTACAATATTTGAACGTATACGAACGAAATTACAATAGAATTGGATAATCGGTTTTGGTGTAATATATTGATATATAAACTAATGTAATAATTGGCATACATGTTGGTTTTGTTTTTGAAAGAATAAAAAAAAGGAGATACTTATGTTTAAAAACTATGTTAAGATAGCGATACGAAATTTAATCTCGCAAAAGTTTTTTTCAGTGATTAATATTCTGGGCCTGGCAACAGGTATTGCTGCTACTATAATGCTTTTGTTATATGTGCAGCACGAGTTAAGTTATGACAGATTCCATGATAATTATGAAAACACATACCGTATCATTTCATCAGTACAGCAAGGTGATGCTGAACCGATGGTAGTTCCTGTTGCATTGGCTAATGCTGCTGAAGTTATTAAATCAAACATTCCGGAAGTAGTATCAGTATGTAAATTAGATAAAAGAGAAGCCAATGTAACCATAAACAATAAAGTATTTAGCAGTCAGCAGTTTTTTTATGTTGACAGTACTTTTTTTGATGTATTTTCTTTTCCTGTAATTTCGGGAAATACCAGAGAAGCTCTTTATAACCCTAAAAATATTGTTATTACCCAAAGTACAGCCAAAAGGTATTTTGGCGATAGCAATCCAATCAATCAACAAATAAAATTAAATGGAATGGAATTTACCGTAAAATGCCTTATTGAGGATATCCCGGCCAATTCGCACTTTTCGTTTGATTTTATCACATCGTTTACTTCTATCAACCAGCTTGAACGATATTATGGGAACCGGGGGTTTGGCTTTTATACCTATTTTGTTGTCGACACAAAAGCGGAAGACGACACCTGGAAAGCAAAAGTAGTCGCAGAAAGTAATGAGAACATCGCTAAACGTTTTAAAGATGAAGGGATGGATAGGGCCTTTCAAATTGATACCGAAATACAAAAAATGAGTAAAATTCATTTATATTCCGATTATAACTGGGAAATAGCTCCCCAGGGAAACATCCGGAACATTTATATTTACTCTTTTTTAGCTTTTTTTATCATTATTATTGCCATAATAAATTTTGTAAACTTAGTAACAGCAAGGTCCGAAACCCGTTCAAAAGAAATTGGTTTGCGAAAAGTTATTGGAGCACAGCGGAAAAATATTGTTAAACAATTTTTAGGCGAAGCGGTAATTGTATCTTTTATTTCTTTATTGGTTGGTTTATTGATTGTCGAAATATTTCTCGATTCATTCAGTAACCTTGTAAACAGAGAACTGGTATTAAATTATGGAAACGTTAAATTAATCGGATTGTTTATTGCCTTATCAGTTATCATTGGTTTAATCGCCGGATCTTATCCTGCGATTTATCTTTCAAAATTTAATCCTGTACGAATTCTTAAAGGGGTTACCCAAAAAGGACGAAGTAACGAATACTTGAAAAAAGGATTGGTAATTTTTCAGTTTTCTATAGCAATCTTTTTAATCATCTCCTTATTGATAATGAATCTGCAAATGAATTATGTTAAGGGTAAAGATTTAGGATTTGATAAAGAACATGTATTGGTGATTGATAATCTTAAACCCGAAATTTATAACGATTTACAGGTAATTAAATCAGAACTGGAAAATTTACCTCAGGTTATTTCTGCTTGTGGTTCAGAGAATATTCCCACGTATCATATGGTGCAGAATGCATATAAAAAAGGAGATCATCCCGATAACTCAATTGTAATCAATGAAATGGCTGTGCAGGATGATTTTATCGAAACTTTTGGGATGGAGATTTTGGAAGGTCGGGATTTTGACTCCAAATTCAGAACCGACACTTTTTCTGTTATTATTAACCAAACAGCTGCACGAAAGTTAGGCTTAAAAAATCCTGTGGGTAAGAAGATCTCTGTTTGGAAAGTCGAAGGTGAAATTGTGGGTGTTGTGAAGGATTTTCACTTTAACTCATTTCATCAGGAAATTGAACCTTTGGTATTAACGAAATATCGTGATTACATATCCTATATTTCAGTAAAAGTTAGCGGCGAAAAATTAAATCAAACCATAACTTCCATCGAGAAGGTTATTAACCAGTATAATACAGGTTACGAATTTAGCTACTATTTTATGGATGATAGATTTGATAATCTTTACAAGGAAGAACAACGCAGCAATAAATTAAACCTGTTTGGTTCGGTGCTGGCTATTATTATTGCCATGTTAGGAATTTTTGCTTTAACATCCTATACTGTGATAAAAAGAACCAAAGAGATAGGAATACGCAAAGTAGTAGGAACGCCTGTTACCCGAATTTTATGGATGTTATTAGCCGATATTTCGAAATGGGTTTTATTGGCAAATATTATTGCGTGGCCATTAGCATATTATTTTATGAATAGCTGGCTAACTAATTTTGCGTATAAAATTGATATGCATATTTGGATGTTTATTGCCGGAGCATGCATTGCTTTTATCATCGCCATTATAACCGTAATTGTCCTTGCCTATAGGGCAGCATCAGCAAATCCTGCTAATGCTTTGCGATATGAATAAAGATAATAAATAAAGTATTGAAATTATGTTTACAAATTACATCAGGACAGCCTGGAGGAATATCGTACGAGAAAAAGGTTTTACCTTTATTAATATAGCCGGATTGTCTATTGGTATTGCCTCGTGTATTATGATTATGCTTTTTGTAAAAGATGAGTTGAGTTATGATCGTTTTCATAAAAATTCAGAAAATATTTACCGGGTATATATCGAAGGCCAGTTTGGGAATAATTCCATCCGAAGCCCTTTTACTTCGAATGTTATGGCACAAACCATGCAGGAAGAGCTGGCCGATGTTGAGTTGGCTACTCGTTTTTTAAAAGTAAACAGACGGTTTGTTCAATACGAAGAAAAATCATTTGTTGAGCAACGCTTTTATTATGGCGACGAAAACTTCTTTAAGCTCTTTTCATTTAACCTGATTAAAGGGAATCCAGATGATGTTCTTGGTAAGCCCAATACGATTGTTGTTACTGAGTCAACCGCAAAAAAATACTTTGGGAATGAAGATCCTATAGGAAAAATATTACTAATTGAGGGGGAGAAACCTTTTCAGGTTACGGGTGTTTGTGAAGATGTACCACATAATGCTCATTTTCACTTTGATTTTGTGGCTTCCATATCCTCAACGCCTACCAGTAAGGTTACTTTTTGGGTGCAAAATAATGTGTATACCTACTTTAAATTAAAACCCAATACCGATATCGATCATTTTTTATCACTGTTAAATGAGTTTGTGGTTAAATATGTTGGTCCCGAGGTCGTTCAGTTTATGGGTGTTGATCTGGAAGAGTTCCTGAAATCGGGAAGTACATATGGTTTCAAAATTCAACCTTTGGAAGATATTTATTTGAAATCTAATTTGCAGGATGAGATTGAACCTACCGGTAGTTTATCTACGGTTTATTACTTT
>JBNJFS010000213.1:0-4441 GCA_051747085.1 Bacteroidota bacterium
CGGTCGAATTTAAGTTTTAAAAATTGTGCTTTACGGTAAACAATTCCTAAAGACAAAATCAGGGTAAGTAAATAAGCAGTTGTTTGGGCATAAACAAACCATTCGATCTGAAACGAACTTTCAGTAACTCCTCCCCATAGCAGCAATCCGCAAATCACAATCATTATAAAACGGTCGAGAACCGAAATAATGCTGTCCGTTTTAAAATAATGCAAGCCACTTAAATTAGACCTAAGATATAAAATAAAGGAAGCCAAAAACTGATTAAAAATTAAAAAAAGCAATAAATAAAACTGGCGACCTTCGTAACCCAAAATTAATGCTGCTATAACGGTAACAGAAGCATATACTATTGCCAATAAAAGTCTTAAACTAACAATGCTCGATAAAGATTTACTGAGAAGGTGACTGTTTTGGGCGATGTTACGATTGTTGTAATTGGTAATTCCCAAATCGAGCAACATATTGAGTAACAAAGAGAAATTAATAAGCGAGAAATACAATCCATATTCTTCTGCTCCAACCACATTCTGGACCGTACGATCAATCCCGAAAATCCAAAAAGGCTTAATCAGTAAGTTCAGAAATACTAGTAAGGTTAAATTGGTAAAAAATTTTCTTCTCAAAACAGTGATAATTAGTAATACAAATTTAGCAAAGTTTAAATGTAATAATTATAATATACGGGTTTTATATCAATTCTAACTAATTTACAAAATTATCATTAATTTATTTTTTGCATCTTTGTCACATAATTTTAATCCCTTTGTTTTGAAAATTGCTGTAAACACAAGGCTTTTAATTAAAGATAAACTGGAAGGTATCGGCTGGTTTTCCTATGAAACACTTAAGCGTATTACCAGAAACCATCCCGAACATCAATTTTATTTTATTTTTGACCGCCCTTTTGATCAGGACTTTATTTTTTCGGACAACGTACATCCTGTCGTTATAGGACCTAAGGCACGTCATCCGTTTTTATTTTACGTATGGTTCGAAATTTCTGTTCCCAGAATTCTAAAAAAAATAAATGCCGACCTGTTCATTTCTCCCGATGGTTATCTGTCCTTAAAAACAAAAATAAAGTCTATCCCGGTTATTCACGATATTAATTTTATGCATTATCCCCGGGGACTGCCTTTTTTGTATCAAAAATATTATCGCTATTTCTTCCCGGAGTTTGCAAAAAAAGCTGACCGTATTGTTACCGTATCTGAATTTTCAAAAAAAGATATCAGTAAAAAATTCTCTGTTAGTGAAAATTTAATTGATGTGGTTTACAATGGAGCAAACAATATTTATAAACCCATCTCCGATAACGAAAAAGAAAAAACAAAACAAAAATACACACACGGTAATGATTTTTTCATCTTTGTCGGAGCGCTAAGCCCGCGTAAAAATATCAACAACCTGCTTTTGGCCTTCGAAAAATTTAAACGGCAAACCAACAATAATGTCAAACTGTTAATTGTGGGCGAAAAGATGTTTAAAACCAAAAAAATCCATCACACGTATAAAAATTTAGACTTTAAAGATGATATCATTTTTGCCGGAAGAATGAGCCCTGAAAATTTAAAATACTTATACGGATCGGCTTTAGCCTTAACGTTTGTCCCCTACTTCGAAGGATTTGGAATCCCGATTATCGAAGCCATGCATTGCAATACGCCGGTTATTACCTCTAATTTAACATCCATGCCCGAAGTAGCAGGCGATGCAGCACTATTGGCTGATCCTTTTTCTACGGATTCAATTGCAAATGCCATGGGAACCATTTATAATGATAAAAAATTAAGCAGTCAACTTATTGAAAAAGGCAACATTCAAGGTCAGAAATTTAGCTGGGATAAAACAGCCGATAGATTCTGGGAAAGTATAGAAAAGGTACTTTATGAAAAATAATATATCCTTAGTAAGCTATTACAAAGAAGGCGTTACAGAAGCCGGATGCGACGAAGCAGGACGCGGATGCCTTGCCGGACCGGTAGTGGCTGCAGCCGTGATTCTTCCTGCCGGTTTTACTCATCCTTTACTAAACGACTCAAAATTATTAACCGAAGAAAAACGATATATACTCAGACAGGAAATTGAAAGATCTGCTCTGGCTTTTGCTGTTGGTGTAATCAATAATAAAACAATTGATGAAATCAATATTTTAAAAAGTTCCATTTTAGCCATGCATCAAGCACTTGACCTGCTCAACCAAAAATTTGAACATATTATTATTGATGGCAACAAATTTTTGAACTACCACGATATCCCGCATCAATGTATTATAAAAGGTGATTCAAAATATTATTCAATTGCTGCCGCATCGATCCTTGCTAAAACTTATCGCGATGATATTATGAATGAGCTCCACGAATTACATCCGGAATATAACTGGAGAAAAAACAAAGGTTACCCTACCAAACAACATCGTGAAGCCATCAGGAAATTGGGGCCTACCCCTTATCATCGAATGTCGTTTCGTTTATTGGATGAACAATTAAGTATTGATTTTAAAAGAGACAATGAATAACTTCAAACAGCACGTATTGAATCTAAAAGAGTCTTCAAATATTATAGGAAGGATATTCTTTAAGTTTATTCTATGGATTTATTTGTTTGGAAAATTTTTTATAAACCCAAAGTATAGGTCAGAAAAAATTTCCCGTTTTATTTACTCAAAAAATATCCATCAAAAATCAACCTTCACAAAGCTCAATCGATACCCGGTTATATTTAATATTACTAAAAATTATATTAAAAACGAAAATACAACAAGTATCCTTTCTTTTGGATGTGCTACCGGCGAAGAGGTGAAAACACTAAGGAACCTGTTTCCAAACACAACCATTTATGGTACTGATATCAATAAATATTGCCTAAAAAAAGCAAAAAAAAATTTTAATCATCCTCGAAATTTTTTCCTTCATTCATTATCAAGAGAGTTTGAAAAAATTAACAATTTTGATGCTATATTTTGTCTGGCTGTTTTCCAAAACGCTGAAAACAGAAACAATCAATTTATAAAAAAAAGTCGTTATCCCTTTTCAAAATTCCAGGAACAACTTTCTTTGCTCGATAAGAAATTAAAAAAAGGAGGCCTTTTAATTATTGATCAAGCAGATTTTGATTTTATGGAAACTACGGTTAGCAAACATTACAAACCTCTTGAAGTTGAAGAAAATCGAATTGTTAGAAACAGACCTACCTTTAACTCTAAAGATATTAAAGTATCTTCTCAAACAAATTTCTATCGAATTTTTAGAAAAACAGACTTTCAATAAATAATTAATTATTTTTTTTTCCTGCTAACTGTCCGCAAGCAGCATCAATATCCTGCCCCCTGCTTCGCCTGACATTTACAACCAGGTTTTTACTTTTCAAAAAAGTTACAAACTGATCAAATGTTTCGTTCGATGATTTTCTAAATCGCTTATCACTAGTAGAGTTGTATTCAATAACATTAATTTTTACCGGAAAATTTTTACAATATTCAGCAAATTCTTGTGCATCCTTCAACGAGTCATTAATTCCATCCATCAACAAATACTCAAACGTTATTCGTTGCCCTGTTTTTTGATTAAAATAGACCAGGGCATCTCTTAAATCTTCCAGCGAATTACGGCGATTTACCGGCATAAAATCACTTCTTTTTTTGTTATGGGCAGAATGTAAAGAGACTGCTAAGCTGAATTTCACCTGATCGTCGGCCAGTTTTTTTATCATCCTTGGCAACCCAACGGTTGACAATGTGATACGCTGAGGAGACATCCCCAATCCATTTTCGGAAGTGATATGATGGATTGCGCTTAAAACATTATCGTAATTTAATAACGGCTCTCCCATACCCATTAAAACGATATTGGTTAAAGGAAGATCATATTTCTCTTGAGCAAGCTTCATAATTTCTGTAACCTGATGAAAAATTTCTCCTACGGTTAAATTTCTTTTCAACCCCATTTTTCCTGTTGCACAAAATTCACATCCTAAACTACACCCCACTTGTGAGGAGATACATGCTGTTGCTCTATTATCGACAGGAATTAAGACTCCTTCAACCAGTAAGCCATCCTTTAATTTAAAAACTACTTTTATGGTTTTATCCTTACTTACTTGCAATTGGTCCACCTCTACCCCCTGGAAATAAAAATGTGTTTTAAGCAACTCTCTCAGTTCCTTTGAAAGATTAGTCATCTCCTCAAAATCAGCAACCGATTTTTTCCATAACCATTCGAAAATTTGTTTCGCCCGAAAAGGTTTTTCATTATGATCAATTAGAAAATTTTTTAAATCATCCAGCGAATATAACAATATATCATTTTTTTTTGCCCCGGTATTCATAGAATAAAATGTTTTTTTAAATATCTTTGTTTTGCAAAGGTAAATTAATTTACGTTTTATCATTAAACCTGTGCAACAAAAACCAATCTAATAGCTTAATAAGCAAAATCAA
>JBNJFS010000214.1:0-4435 GCA_051747085.1 Bacteroidota bacterium
GAAAGATGCTGAGCAATCATTAAACCGGGTACTAAACGAATGGAAAGAACAGGCGATAGGGGGATGGTTAAATGCCCAACGTCCCTGGTTTTATTTTGCAGAACAAATAGGGGAGATGGCAGCTAAAATTGTGGGGGCAAAGCCTAAAGAGCTGATATTAACCGGAACTACAACCGTAAATATTCATGCTTTAATCAGCACCTTTTATCAACCGAAAGGGAAGAAAACCAAGATTTTGGCCGATGAGCTCAATTTTCCTTCGGATATTTATGCGTTGCAGGGGCAACTTAAAATCAAAGGGTTTGATCCTAATAAGCATTTAGTGCTTGTCCCTTCTGAGGATGGAAATATATTAGATGAGGAAAAGATTGTAGAAATGATGACCGATGAGGTGGCTGTTGTATTTTTGCCTTCGGTATTATATCGCAGCGGGCAGTTGCTCGATATGGAATATTTAACCAACGAAGCGCATAAACGGGATATTGTTATTGGATTTGATTGCTCTCATTCAGCAGGCGCTGTTCCACATCATTTTAGCGACTGGGGCGTGGATTTTGCCCTTTTCTGTAGCTATAAATATTTAAACGGAGGACCCGGATGTGCCGCATTTTTATATATTAACGAAAAACATTTTGATAAAGAGCCTCAATTACCCGGTTGGTTTGGGTATAAAAAAGAGAAACAGTTTGATTTGCTCATAGATTTCGAGCATGAAAAAAGTGCCGGTGGCTGGCAAATCTCATCACCCGGAATTTTAGGGACTTCGCCTATCGAAGGAGCCCTGAATATTACCCTGGAGGCCGGCATTGAAAATATCCGCAAAAAATCGGTTCACCTTACTTCTTATTTAATATGCCTTATCGAAGATCTGCTAGAAAACGAGCACTATCAGTTTAAAATTATGACTCCCAGGAATCCGCAAAAACGAAGCGGCCATGTAGCTATCAGTCATGCGTCGGAAACCTACCGGATTAATGAAGCATTAAAAGCCAGGGGAGTGGTTCCTGACTTTCGACCGCCCGATATTATCCGGTTAGCTCCCATTGCTTTGTATAATACTTTTAATGAAGTATGGCAGGTGATTCATCATTTAAAAGAGATTGTCGACCAACAAGAGTATTTAAACTTTTCGACCGATAAGCGTGCGATTACCTAACGAAGCTATTTACACCAAATTATCGCGGTAAGCGGAAATTATATATTCAACAGAATAAAGCTAAGCATCATCTACTTATTATCCTTCATGATAAAAGCTGATAATTTAATTGCCTTTATATATATGCATATTTGAGTAGTGAAACTACTCGTAGTTGAATAATTTTAAAGTAATAATTTCATTTTTTTAATATTTTTTCTTTATTTTTGTACAAAATTGAGTAGTATGGCTACGCAAAAAGAGACAAAATTAAAGAAGCTTTTTAAACTATTGTACCCCAATAATGTGCTAACATCAGCATTATTGGAAAGTAATGGTGTATCCAGGCATCTACGCAGGTATTACCAACAAAGCGGATGGATAGATCCTATAGGAAGAGGGGCATATAAAAAACCGGGTGATACAATTGAGTGGCAGGCAGGTGTAAATGCCTTACAAAGTCAATTGAATATAAGGGTTCATGTAGGAGGCTTGACAGCATTGGCTTTACATGGATTTAGTCATTATTTCAGACTAAGCAAAGAAACATTATACTTGTTTTCACCGCTTCAAACACGATTACCCCAATGGTTTATAGATTATAACTGGAAAGTTGACTTGTTTTTAAAAACAACATCATTCCTGCCTAAAACTACAGGTATAAAAGAAATGGATATAAAAGACATAAGAGTTAATGTTTCAACTCCGGAACGAGCAATTCTGGAGTGTCTGTATTTAGCTCCCCAACATGCTGATCTTGTTGAATGTTATCAGGTACTTGAAGGGTTAGTGAACCTAAAGCCCATATTGGTTAGTGAACTTTTATTTAGCTGTAACTCAATAAAAGTAAAACGCATCTTTTTATACATGGCCGAGAAAGTAAATCATCAGTGGTTTCAATTCCTTAAAGTGGATAAAATAAATATGGGTAGCGGAGAACGTATAATTACAAAGAATGGAGTGTATAACTCCAAATACCAAATAACCATACCCAAAGAATTAGTAGAATTATGATTTCATCAACATACAAAGCACAAGTAGATTTGTTATTAAGGGTTTTACCTTATGTTGCCAAAGAAAAAATGTTTGCATTAAAAGGAGGAACGGCAATTAACTTGTTTGTAAGGGATATGCCACGATTATCGGTAGATATTGACTTAACATATTTGCCAATTGATTCCAGACAAGATGCACTTAAAAACATTAAGGAAGGATTAAACCGGATTAAAAAAAATATTGAAAAGAATTTACCTGATGTAAAAGTTCACACAGTTCCGTTAAATGAAGGAACTGATGTCAAGCTAAACGTTCAGGGTAAAACCGGACAAATTAAAATAGAAGTTAATACCATTACACGAGGAATTGTATTCCCTGCTAAGCTCATGCCAGTGGTGGATTTAGTGCAGGAAGAGTTTGGAAAATTTGCAGCTATAAACGTTGTTTCTATGGCTGAATTATATGGGAGTAAAATTTGTGCAGCCATCGACAGGCAACATCCCCGTGATATGTTTGATGTAAAGTTATTGCTCGATAATGAAGGTTTTATAGATGATATTTGGGAAGGTTTCAAAATTGGCTTAATAAGTCACTATAAACCCATCAATGAATTACTTTCTCCAATTCTTAAAGATCAGAAATCAGCATTCGATAATCAGTTTTCCGGTATGACCGTTGTAGGATTTTCTTATGAAGACTATAAACAAACCAGAGCTACACTGTTAGAAACTATCAGGGAGCAATTGTCAGATGATGATAAAAAATTCTTGCTCAGTTTTGAAAACGGAGCACCAGCATGGGATTTATTTCCACATGCTGTTTTAAAGGATTTACCTGCAGTAAAATGGAAATTGCTAAATATTCATAAACTAAAGAACGACAATCCTAAAAAGCATGAACAAATGCTGTTTGATTTGAAAAAGATACTTGGATAAGAACCTGCTAGCGCCCGTTTATTCGCTATAGCTCATGAGAGAAGTTGCAACGCGTGCGACATATTATATTGGTATTTTTAACAAACATTGTTTTGTAAAAAATGGAATAATCCGGTCGATTTTAGATGGAAAACAGAAAGATGATGAAGAATTACTATTTTTTTTGAAAAGCACAAGTGGAATTGCACCTGTCTGCCGACAGACAGGAATGCCGATTATCAGGGATTTGGTGCATGTCACCATCCGAATCCTTAGTTGTTATAAGCCTTATTTCATTACCTCCTGTGATATGTAAGCGGCAAGTTTATGATATTATAATCTGCGTTTCATCTTTTCTCTATTTATTTTTTTGCTTTTCAATATCTATTAACATCACCTTAAACTCTCCGCGGGTTCCGGTTGTTTTCCGGGTTGTGTATGTTCGATTCTTCAAAGGAAAGCTAGTCATTAAATAGTTTGGGCTTAAGCTCAGCTACCCGTTTTGCTTCCTTCCTCACTTGTTTAATATTCCCATAATTCATCGCAAGATAGATAAAGGGGCTGGACATATTGCCCGGTAAGCGTTTAAGCACCGAAGAGATGCTGTAAAACTTTTTCCGTGCACGCGTTTTTCCCATCTGCAATTCATAACGACTCATATTTTTGGGTTCAAACACTACCGTGTTATGGTCATAATATCTCCAATCCGTTGTAGTAAGACGATTTTCTTTTTTTAAATCTTTATATACTTTGGTGCCCGGATAGGGAGTCAAAATATTAAATGACACCGTACTAACCTTATTTTTAATGAGAAATTTCACCGTTTCATCAAAAATTTCCTTTTTGTCGCTATCCAGTCCAAACACCATAGAGGCATGAATCAGAATGCCCGACTCTTTGATCTTTTTCAATGAATCTTCCAGCTCCTTTATTTCTTTGATTGATTTTTTAAACGACTTTGATTGCTCCTCTCCGATACTCTCTATTCCAAGAAACAGCACTTTGCATCCACTATCGGCTGCCAATTGCATAAGCTCCGTGTCTCTTACCAGCAAGGAAACCGAAGCCTGTCCCCCCCAATTGATGTTTAAAGGCTTAATGGCTCTAAACAGTTCTTTCGCGTATTTTGGATCGCCTATAATGTTATCGTCCAAAAATATAAAATTTTGGGCCTTCGATTCTTTGATATCCCGCACTATATTTTCTACAGGAATATGCCGGATTCTTTTGCCAAAAAGATCAGTTACACAACAAAAATCACAATTATAAGGACATCCGCGGGTTGTTGTGATGGGTATTAGATTAAGCAACCTCCTTTTTGTAAGGGAACTAAAGTTTTTCGGAACATACTTGCTTAAATCCGGATCAGGATCATTATAAATTTGCTTGA
>JBNJFS010000215.1:0-4420 GCA_051747085.1 Bacteroidota bacterium
CATCGTTTTGTCTTGACTTTCCTGCCTGCCGGCGAGGCAGGTTTTGTAACTTTTTTGGGTCAAGCCAAAAAAGTGGAAAAGATCAATAATATTTTCAAAATACCATAAATTAAAAATAATAGATACTATTTTCCCTAAAAAAACACCTTTAATTGGTTCACTAAATATATAGTTTATATAAAATATACTTTTAAAAATAAGACATGCGGATTTTAGGAACTATCGGGAGGCATGGTTACAAATCCCTTCGCGTCCTGGTGCATTTGCGGTAATAAAAAAGCTCGAAAAATTTCGAGCCTTTTTATTATGAGATGAATTTGAAAAACTAATCTTTATGATTATTCAATTGAAATTCAACAAAATCCCGCTGGGCTTTTACCAGGTTAATCGATTGTAATAAGAAATTCTTCAATTCATTCAAAATTCCTAGATAAAGGATACTAATCCGTGTTCCCGATTCGTGTTTCTTAATACGTTTAACTTGTTTCTTACGGGCGGCCTTAATATTACTTAATATATCCTGCTGCTTTTCAATTAAGTCAGGTATATTTTCAAAGGTATTATTTTCAATGGTTTCAATAATTGAATCAAACAAATCGGTTGTTCCGTCTCTTAATTCATTTAACTCATCTACCTGTACAGGTATTAATCCTTTATGATGATTTTCGATATGCTCAAAACTGGGATTAGAAATAAAAGTAAGAGCATGAGCCATTTCTCTTAAATAGTCAATAACCTGGACATAATAGTGTCCTGTTTCAGCTTCTTCTTCATAAAGTTTTTCCAACGTAAAATGTACAGATTGCTTTAAATAGCGAGCTTCTTCATTCAATTTATCAACATCTTTACATAATTCCTTCAGTAACTTCCGATCCTCTTTGGTCAACCCAACGATGGTTTGGTTTAGCACTTTAATTACCGCCTTAAGCATATTTCGTACTTCAAGCGTACACTTGGTTCTTATATTTTCGGAATGAAGTTCTTCGTCGGCTAATGTTTTTAATCGCTCTTTCTCCGTTTCTTTTTTATTAAATACAATATGTGTTCTGATAAGAATAAAGAGTGCCAGCGCAATAAAAATACCGATAGCAATTCCGCCTCCGTAGCTAATAATTAATGCAATAATAAATGCAGCTGTAAATGCTGTAAATGCTGTAATAAACCAACCACCAATTACCGTAATTACACCGGTAATTCGGTAAACAGCACTCTCTCGTCCCCAGGCTTTATCAGCAAGCGAACTACCCATAGCAACCATAAAAGTAACATAGGTTGTTGATAAGGGAAGTTTCAATGAAGTGGCAAATGCGATCAGAACACTGGCGACCGTTAAATTAACGGATGCACGCACCATATCAAACGAAGGAGCATCTTTCTGATCTTTTATGGATTTCTGATATTCTGAAGTATCAAATCGTTTTTTGAGGAACTTATTAACTTTTTTAGGAATAATCTTTCCTACTGCATTATCAAAATCTAAAGCTCCTTTTACAAGTGTTCTGGAAAGCATGCTCGACCCAAATCTTTCACTTCCCGATGACTGTCTGCTTAAATTCACTTCGGTTTCGGTTACCCGACGCGCTTTCCTTGATAACCAAAGGGTTACAACCATGACTAATCCGGCAATTAATAACAGAACGGTATTGGCTTTCGCCTTACCCGTTAATGCAGTCATTAACAATGCATTGGGATCAGATACAGGATCTGCAATAAAAGCCTGGTATGATTTTAATCCTGCCAGGGGAACACCAATGAAGTTTACCAGGTCGTTTCCTGCAAAAGCCATGGCCAGGGCGAAAGTTCCTACCAAAACGACTAATTTTAAACTGTCAAATCGTACCAGCCAATAAAGCAGTTGAAGTAAAAGGGTCCAACCGATAAAACTATATAAAATAATTAGGGTTGCATTTGTTTTTATCCAATCAGCGGTAGCATCTGTTAAAAAAGAGGTTCCTTTAGCACCTTTTATTAATATAAAATATGTAATAGCAGTAATCGCAATTCCACCCCAGATAGATCCAAAATATTTAAACGTACGTTTATAGTTATACGAAAAAACTAAACGGGTAAAATACATGATAATAGAACCAACCGTAAAAGCTACAATGACCGAAAGTAAAATACCCGCAATAATAGCCAAAGCTTTTGCCGAGTTAATATAATTACTCATTTCTGCTAAGCTAACTCCTAAACGGTTAATTTTTACCAGGGATACTGCTACAGCCGAACCCAAAAGTTCGAATACAATTGAGACCGTGGTAGATGTTGGCAATGCGAGGGTATTAAAAATATCAAGTAGCAAAATATCGGTCAGCATTACAGCCAGGAATATGATCATGATTTCAGAAAAATAAAACTGATCCGGATGAAAAATTCCTTTTCGTGCAACTTCCATCATCCCACTCGAAAAAGTAGTACCAACTATAATTCCAACACTAGCAATAATCATGATAACATGACGAGGAGCAACTTTCGATCCTATGGCAGAATTCAAAAAGTTTACTGCATCATTACTTACTCCTACAATTAAATCAGATATTGCTAAAGCAAAAAGAATGACTACTAAAATCAGGTAAAAATTTTCCATTTTTTATTTTTTAAAATTTGCTGTAAATGTAGATATACAAAAAATAGGTTAATTATTACAACGGTTTAATTTTTTATTAATTCAATGTTAAATTAATGTTAAGTGATAATTTAAATATAAATTTACGGTTTTAAATGGAAAATTAATAAATATTTTTTGAGTTATTTTTTTGGTTTTTACGAAATAAAACTATTTTTATAATAATATACCTTTTTGTTATCGGTTAAACCAATACTTTTGAAATTACATGTATGAAAAAATATGATGTCATTATTAATTTTAAAGGACCCATTACTTTAGCTATTATTGATGATATCCTGCATAAATTAAAATGGTATCTTCACGTCCATGTTGAAGATGATAAACTGATACGCAAACGGGTTTATTCCCTGGCCGTTGAATGTCTCGATAATATTTTCAAACATTCAGATTTAAAAGATACAGAAAATGAACTGGTTCATGAATATCCTCCACGGTTTATTGTCGAATTTTTTAACGACACATTTATTATCCATACCGGAAATATAATCTTAAACGAAAATATCCATATTGTAATTCAAAGGTTATCAAAACTAAATAAATTAGCAGACGAGGAAGTTAATCAACTGTATAAAGATACCCTTTCAAATGCTGAGATATCTGAAAAAGGAGGTGCAGGATTAGGATTAATCGTAATGGCTAAAACAACCCGTGAAAAAATTAATTTTGATTTTGAAAAAATTAATCATAAGTTTTCTTATTTTGCAATGCAATTAAACTTAAAAACAAACTAACCAAACTATGAACATTTTAAACATTGCTGCTACTAAAAAATCCCCGAGAGTTCTGTTTGAACCATCGAAAAAATTATTTGAGATAAAAGGAAATTCACGACCTGAAAATGTACGAGACTTTTATTATCCTATTATTGAAAGTTTACGAAGCTATTTTGACACAGTAGCAGACGATCAGAAGTTTATTGCCGAATCTGAAGATGAGCCTTTTAAATTTAATTTTAAGCTCGACTATTTTAACTCCTCATCCGCAAAGTTTATCTCAGACATTTTGGTTATTGTAAAAGATTTTTATGAGAAAGGAATTCAATTTAAGGTATATTGGTATTTTGAAGATGGTGATGACGACATGAAAGAAGTGGGTGAAGATTTCTCCGATATGATTTCCTTTCCTTTTAATTATATCATGGTTCAGCGATAAAAAAAAAATCATGTTTTATAAAGATAAAGTAGTTTGGATCACAGGGGCCTCTTCAGGAATTGGGGAGGCCTTAGCATATGAGCTAGCCCGGCAAAAGGCAATTACGATTCTCTCATCGAACCAACCGGAAGAACTGGAAAGAGTAAAAAAAAATTACGATAAAATTGGAGGTAAAAGTTTTATTCAGTTTTTGGATATTACCGCAATGGATAAGATGGAACCCATCACAAAAGTTCTTATTGAGAACTTCGGACGTATTGATGTATTAATTAACAATGCAGGAATTAGTCAGCGGGCTTTAGCCCTTGAAACACCACTGGAAATAGACCGCAAAATCATGGAAATTGATTATTTCGGAACCATTGCTTTAACCAAAACGGTTTTGCCTTATATGCTCAAAGAAAATTCGGGATACATTGCTGTTACAAGCAGCATATCAGGAAAATTCGGATTTCCTCTCCGCTCGGCTTATGCGGCAGCGAAACATGCTCTTCACGGCTTTTTTGAAACCTTACGATCGGAAGTATATGATGATAACATCAAAGTATTAATTGCTTTTCCCGGAAGGATAAAAACGAACATATCATTACATGCGCTAACCAAAGACGGAACTGCACACGGAAAAATGGATGAAGGTCA
>JBNJFS010000216.1:0-4397 GCA_051747085.1 Bacteroidota bacterium
ATTGTGGTAAACAATGGAATTGTGCTGGTGGATTATACCAACTTGCTAAGAAAACGGGGATATGATCTTACCGGGGCGGTTTTAGAAGCAGGGCGTTCGCGTATGCGACCGGTACTAATGACTTCGTTTACTACCATACTGGGAATGCTGCCCATGGCATTAAGTCGTGGAATGGGACGTGAAATGTATTCTCCGTTAGGTGTTACGATTATTGGTGGGTTATTGGTATCAACCGTTGTTACCCTTATACTTGTGCCAACCATTTATAGCGTTTTTCATCAAAATGATAATCATTAAATCGACCAGTCTATGAAAATGATATATGTAACCTGCAATGTAAGTGTTCGTGAACCTTTATTGAAAATGCTCGAAGAGCAAAAAATTACAAATTACCAGATAATAGAAGAAGTACCGGCAAAATCGGTAAAAGGCGACCTCCGGTTAAATACACCTGTCTGGCCGGGATATAACTCCTCCATTTTAATGCAGTGTAGCGACGATAAAAAGGCAAAGGAGATTATGCAGAAAATTAAAGCCTTTAACCAAAAGGCATTTAATGAAAATGAACTGGTTACAGCCTGCTCGTGGACACTGGATGATTATTTTTATGAATAGCATTAGGCTTAAAAGGAAGTATGCATACGATACCTTCGATATGTTTTGTTCGGTTCCCGTATTTCAATTTTTTTTCTTATCTTTCATCATAAACTAAAACAAATCAACGATGAAATTGATTAATATTTTATCCATCGCGTTAATCTTGCTTTATTTTGTTCCTGGTGTAAAAGCCCAGGAAGAAGATAGAATTTTAGGGTTTTGGCTAACCCAGGACGGAGATTCGCAAGTGAAAATCTTTAAAGCTCAAAATGGAAAATATTACGGTGATATCCGATGGCTCGAAGATCCATACGAAGAGGATGGAACGCCTAAAAAGGATACCGAAAATTCAGATGCAGAGCTCCAAAAAAGAACCATTTTAGGATTACAAATATTAAAGGGTTTTGAGTACGATAAAGAGGATAAAGAATGGGTTGACGGGACTATTTATGATCCCAAAAACGGCAAAACGTACAAGTGTTATATGTGGTTTGAGGATGGAAACGATAAAATATTACATGTAAAAGGGTTTATAGGATTTTCCATGCTTGGAAGAGAGGTTGAATGGATTAGAGAGGATAAGTTGCGGAAATAACCGGCAAATGCATCCGGTTTTTAACCTTTATATCCAAAAATCTTTTTGGTTTTAATTTGTTTGGCTACATATTTGGGGACCATCATTTCCCATTGTTTATCATTGGCTTCGATTAACCGTAGCACTTTTCTTGGGTCGATAGGTAACCATTTGGTTTTTGCCTTACGAAGGTTACGGATTTTCCGGTTATCCACCAGGTAATTAAAAATATGTTTAACATCCGGCTCCATTTCAACATCATCAACAAGGAGTACCCTGCCCGTACTGCGATCTAAAGCAGGATAAATATAAAACCTTGTATGGTCGGGAAACATACGCCCCATGGCTTCTAATATTCCACCCCGTAAGTGGGTATAATATTTCTTTTCCAATACTTTTGTAAACGTAGGAACACCCAGAATCACCCGTAAATTGTATATTTTAAACCGGCTAAAATAATCCACCAGCTTATAAAATTCTTTAAAGTTGGATACCAAAACGTTTTGCCCCATTCCATTTAATATATCCACTCTGTCTAAAAAATCCCGTTCATTGATTTCTCCTTCTTCCAAAAGATTGTTTAATGTAATTTCACAAATCTGAAGGGTATTCTCCGGCGAGAAATTTTTATCTTCCTTAAACAAGGCATAGGATGTTTTTAAAATATCAAATCCCACATAAGTTATTGGCCGGAAACGCCCCCGCAATACCAACGCATTTTTTTTGTACAAAAAATCACCGGGTTGGTGAACATCTCCATGCCGATCGAACATTACCGCGGGTGTCATTCCGTTTTTGACCAGTTGAACACAAAGCAACCGGTTGTCAACATACGATAAGTCGGGACCAATCATTCTGGCCATGGTTATTTCTACCCTGTCGGTATCGAGATTATCCAACAGCGATTGTAAAAACAAATTCGGATTGTCGGCATAATGATAACAGGCAAAAATTAAATTTACGCCTAAAGTCCCTAATGTATACTGCTGGAGTACCCCGTCATTTTCCAGCAAACGGACGTGAATAACCACCTCGTTGGGTTCACCGGGACTTGTTAATTCGAACTTTACACCCAGCCATCCATGTCCTTGATTTGTTTTTTGATAGTTTAAGGTTTCTACGGTGTTGGCAAACGAAAAATAACGAATATGGGAATCACGCCTTTCCTGAAGAATCGTTTTTAATTCATGGTATTCTTCATCCAGCATTTTTTCCAGCCGGTTAAGGCTCACATACCTGCCCTGTTTTCCCTTATCGTATAAATGGTCACTAAATGTTTTATCATAAGCGGATATGGTTTTGGCAATGGTTCCGGAAGCTCCTCCGGCCTGAAAAAAAGCACGGGCAACTTCCTGACCTCCTCCAATTTCTGCAATTGAACCATAAATGTCTGAATCCAGGTTTAGTAATAGCGCTTTGCGTTTGGTGCTGTAAATTTCACGTTCCATACCAACATTTTAATGCTAATTTAATGATGCTCAAATCTAAAACAAAAATATGCATGAAAAGTTTTTGTTTTTTGGGGTTGAAAAAGTATTTAATCATTGCATGAATGATGTTTTAAAAATAATGATTAATTTAGATAAAAGATTTACCTAAAGATGAAATTTTTTATTGAACCCTTGAAAGACTTTTTTAACCTTATTTTTCCGAACTTATGCATGGTTTGTAATAATCACCTGGTATCACAGGAAAAATTAATCTGCACTTCGTGTTTGTACAATCTCCCTAAAACAAATTTCCATCTCGACATAGAAAATCCGGTCTCACAATTATTCTGGGGCAGGACAAAGATTGAATATGCATCATCATTCTATTTTTATCATAAAGGAAGCAAATATCAACAGATGATGCATAAATTTAAATATCATGGATGCAAGGAGGTTGGTCTTGTTCTGGGGCGATACTTTGGTTCTCAACTAGATACCAGTGTCTTTAATCAGGTGGATTTGATCATGCCTGTACCCTTACACAAGTCAAAGCTTAAAAAACGAGGATATAATCAAAGTGAATTTATAGCCCGCGGATTGGCCGAATCTTTGGAGAAGAAACTTGATGCTCAAAACCTCATCCGTACGATGGCTACAAGTACCCAAACCCGTAAATCAAGATTCGAGCGTTGGGAAAATGTAGAGAAAATATTTAAAGTACTTTACCCCGAAAAGATTACCGGAAAACATATCTTATTAGTAGATGATGTTGTAACTACCGGGTCGACACTCGAAGCCTGTGCAAACAGTATATTGGAAGTTCCTGACACCAAAGTTAGTATTCTAACGTTAGCGGTTGCCTGATAATTTTAATCGTAACAAGATATAATAATGAGAATTATATGAATTATAAATTCTTCGTTAAAATAAGGTTAAAATTAACTTTGCCAATAGGTTAAAACTTCATAAATTCGCAGAAATTTAAACCATAAAAATTTTAGATTATGTTTTCAGGAATTGTTGAAGAAGCTGCAAAAGTGGTAAAATTAGAGAAAGAAAAAGGAAACCTACATATTACCATGCAATGTTCGTTTGCTGACGAATTAAAAATAGACCAGAGTGTTTCACACAATGGTGTTTGCTTAACCGTTGTAAAAGTGGATAAGGAGAATAAAACCTTTACGGTTACGGCTATTCAGGAGACTTTAGATAAATCCAACCTGGGATTATTGGAAATGGGCGATAAGGTAAATCTTGAACGTAGCATGAAAATAGACTCCTTACTCGATGGCCACCTGGTACAGGGACATGTAGACCAAACGGCTGTTTGTACGAATGTTCGCGAAGCTGATGGTAGCTGGTATTTTACTTTTGAATATGACCCCTCGCAAGAAGATTATATTACGGTTGAAAAAGGCTCTGTATCGGTGAATGGTGTGAGCTTAACGGTGGTTAACTCAAAAGATAAAACATTTGAAGTGGCTATTATCCCCTTTACCTATGATGTTACTAATTTTCATCAAATAGAGAAAGGCACGGTTGTAAACATTGAGTTTGATGTTATTGGAAAATATGTGGCTAAGATTGTTAAACAGCAATTGGGGAAATAAGAAATAAGAAACCATTCTGAAAGCCCCATTTAAACGATGGGGTTTTTTTAGTATCAAAAATCCTGTGAAACCCAAAAAATTATCTAATTCACTTTTTTTAATTGCATTTTTTATTACATAAATCTATCTTTGTACGTTTTAAAAACTTGAAGATTAAAAATTAAGCATAACCAATGAGTAAAAAAT
>JBNJFS010000217.1:0-4395 GCA_051747085.1 Bacteroidota bacterium
TATAAAGTCACCTCAGAATGGAGAAAACACATTTGTAAAACATGAATTACCGGTTAATTGTTTTTGTATTTCTTCAAATTCTTATCCAAAATGTTACTACCTGTTCCCAGGAGAAATTCGATTCCATTTATGGTTTAAATCCCACGCTTTACAGCGGGCAAATTTTTACCTATATGGTCCCTTCTTCCGTTAAAGGATCCCAGTATTTAATAGAAGATAATTTTATGCAGGGCGATATTATCATCAACAATCAAACATTTACGAACCTTCTTTTAAACTATGATGTTTATAATCAAGAGGTAATCTTAAGATTTGAATCGAATTACAAAACAGTAACCATTAAATTAAACAAAGAAAAAATGGATGGTTTTACCCTGGGTAAAAGAAAGTTTATACTTATTAAATCTCCCGGTGAACCCGTTCCTGAAATCTATCAATACTTTGGAGATGACCAGTTAATGATATTATACCATTGGGAAAAAGAGCTCGATTTATCCAGTAAATCAGGAAACAGCTTTTGGAGTTTTTCGAAACCCAGAAAAACCATGTACCTCCTCATCGAAAAACAAAAACACAGGTTTAAAAACAACAGGACCTTTTTATCCCTTTTCGAAAAACCCCAAAAGCATGAAATAAAAACTTTTATCAAACAAAATAAAATAAACTTAAAAAGAATTTCAGTCACTGAGTTAAATGAGTTAATAAAATTTTGTAACAACGTATCCCATTGAAAAAATATTATATTGTAATACTATTTCTATTATTTTCCGTGCTTGTAAATGCGCAAAATGACGATTATATAACAAGTACAGTAAAAAATATTTCCTTCAAAGAGTTTACAGCTATTATTGAAAAGCAGACCGGAATAAACGTGTTTTTTAATCCACAATTAACGGATTCTATAAGAGTTACTGTTGCGTTAGACAGCATTCCGGCACTTGATGCGTTATCCACCGTTTTAAAAGGAACCAAACTAATTCCTTCAAAATGGCACGAACATATTATCATCTTAAACAATGATAAATTAATAAAAGATATTCCTTCATTTTATCTGGAAAAAAAGGATACAAATCAGGCTAATGAATCGGGTAAAACAAGAAGTGAAGATCGTTATCTTTCCGGTCGCCGTCCGAATGTTCTTCAAACCATAAATGTGGGAAATAAAAACATTCAAAGTAGTGGAATTGTTAACGTAATGGGAAGGATTACTGATGAAGAAACCGGAGAGCCTATCATTGGAGCGACCATTTATATTGATGAAACCAAAACAGGAGCGGCCACAGATTTAAAAGGCTATTTTACCATTTTACTCCCACCGGGCGAATATGTAGCAAACTTCTCGTCTATGGGGTATAAACCGAGCAATTATAAACTAAATGTTTATTCTGATGCAACGATTAAAATTGAAATGGAGAGCAGTACTTTCTTTCTTCAGGAAGCGGTAATTAAAGGAGACCGGCAGATGGATGTCAGGTACAAAGACCCCGGAATGGAAAAGCTCACATCAAAAGAAATTAAATCAATACCTGTAATGATGGGTGAAAGAGACATACTTAAAGTATCTGAAATGCTTCCCGGAATTGTAAGTGTTGGAGAAGGTTCTTCCGGGCTAAATGTCAGAGGCGGAAGTTCAGATCAAAATGCTTTTTATATTAATAATATCCCAATATATAATACCTCCCATTTATTTGGATTCTTTCCTGCCTTTAATTCAGATATCATTAAAGATTTTTCAATCTATAAAGGACATATTCCAGCTGAATATGGAGGCAGGTTATCCTCTGTATTTAACATAACCTCCAGGCAGGGGAACAGAAAAAATTTCAGCTTGCATGGCGGTATAAATCCCATTTCAACAAATATCACGTTAGAAGGACCATTAAAAAAAGACAAAAGCTCCGTTTTATTAAGTGCAAGAGCTTTATATTCTGACTGGATTCTGTCAAAAATCAAGGACACTACCATTAGCAAGAGTAATGCAAAATTTAATGATTTTACCTTTGGGTTTAACTACGATTTTGAAAAAACTTCTATTTCTACCTTTATATATTCCAGTGATGATAAATTTGATCTTGCAGACCTTAACAGTTACTCTTATTCAAACAGAGGTGCCTCGTTAAATATTTATCATAATTTTAATTCAATGCTCCGCATGTATACCTCTTTAGTCGGTTCTCAATACTCCTTTAATACGATTGAAAAACAAGTTGGAAAAGAGGCCTATCAGCATCCCTATAAAATTAATCATTACGAATGGCGAACAGATTTTACACAAACGGTGAATGAAAATAATGAACTCGATTTTGGTTTCAGTGGAATTTACTATTTACTAAACCGTGGTACGGTTCAACCTTATGGAGAAGAATCTATTCATCAAATTATCAATCACGGAAAAGAAAGTGGTGTGGAAGCAGCGATTTACCTGTCCGACAAGTATGATCTTACATCATGGCTAACCATTAATGCAGGTATCAGATATTCATTATATTCAGCTTTAGGAAAAGATAATGTATATAAATATTATGAGAACGAGCCCGTTGAAACAGATAATATTAGAGACACCTTGCATTTTGAAGCAAATGAAGCGATTAAATGGTATAGCAGCCCTGAGTTTAGAATATCTTTAAATTTTGAAACAGATCCTAATGGCAACATCAAGCTGGCATTTAATCAAATGAGTCAGAATTTGTTTTTATTAAATAATACCATTTCCATTTCCCCTAACTCGCAATGGAAGCTCGCAGATTATCACTTAAAACCTTCTAAAAACAACCAATTCTCTTTAGGGGTCTTTAGAGATTTTCCAAAACAAAATATAGAAGCATCCGTTGAGCTGTTTTATAAAAACACAAGCAACTTTACAGAATTTAAAGATGGGGCAGATTTTATTAATAGTCCGGAAATTGAAACAGAAGTTTTACAGGGGAAACAAAATTCATATGGCGTTGAATTATTATTAAAAAAGACCGGAGGAAAAATTAATGGATGGATGGCTTATACTTATTCACGCTCTTTTGTTAAAGTTGATGGAGAAAACGATTGGGACAAAATTAACAATGGCAAAATATATCCTTCAAATTATGACATCCCACATGTTTTTAATGCTGTAATAAACTATAATATTACAAAAAGAACAACCTTATCCGGAGTATTCACCTATCAAACAGGTAAGCCTGCAACATTTCCCGTATCAGTGTATTATATAGATGATACCCCGTTAATTGATTATTCAGACAGGAATAAATATCGTATTCCCGACTATTTTAGAACCGATTTATCATTAACCATTGAAGGAAACTTAAAAAAAGACAAATTAATACATAGTTCCTGGATGTTTAGTGTTTATAATGTAACCGGAAGAAAGAATGCATCCTCTATATATTTTATATCAGAAAATGGATATATAAAAAGCTATAAATATTCCGTGATAGGAACACCTTTTTTCACCATTTCCTGGTTATTTAAATTGGGCAATTATGCCTCACAATAAATATTTAATGAATTATTGATGGTAAAAAAATCTTTTATGAGATATAAAATAATCCATTTATTATTAGCTCTAACGTTAGCGGCAGGGTTCTACTCCTGTATTGAAGAATATAAGCTTTCTATCGACACCTCAGATACCGCTAAATATGTTGTTTATGGAAACATAAATGACGGGGATGAGGTGCAAACCATCCAGATTTCCTATTCATCAGGTATAGATGCTCCTGAATTTATTCCATTAAATGATTGTGAAGTAACCGTTAGTGATAACAATGGAAATATTTTTGGATCATACGAAAATAATAAAGGATACTATAAAATCTATATTCCTGAAGAGCATCTTACTCCGGGAACGGCGTTTAAAGTTGACGTTATTACTCCCGACGGAGAGCAGATAACCTCCGATTATGACACATTATATCAATGCGCAAAGCTTGATTCTGTTTATTATACTCGTGAAAATATGCCTTCTGACGAGTTTGGACAACAATATGAAAAAGTGCAATTTCAAGTAGATATGAAAGGATCGCAAGAACATTCTGCGTATTATATTTATACGATAAAAGAAACCTGGGAGTATCATACAAAGCATTTAAAAGAGTGGTATTATAATGGACATGACCTGGTTCATATTGATCCCCCTGATTCAAGCACTCACATTTGCTGGAAAACACAAACGGTTCCTGATATTTTCATTTTGTCTACCGAATATTTATCAGGAAACAGTTATACAAAATTTCCTTTGCATTTTATTACAAACAAATCTGAAAAAATTGCTTATGGGTACAGTTTAAAAGTGTTTCAACATGCTACCTCAAAATCCACCTTTAACCATTTTAGAAAATTAAGAAATAATATTAGTCCCGAAGGCGGATTATATATGAAACAACCTGAACAGATTAAAGG
>JBNJFS010000218.1:0-4379 GCA_051747085.1 Bacteroidota bacterium
AGTAAAACAATAAAAGTCAGAAACCATGATGTTTACAAAGAAACAAACAGAAGAAGTATTAAGCAAATTTTTTATCGGACAATATTGATTTTTTTTATGCGTGAGAATCTCATTTGAATTTAAAATATCTGATTATTTAACTCCTTGTTAATTTATTGTCAAATATTTTACGTTGGTCAAAAAAAAATGATAATTAAAACTTTAGTAATGGAAATACGTTTTACTTATAAACAATAAAAATAAATTACTATGCCAGGAGTAAGCAAAATTGAACACAAAGGTAAAACAATCCTATATATCGACTATCAGGGTTGTAAATCAGAAGATGAGATGATTGAGATTTTAAAAAAGGCGCAGGAAATAATTATCCGCGAGAATAGGCCCTACCTTCAGCTAACTAACATTACCAATGCTTTTGCCACACCACAATACATGAAGAAAGCGAAAGAAGTAGCAAAAGATACTCCAAAACTGGCTACAAAACGTGCCATAGTAGGGATTAATAGTTCCGGTCGCAAAGTATTGTTGCAGGCTTACAACCTTATTCTTGGAAAAGATGCCATAAAGCCTTTTGATGATTTAGAAGAAGCTAAAGATTATCTTATTTCGTAGCTATAATAATCTAAAAATATTATCCGTAAAAGGATGTTTTTATCCTATATAAACTTAACCCTGCGTTCTGAAAGCTCCCCCAATATGCAACTCTTTCGGATTGGTGCTTAAAACCGGAATGTTCGCTTTGTTGAGCATTTGTTGCGCATAGCTGCCCATCACAAAATTCGATACATCCTGAGATTGTTCGGTCATGATGGAAATGAGATCAGCCTTTACGTCCCGGGCATAATCAATAACGATATCGGTTAAGTTAGAACCTATTAATGAATCTTTAACGACTTTTAACCCTTTGTTTTCAATATATTCACAAACCTGGTTGGAGTATCCTTTTAACTTTTTGGTCATCTCGTCGGTTTGTAAGGAGGTTACGGTAACCACATGAATTTCCGCATTGAACCATTTGGCCAACTCAACGGTAAAGGGTACTTTTTGCCTGGTATCGGCGGTTATGTCGAGCGGTAACACCACTTTTTTTATTTTTTTTGGGATTTTATTTCCTCTAATGGTAATGACCGGTTTGTTGGTTGATGATATGATTTTAAAGGCATTGCTGCCGATAAAAAACTTCTCGAAACCGGAAGCTCCATGGGTGGATGCAACAATTAATGAATCATTAAATGCATTGGCCAGAGCCACGATTTCGCGATAAATGCGGCCGGTTCGAATGACATATTTAAGGTTAACTCCGGGAGGTAATTGGGGCTGATAGGTTTCCTGGATTTTCTCAAATTGTTTTTTGGCAAATCGCAACTCTTCCTCCCTGGTGCCGGGATTGTAATCATTGCTTTTCTTTCGTACATATACCATTCGTATTTCACATTCCTTCTTTTTTGAAAAGAGCATGGCTAGTTCGAGACCCTTTAAAGCCTCTTCGGAAAAGTCTATAGGTACAATAAGGTGATACATGACGATATAATATTTAGTTATGTACTAAAGTAAAGATATTTTTTGATATTCGAAAGCTTTTTCTCCGCAGGAGGTATTTTTAAAGTGAAATTTTTTTAATATATTTGATATTATCTGTTTGTTTATGCTTTGTTTTAGACCTAAGCATGCCCGTGAATATGGATTGAATCTCACCTTAATCTAACATTTTATGTCGCAAAAAATAAAGAAAACTCCCGATAGCGAAGCTCATCTTATAAGTAATAAAAAGTATTTTGATGTGGATGGTCTGGTTTTTTGGCCTGCGGCTATCCTTATTGTATTTTTTATAGTCATTACCCTGGTTGTTGGTGAACCTATGGACAAAGTGTTTGCTTCTATCCAGGAAAATATTTCAAACGTAGGAGGTTGGTTTTTTGTTCTTTCTGTAAATGCTTTTTTGTTTTTTGTCATATATATTGCTTTCAGCAAATATGGAAAAATACGATTAGGAGGACCCCGGTCAAAACCGGAATTTTCAACCGGAGCCTGGTTTGCGATGCTTTTTAGTGCCGGTATGGGAATCGGTATTTTATTCTGGAGTGTAGGCGAGCCTATTAATCATTTTATTAACCCTCCTAATGCAGATCCTCGCACGATTCAAGCAGCTCGTGAGTCTATGGAAATAACCTTTTTACACTGGGGTCTTCATGCATGGGGGATATATGCACTGGTGGGTATGTCGCTGGCCTTTTTTACATTTAATAAAAAATTGCCGTTAACCATTAGTTCGGTTTTTTACCCCTTGTTAGGAGAGAAAGTCCATGGGCCCTGGGGTAAGGTGATAAATATTTTAGCGGTTGTAGCTACACTTTTCGGACTGGCAACGTCACTGGGAATGGGCGTACAGCAGGTTAGCGCCGGACTGGCTCATCTGTTTAACCTCCCTGATACCCTTACGGCTCAGGTAATATTGATTACGGTGATAACTTTTGCTGCAACAGGCTCTGTAATTGCCGGATTAAGCGGTGGAGTAAAAAAGTTAAGTCAGTTAAACATGATCCTGGGGGCCATATTTTTGGTGTTTATGATTATCGTGGGTCCTACCCTGTTTATCCTCGATTCTTTTATCCAGAACGTTGGCGGATACGTTCAAAACTTTTTTGAGCTTTCGTTGTGGACAGAAACCTATAAACAGTCTGCCTGGCAGAGCGACTGGACCGTGTTTTACTGGGCCTGGTGGATTAGCTGGTCGCCTTTTGTGGGGATGTTTATTGCCCGTATATCACGGGGGCGTACCCTGAAAGAGTTTGTGCTGGGGGTGCTGATTGTTCCTTCGTTGCTTACTTTCTTGTGGCTCTCTACCTTCGGAGGAAGCGCCATGTTTTTGGAGTTAAATTCATTGGCTGATATTGCAACGGCGGTTACCGATAATATTGCCACATCGTTATATGTGTTGTTAGAGCAGTTTCCAATATCTTCGGTTACTTCTACCGTAGGGGTTATCCTGGTAACCAGTTTTTTTGTCACCTCATCCGACTCGGGTTCGTTGGTGGTTGATTCATTAACAGCCGGAGGTAAGCTCGATGCTCCGGTGCCCCAGCGGATTTTTTGGGCCCTTACCGAAGGAGCCGTTGCAGCTGTATTACTTATTGGTGGCGGATTGGGTGCGTTACAAACAGCAGCCATCTCTACCGGATTGCCCTTTGCCATTTTGTTAATTGTGTTGATGTGGAGCCTGTTAAAAGGGCTTGATAAAGAACATCAGGGAATGATGGAGGTGAAAAATGAGGCGGAACGCAAAAAATATGTAGAAACAATTACCCGAATGCTTCAAAAAAGAGAAGAGAAAGCATCAAATAAAGATAAAAAATAATGTAAAACTAAAATCTGAAAGCGATGTATACTTTTGAACATATACTTGTTTGCCTCGATTTAAGCGAGATGGATGACGCATTAATCCGTTATGCAAATTATATTGTAACGAAATTTAAGCCCCGTTCTATCACCTTCCTGCATGTGATGAAGTCGTATGATATCCCGCCTGAAATGCTGGATGCTTTTCCTCATTTAGACAAGCCGCTAACGGAAGTGGTTGAAAATGAACTGCAGGAAAAAATCGAAGAACTTTTTTTACCTTCCGAAGAAACCCGGACGATTGTGGAGGTTACAGAAGGAGTAACAACCGATACCATTGTAAAATATACCCGTGAACAGAATATAACTTTTACCATTATGGGTAAAAAATTAGGTTATAAGGGTCAGGGAGGTATCGTACGTAAAGTGACAGGCATTATCCCTTCGTCTGTTTTATTGATTAGTGAAACAACCTATCCGCACCTTGAACATTTGCTGGTGCGCATGGATTTTTCTAAAATGAGCAACCAGGCGCTGAAAATGGCATTAAAGATAAAAGAGATAACCGGTGCACAAATATCCTGTCATCATGCATTTAAGCTGCCCCTCGAATATTTTCCGCAAGGCTCACCCGAAAAAGATAAAAAACTGATTGATTATGCTTCAAAACACAGCAAAAAAGAGTTCAATAAATTTTTGAAGAAAAATAAATTACAGGGTGAAGAGATTGATTTTACCAGTTCATTAGATCCGGAAAATAACGAAGCAGATATTTTGTATCGCCACGCATTGACCAGTGGAGCTGATGTTATCATTATCGGTTCGAAAATAAAATCCGAGCTGGCTGATATAATTCTGGATTCAACATCCGAAAAGCTGGCAACAGCTGAAAAAAATATCCCGGTGCTTATTATCAAAGACCGTAAACAAACCATAGGGTTTTTAAAAGCACTTTTTAAATCATAAAAACAAAGAATTATGCGTTATAAAATATTTACTCGTGGGCTCATTCTATTTTTAGCGATAACATTTACGGTAACATC
>JBNJFS010000219.1:0-4367 GCA_051747085.1 Bacteroidota bacterium
GGTTTCTTCAGGTATAAAATTATACTTATCATCGGCTTTATTAATCAAAACAAGAATAATACTGATGATAAAGGCATATTTTAACACTGAAAAAAGTACCCCCAGCAGTCGGTTAACAACGCCCAACGCAACGGCATCAATTAATTTATTCAACAGCTTTGCCAGGATGTGAACCGCAACGACAATCACAATAAATGTAACCGCAAACGAAATAATAGGCAAATATTGACCCGATACTTCAAATTTTTTGATAATTAATGATGAGGTAAAATCAGAAAACATAACCGCACCCAGAATCCCCAGCAATAAAGCAGCCAATGTGGCCAGCTGGACAATAAACCCTTTGGTAAACCCCCGGTAGGCACTCCATAAAAACAAAATGGCAAAAACAAGGTCAATCGTATTCATACTATATCGGTCCGATATTACAATCTGTAAAAATAATAAAAAGATTTAGTTTATTGGCAAATTGGTCATTTTGTTCCGATGTTGGCAGAGCCGACAAGCGGTTCAAAGCCGCCAGACGGCTTATATCTCCTTTTCACTATTGGTATGTTGTGTATAAATCTTTTATCCACCAATGGTTATTGTATTTCCGCTACGCCCGACAAAAGGAATACCGATTTTTATCCCGGTATATTCGTGGGTCGTTCCCTTAAATCCGGCAAATACTTCGACGCTAAACATCAGGAAGATCTGATTTAACCCATAACCAACCTCATAATAAGGTTTATGGTCTGTGGTTGCCAGGTAATTAAAAAACAGGCTTTCACGCATCAGGGTTTTGTTTAAACCCGGTAACCGCTTAAGCAAAATACGGTCGCTTTGCAGCCGGATTAATCCCTCAAAGTAGCTTTTGTTTGTGCTGTAAGCATAATAATCGAGCAAACGAAACATGCTGCCTTCAGAAGCACCGATTAAAAAGGGAGGATTGGTTGCAAAATGTTTATAGTCGGCAAAATAAATTTTATGGTTGTTTAAAAATGTTCCTGCTGTTGCTTTATAGGTTACCCCTCCGATTCTGCGAAAATACAATCCTTGTCTGACAGAAAACTCAAGCTGATCAAAATCAACATCACTACCCAAAAAGTTTTGAATACCCTTATTGTACTGCAACGAAAAGGTGGGGTATTTTGACCGCACATACCATTTAACCCCTTTGTTTATCCGGTAAAAGTACCGGGGAGTATAGCTTACTTTTACATCGAATAGCGAAGCCTTGTGGCTGCTTACCCGTGTGGGATGTAAATCATTAACCGGAGGTATGTTCGACGTGAACTCATTATCCAACGGGTTGGTTAAAAAAAAGTCGGCATGATTCGATAACTCCATGCGTTGTGAATATTTGAACCCTGCAGAAAGGCTTAACCCATTCGCGATATCCGTCTGATGACCAATGCTTAGAAAATCCTCCTGATAGAGTTTCAGGTAGTTCTCTTTCAAAAACAGGGTCGTAATCAGGTTTAAGTTGTTGGATATCCCGGTACGGCGGTCAAAATCGGATGTCCTTCGCCCGCCGGCTAATGAAATATACCCGCGTTTTATCCCGTTATAACGATACAATGTACTAAAATAACCGGTCATCTTTTCGCGGGCAAAAGCATAATCGATATTTTGACTGACGCTGAAATATTTTCCATCATCATTCCGGTGTTGATAAGCAAAATACATTCCGTATTTCAATCCATCGACCGTATTGTAATCTATATGCGAAAAATCTATCAATCCCCCATACCTGAATGAGTGGCCGCTGTCATACCGGAAGGTACCTCCGGTCAACAGCTTACTCCAGGAAAAGCGAGAATCTTTCCTTTTCACGGAATCTCTGAAGGTAGTATCCTTCTCCATTCTCAACTGGATAGAATCTTTTGCTTTATAACTTGATATTTCCTCCGGAGTTAACGGAACGGGGCGAATAGTATCCCAGTATTCGACCGATCGTAAGTTGGCACTATCGTCCACATGGGTCCGGTCTTTTATTTCCAGGTCTTTTTCCGGTATGGTTTTGGACACATCCTTTTTAATCATTTTTTTTAGTTTTCTGGACTCTTTTTTGGTCAGATCGTCTTTTTGAATAAGTTCAGCCAAAGGGTTTTGTTGCGCTTCAATGACCTCATCTACCTCTGCTTTATTTTCTTTGGCTTCGGCTACCATATGATGGTATGTGCTATGGTCGAGCTTCTGGTTAAGTTCTACCCGGTAATTGGCAACAGAGGCTACATATTTAAAGCTAACCGCAATACCCATTATTTTTACATCAATATCAAAATCGTGGCTTACAGGCATCCAAACATTCTCTTCTACCGGAGTGTATACCTGATTAATCTCTATGCTAAACATTTTTTGTTCAAGCTGCAGTTCCACGCTGTGTAAATGCCAGAAACCTTCAACGATATAAATGTATCCTGAATACAAATCAAATCCTGCACGCCTTGGAATAACTTTTATTTTATGCACCAGGTAATCGTCTTCGTAGAATGACGCATCCAGCCGGAATTTATAATAAGCAAAAGCATCGGGGCTTAAAGGAGAAATAACGCCATCGATATCGTTATAAAGCGACAGGGTAATATAATTCATGGGAGAAACCTCGTTGTTTTCGAATGAACTGCGAAATGAAACCGTGTTTTCCTCTAAAATATCGGGGAGCTTAAAGTGTACATCGGTAATATTTTCGATAACAATCGGTTTTCCTTTTTCAATCCCCTCTTTTTCAAGGGTTTTTTTGAGCAACCGGGGAATTTCTTCTACTTTTCCCGAGCCTTTTAAATAGATCCGGCACCAGTATTCTTCTACCTGGTTAAGGTAGTAGTAGCTCATGGCTGTAGCTTTCCGCATAATGTAATAGGCAGGATCTTCGCCACTGGCAAGAATTCTGACCTCTGGAATTTTATAGGTTTGTTCCTCTAGCTCAACATCAAGAAGCTGTGTGTGTCCTTCACATTCAATTTCTAACTCCCGGGTTTTATAACCCAAATAACGTATAACAATTTTATGTTTTCCTTCGGGTAGATCAAGTTTATAGTTTCCTTCAATATTCGAGGTCGTTCCTTTGGAAATATCCGGAGCATATACCGTAGCAAAAGCTATCGGATTTCCTTTGGGGTCGTTAATTTTTCCTTTAATACATTGCGAAAAGCTATAAATATAAGTCAATACGAAGATAAGCGTAAATGCAATTTTTCTCATGGTTAATTCTGTTACAGGTACTTTTAGGACGATTATCCTGTACAAAAGTTACAAAGGTTAATAATGTTCTATCTAACGAGGTTTTTTTAAACATAGTATTGAATTAAATGAACAAAACGTTATATTACTCCTGTTTTATTATAATTTTTGTCATTCAGTTCATAAAATCAATCCATGCGAAAGATAAACAAAAACCTTACCACAGGCAATATAAAAAAACAGCTGGTTCTTTTAACCTGGCCTATGCTGATGGGAATGGTCGGTATGGTTGTCTTTCATCTTGTGGATACTTACTTTATTGGGAAGCTGGGTGTCCATCAACTGGCAGCTATCGGTTTTACCTTCCCTGTTGTAATGTTTATCAACGGATTGTCTCAGGGTATTGGCATTGGCACAAGTTCTCTTATTTCAAGAAATATTATTATTGAACATCGTGACAACGTAAAAATGATGGCCAGCAGAGCCTTGTTAATGGGGGTAATTATTGTTTTGATTTTTGTGGTGGCCGGGATTTTAACCATTGAGCCGCTTTTTAGAGCCTTAGGGGCTACCCATGAAGTTATCGGTTATATTGAGGATTATATGTGGATCTGGTATCTGGGCGTTCCGTTTGTGATTGTTCCGATGGTAGGTAATAATATTGTGCGAGCTACCGGAGATACCTTTACGCCGGGAATGCTTATGGTTGCCTCGGCAGTTATCAATGTTATTTTGGATCCTTTGCTGATTTTTGGCCCGGGTCCTTTCCCGGAGATGGGTATCAAAGGCGCTGCGCTTTCAACCGTTATTGCACGAGGGGTGAGTCTTATCATTATTTTATTTGTTTTGATTCATCGTGAAAAATTATTGACGCTTTATTTTGGACGTGTCCGCGATATTCTGATAACCTGGAAGAAAGTGTTGTACATTGCAGGTCCTGCTGCCTTAGGAATGCTTATTACACCCTTGTCTTTGGGGTTTATCACTAAAATTATTGCCGGATTTGGAAAAGAAGCCGTTGCCGCTTTTGGCGTAGCATCGCGTGTGGAGATGTTTGTCCTTATGGTGATTGCATCCCTTGGATCGGTAATGATTATTTTTATCGGGCAAAACTTTAGTAAAAATAAATTCAGCAGGATATTTACAGCCCTCAATTATTCAGGCCTTTTTTCAATGTTGTGGGGAGCCCTGGTTTTTAT
>JBNJFS010000220.1:0-4358 GCA_051747085.1 Bacteroidota bacterium
ATGGTTGATTTTTTAGTTGAGCTTAAATCCTTAATCGGCGATCAAAAAATAGATGTCATTCTCGATACCGATTCTACAAGACAAAAAAAACAGTTTCATAGTTCCATTACCCGGCAAGCAGTTGAATTATGAAATAAAATAACTCACGAATATCCATTTTTCACCCCTGAAATAATTGAGGGATTGAATACATTGATAGAACATTCAGAAAATCTTGGCTTTATCTGGAATAACCTGAAACAATTTTCAAAAAAACGATTTAATTTGAAGTAGAAACTATTCCCCAAACTACAATAGTAAAAATACCAGGCTAACTGCATTCCTTAATTAAATTTTCAAAAAAAACTTAAAATTACCCGTTATCTGAGAATAACGCAACTTTATTAAACCAATTTTTTATTTTGAAAAACCAGGTAACAAGTGATTTCCAAGCTATTATTTCTCGCAAAACAACTGTTAAACAGTAGCCTTTTGGCCAAAAATTATTACCCCAAATGAATTGGAAGAAAATGTGCACGATTTGCCAGCATGCGGTCATAATACGTTGCGCGAAAAGTACTATATTTAAACAACATAACAAATAATTAATGATCGGGTGGGTTGATAGGTTGGTGCTTTGAAATGTGAAACGTTTCATGTTGCTGTAATATATGAAAATAGAAGTACAATTTTAATGATAGTAAAATATGGAAATTACAAATGATATATTGCAAGCTTCTTTATATTGCGATTATAAAAGCTTTATGAAAAGTAAAAAAATAATCGGTAGTATTTCAGAATATGAAAATCTATGCAAACAGTTAAAACAAAATACAATAAATAATTATACACAAATTTTATTGCAAAAAGGAGTTAATGTAATAATAGACAAGAATTATTCTTTCACAAAAAAAAATAATTTTGCTATAAATATGCTTTTCAGTAATAAAAATGTGAATTTATTACTTGATTGTGTAGAGTTTCTTGACAAAAAGAAATGTATTCCTATTTTTATAACTCCGAATAATAAAGTAACGATTTTAGACAAGCAATTTATTTTATTACAAGCTTTTGTAATTTATAAAGAGTTTGGATTGCTAATAGAGAGTTGCAAAATAATTTTTGGAGACAATTTAAGACAAACAAAGATTAAAACCAAGCTCCATAAAATAGCAACACAGAAACAGTTCAACAACATAGAAAATATACTTGCCACTTCAAAATCTCCTCACTACTTCAATAACAAACATTGCAGAATTTGTGAATATAAAAAAAAATGTAAGGATAAACTTAAAGAGAAAGACGATTTGAGTCTAATGGAAGCATTGAAGCCAGCTGAAATTAAAAAGAAAAATGATAGAGGTATTTTTTCTATTAAACAATTATCCTATTTATTTCGTCCCAAAAAAAAATGGGTTACAAACCGAAAGTTTATACCAGAACTTAAAGCATTAGCAATAAGGGAAAAGAATACATTTGTTATTGAGAAGCCTATATTAGAACCAGTTGACACTGAAGTTTATCTTGATTTTGAGGGAATAACAGATAGAAATTTTATTTATTTAATTGGTGTTATTATAAAACAACAGAATAAAACAACAGAACACAGTTTTTGGGCTAATAATAAGGATGAAGAAGCAAACATATTTGAGAATTTTATTAATTTATTGAACCCCCTAAATAATTACACTGCTTATCACTATGGAAGTTATGAGATTAGGGCATTAAAGCGTATTGCAAAAGAATTTCCCATGCATGAGGAAAATATAAAAATGGTAATCAAGCATTGCTTCAATGTTTTAAATATTTTTTCTTTAAATATATACCCTCCTACATATACTAACGGATTAAAGGATATTGCTAATTTCCTTAAATATAATTGGACTGAGAAAAATGCTTCCGGTTTACAAAGTATTATTTGGCGGTTTCGCTGGGAAATAACCTCACATGAAGAATATAAAGAAAAATTGTTGCTGTACAATATTGAGGATTGTAAAGCATTGATTACTGTTGTTGAATGGATAATTAATATTCCCGATGCAGAAACAGTAGACTTCAAAGAAGTCAACAAGGTAAAAACAGAAAATATAAAAAAGTGGGGCACAACTGATTACAAAATAAATGATTTTGACCAAATTAATAGGGTATCCTATTTTAACTATCAAAGAGATAAAATATATTTTAGAACCAATAATACGATAAAAAAAATAATCAAAAGAAAAGAAAAAGGACAAAACAAGAAGATTAAAATTGATAAACATATTAACTTGTTTTATGATGTTTGTCCATTTTGTGGAAGTAATTCCTTGTTCAAAAAATCATCAAGCTATGGGATTGTTGTGGATTTGGAATTTATTCGAAATGGAATTAAGCGATCTAATAAAGAATTGTATGGGGGTATTCAAATCTGCAATGATTGCAATGCAAAGTTAATGCCAGTAAATTTCAAAGATCTTCGAGGGTATGGAAATAACCTTTTATCATGGGCTATTGATTTATATATATCTCATCGTGTTCCATTAACAAAAGTTGCTGAAATATTGAAAGAGATTTTCAATATAGAAATTGGTCATTGTATTTATGAGTTTAAAGAAAAAATTGCAAAAAAATACAAAAATACTTACCAAGAAATCAAACACAATTTAATTTCAGGAACTTTAATCCATGCGGATGAAACGGATGTAAAGGTCAGGAGTTTTTCTTCACCATATATTTGGGTATTAACAAACTATGATACAGTATTATACTATTTCACAGACAATAGAGAAGCTGACTTTCTTCTTAATTTTCTGAAAGGATTTAGCGGTGTTTTAGTAAGTGATTTTTATTCAGGTTATGATAATTTGCCCTGTAAACATCAGAAGTGTCTAATACATTTAATTAGAGACCTTAATAATGATTTGTTAAAAAATCAATTCAATAAAGAATTTCAAGAATTTGTTAAAATGTTTGGGAAATTGTTGCGAAATGTTATAAAAACAATAGATAGATTCGGATTATCACATATACATTTGAAAAAACACAAAAAAGAGGTTGAGTGTTTTTTCAATAAAATAAATAAAATTGAGCATGATACAGAACTTTGTGTCAAGTACAAAAAACGCCTTAATAAAAACAAAGAAAGATTATTTACATTTTTAGATTACGATAATATTCCATGGAACAACAATAACGCTGAACATGCAATCAAAGCTTTTGCAAAATACAGAAGAGAAAACAATGGATTGTTTACAATGAAAAGTATAAATGATTATGTAGTTCTGTTAAGTATTCAACAAACTTGTGTTTACAGAGAAATAAGTTTTCTGGAATTCCTAAAATCAGAAGAAATTAGTATTGATGCATTTACAAAAAAACAAAAATAATAAGAATGAATAATATTCGAATAGGGTAAAGTGTAAAGATACCGAGTAAACGTATTTTAATTAAAAATAAAAAAAAGAAAATCATTGGATAGCTTTTGATTAATAATTATCATTCATAGGTGTAATCTAAAGCCCGGTTTTGCCGGGCTTTTTTATGAGGGATCGTTGATTTGAAGTCGCCGATCTTGGAAATTGCCCTGGTCCTGTATAATTGGGCAATGTCCTTCCATCGTAAACCGACCGCGAAATAAACTACTCCAAATCAAAAAAAAATTGCATGCAGGAATTTTCATGAAAGCCAACAATGATTCTGCGGACGCCCAGGTTCCCCAAAAAGAGATAAAGGAAATAAACCCCCGGGAATTGGGGTTTTTCATCTTATACAAGACGCTTACATACTCACTTGCAGCAGCTTAATCACTATTATCTAAATGTTAAAAATTACGGGAGTAATCTATTGGGGGCCAACACGTACATAATCCTTAAAAACATTCAGCCGCAACACCCCGGTCAATAAGTTATACAACGCAAATAACTCCAGCGAAAACGGCAGGTAACCCAGGTATCCTGCAAGGGGCATTTCAAAAAGTTTTGGTTCGTTCAAATAAGGCAGTTCGTAGGTCCATTTGGGAAAGGAATAATAATTCCACATTTCCCAGAAAAAACCACATATCAGCACACCAATCCAAAGGTTCCAAACCGGTCGCCAATTGCCTTTTTGAGTAGGGCGAAGCAAGTTCGTGAAACCCAACCGATAATTAACAGGTTCTATTATAAAATAAACCGATATCCAGACAAACGGAAAAAATATTCGCGGCCATGCCAGAAACAAAATCAGCATGATCCACCCTGAAATAAAAAATACCCACGGAAGTTTTCGCCCGGTTTTCCAAAGAGGTTTATTTAAATTCCGGAGCCTGAAAGTTGCCACCAGTTCAGCTGTTACAAATACCGCCGGCAGCACAGTACTGAAATTCAATGATGCATACAATGCATACGCAACATCACTAAAAT
>JBNJFS010000221.1:0-4355 GCA_051747085.1 Bacteroidota bacterium
TGGGAAGATAGGTGTTAAATCTGAACTGAATAAAGGTTCTGAATTTTATTTTATCCTGCCCGGATATCAGGATTAGCAAATACTTCTTTTATTATTTAAGAAGAGAAATAAATTTTACTATTTTTAGGTTTAAGAAAATTACCAGAAAGGCATACATGAAACGTATCTTATTGATTGAACAAAATAAAAGTATATTAGATGAAACCGGGGAGTTTCTTCAAAATAAAGGGTTTAATGTTGCCGGCGTTTCTGATGGCTCGTCCGGGATACAAAAAGCACTGGAATTTTCTCCCGATATTATCTTATGCGATTCGGAGGTATCTAATTTAAGCGGGTATGAAGTATTTAATACCCTGCAACAAATCAATTCAACAGCCATCATTCCTTTTGTATTTTTAATGAATGATGCCTCGAGAGATGAGATACGGGCAGCGATGAACCTGGGTGCTGATGATTACCTTGTTAAGCCTTTTAACTCAGATGATCTGCTTAATTTGATACAAATAAGACTGGAAAAACAGGAGAAAATTATAAACCTTGCCGATGAAAAGTTTCATACCTTGATGCAAAATTCAAATACCGGAGTTTTTATTTACCAGGATGAAAAAATTTCTTATGTGAATAAGAAGTGTTGTGAGATTGTTGCATACTCTGAAAGAGAACTGCTGGGAATGAATCTGGTGAATATCATTTACAAAGATGATATCCATTTTGTGATCGATAAAATCAGCCGTTGTTTCAGAGGTATCCATAAAGATATTGAAATTGAATTCAGAGCCATTCGGGGAGATCAGGAAATTATCGAAGTAGCTATGACGGGAAATACTTTAAATATCCGGGGTAAAAAAAGTTTGATTGCTACTTTACGATTAAATACGGATTTACAACCCCGGGATAAGCCTTTTATTCCACAAAAAACACCTGTTGAGCTTACGAAACGCGAAGAAGAAATATTGAATTTAATTTGTGAAGGTTTATCGAATACCGAAATAGGAATAAAATTAAATATCAGCGAACGTACTGTTGAAGGACACCGGGCTAATTTGTTAAGTAAAACCTCCTGCAAAAATTCGGTATGCCTGGCTATTTTTGCCGTAAAATACGGTTTTTATTGTTTGCAGTAGATAATCATCCGGATCACCGGCTTCCAGCCGGTTGATTAGTCTTTGCAAGAAAACGCCAAATACTGCGTTATTCTTGTTTTTGAATCAGTCATTTACCAAATGTAAACTCCTTGGATTCAAAAACTTCAAAAGCCTTGTCTTTGACGCTTTTTTATCAAAGACTTTAAAAAAGTAGTTTTCTAGCTGGCACTAATCAGAATTCTTAGTCGCCTGGCGGACTTGCCTCGGGGTAAAATGTAGCAGTAAAAAACCGCAGCAAGCACTGATTCAATCAGAGTCTCGGTGTGCCTTTAAGTCACGCCGAGACTTTCAGCCTAAGTGAGGGTTCACCTGCTGGTGGCAGGTTTCGCTTTGAGCGAAGCCCTCACTATTAATTCTAAAAAGGGCTAAAGCCCGGGTTTCTCTGTTGTCAATAATCCGCCAAGCCGCTCCAAGCGGTCAGGCGGATCAATGCCAATAAGTTAAGAAACAACTAACTTATTGAATCTTATAAGGCTTCGACAAACTCAGCCTGACAATAAGAAGCGAATGTCACACTGAGTTCACCTGCCGAACAGGCAGGCCTGTCGAAGGGTGACATAAGCTTAACTAATTGACATTGGTCAGGCGGCCAGGCAAAAGAACAATTTTTTACCGTCTGCTTTAGCTGACGGCTCCAGGAAGCGATATAAGCAATCGGCTTTAGCCGGTTTAAATCTCTGCAAGGGTGATAACCTCTGGCAGGATTTTATAACCAGAAAGAAAAACCCGACTCCAAACAGCAGGTATTTATACCCAAATGATCATATTTATCCTTTTTCAAAGCATTTTTTCTACTTTTTTAGCGGTAAAACTAATCTGTTAGCATTCTTCATTACTATCCATTACACGATCCCAACAACCAGGTAAAAACACCTGTATTACAAAACGCGTATTTCCCCTGTTAAAATCAGATGTTAACCGGCGTACATTTGAATAGAAATTAAAGAACCGGGAAAAATGGCTAATCCAAAAATTTTACTAATCGATGATTCTGTTTCCTACCTTAGTTTGGTAAATGGTGTGCTGTCAGGTGAAGGGTATAATGTTTCCATAGCCAAAAATCTGTTTAAAGCCTATCGGTTAATCCAGGAAAATGAACCTGATATTATTTTACTCGATTTACTCTTTCCGCATGAGCATGGTTTTACCATTCTTAAAAAAATTAAAACAAACAATGAGTATCAGCATATTCCGGTAATAATCATTTCAGCTGATAATAATCCCGAAACCATCAAAAAGGCATTTGAACTGGGGGCCAGTGATTTTTTAACCAAGCCGCTTAATTTACAAGCCTTAAAAAATAAGATATATAATCATTTTAATAATCAACAATTAAAAAACAATTCATTATGAAAGATGAGAAATTGTCGGAGATAAACTCTTATTTAACATTTAAGCTGGGAGATGAAGAATTTGCCCTGCATGTTAATAAGGTGTTGAATATCCTTGAATTAGCCCCTATTACCCAGGTGCCTAAAGCACCCGACTATATGAAAGGAGTAATTAATTTACGGGGCATGGTATTACCTGTTATTGATGCACGCCTGCGTTTTGGTCTGTCCGAAACAGTGTATACCGATAAAACCTGTATCGTAGTTTTAGAACTGATGTTTGACAACGAAAAGGTTTATGTTGGTGCACTGGTCGATCAGGTTGTGGCCGTGCTGGAGATTGATAACAAACAAATCCAACCTCCTCCTTCCATCGGTGATAAATATAAATCGCAGTTTATTTCCGGAATGGTCAATGTCGATGATAAATTTATCATGATTCTTGATATGGAAAAACTTTTTACAGGGAAGGAAATACTTGAATTGAAAGATAAATCGAAACAAAAAGAAGTAGTAAAATAAATTAATTCATTAATAAAAAACGGATCGCTATGAATTTTAAAAATCTAAAAACAGGAACTAAAATACTTACCGGGTTCTTATCGGTGGTATTGATCGCAGTTATTATAGGCGTTATCGGACTCATGAGTTTGAAAAACGTTGGTAATTCTTTTCACGAAGTATCGGATGTAAGGATGCCGAGTATTCAATATCTGGGACAAATGGAACATAGTATTGAAAAGGTACAGGAAGGATACTACAGGTTACTCGATTTAACCCTTACGCGCTCTGAAAGAGAAAATATATTGAAAGAAATCCAAGCTTCGCGCGAGGATTATACACGTTATAATGAATTATTTGCACCATTGGATCAAACGGAAGAAGAAGCAAAAGTTTACAATGAAACGATGGAGAAACTTGCAGAATGGCGGGATATCAACGCTCAGCAAGTGGATGCAGAGCATGCCGATGTTATGGATATTGACCTAATGAACCCCATTGCCGTAGTACGCGACCTTGAAAAGTTTATGAAAGATCATTATGCACTGGAAGTACAAACAATGAATGCTATTCAGATGGGACAAACCTTTGATGGCGGTGATGACCCGACACAATGTAACTTTGGCCAATGGCTGCCTGACTTTGAAACCGACAATGAGATAATAAACGCCGGTTTAAGGGATTTGAAAGATGACCATGATACTTTTCATGCTGCTGTAGGCCGGATTAAACAATACATCAGGCAGGGTAATAACGATGCTGCTTTAGATCATTACACCAATGTAATGATGCCTGCAGCAGAAAATGTATTTCATTACTTTGAGACAATTAATAGTGAAGCTCAGGCTGCCGAAGGCCAGTTTGAGGAGATGAGCAGAGTGCTTAATACCGCATCATTAAATGCACAGAAAGAAACCATGGCTCTGTTTAATGAATTGATGGATATTAATATAGAGGTTGCAGAAGAAGATGTGGCATCGGGTGATGCTACCATTAGTGCAAGCAATGCCATGGTAATTGCCGGAATTATTATAGGTGTTATTATTGCTATATTCCTTGGAATATTTATTACACGAATGGTAACCACAGGGATTAACCGTGGGGTTGAGATTGCTGAAACCATTGCCGAGGGAGATCTTACCATCAATGTAGAAAGGAGCCTTACCGAGCGCAAAGATGAAATTGGCCGGCTGGCGAATGCTATGCAGTTAATGGTTAATAAACTCAGTGATGTAATAGGTAGTGTATTGTCAGGGTCAGATAATATAGCTACTGCAAGTCAGCAAATGAGTTCTACCTCGCAGGAGATGTCGCAGGGCAGTAACGAGCAGGCTTCATCAGCCGAAGAGGTTTCTTCGTCGATGGAACAGATGGTTTC
>JBNJFS010000222.1:0-4352 GCA_051747085.1 Bacteroidota bacterium
CCATACCTCAATTTTTCCAAATCTATATAGGTATATATAATGTCAAGTTCTTCTTTTAGGGTAACAATTTCTTTATTATGCTCTTTAAGAATATACCTTAAAATATCTGATATTCTAATAATTATTTCAGGTACTTTATCTGAACGATCAACCGCAAGGGAATAAAGATTGTTTAAGGTATTAAATAAAAAATGGGGATGAATTTGATTTCTGAGTAACTGCATCCGGTTCTCCAAATTTATTTTTTCCAGTTCTTTATTTTTGATATTTGTTTGATTCCAGAATTTAAAAATTATAATCATTAAAGCAGGTGCAGATATCACAACAAATCTTGAAATAGCTGAAAAAAATCTAACAATACACGATTTACTAACTGAAAGTAAATTGGAAGGAAAAGTGCTGGTGAAGAAAATAGGTTCGACATTTGAATAAAGGAATAATCTTATTAAATCATTATGAATGAGCATTATTAAGATGTAACTAAAGATAAACTTCAGGTATTTTTTTTTTAGAAAATATCGGGGGAAAAGGAAATAAATTATAAAATAGATAAAGATTACAGAAATAAACAGGTGAATCAGTACTTCTATTATAAAAGTATAAAACAATTCCGGGATAAAACCTATTATCAAAAAAAGATAAGCGTATATATAAAACCAATAAATAAAATGCCTAGTTATTTTATGGTTAATTTTATTACTAAAGATTAGTTTTTCCAGCATAAATATAATTGCCTTAATTTTTAGATATAAAAATAATTAACATATTAAAGATTTAAAAATAAATCTATAAAAAGCCAATTACTATCTATAAATAACAATAAAACAATAACCAATGACTTGACATGAATAGGTTGAAGAGCTGTTTGTTTTTTATGGTTTGCCTTGTTTTATTGAAATAAATGGGATATATATTCAATGGCTTGGTTTCAAATATTACAGAATTTTGCATGTAAGCGGTTTATGTTATACACTTAACCGTAGTATATTGATATTTTTTTTTATTTACAATCATCTCCAATATTTTAGCCCCGATAATAGTAAAAAAGGTTTGTATTGTGCTTTTTGGATAAGATCTTAGGTTCATAAGTAATTATATTCAATTTCATTTTACAGCCTTTTTGTTAAATCCTAAATTTTTAATCTAAAAAAATGATTTATGAAAAAAATGACAATCTTACTGGCATTTTTGCTGTTTGTTGGTTTTCAGGCCGCAGCACAAATGCAGATTACGGGTACGGTAACCGAGGCAGAAACCGGTGAACCCATTCCCGGAGTCTCTGTTGTAGTAAAAGATAATACTACAATTGGAACAACCACTGACCTGGATGGTAATTATTCTTTAACAGTACCTGAAAACGCCGTAGCCTTATTTTATAGTTTTGTGGGTATGCAAACAGTTGAAGAGCAAATTGCCGGGCGTTCGATAATTGACGTTGTATTAGAAGCAGATGTTCTGGAGATGGATGAAGTAGTTGTTACTGGCTATAGAACCAGAAAAAGAGAAGTCGTTTCTTCCTCAGTTTCTGTCGTTTCAAATGAAACGCTGGAAACGATGGTTCCTTCTACTTCTATTGACAATATGTTGCAAGGTAAAGCTGCCGGAGTTGATGCAACGGCTTTAAATGGTAAACCAGGACAAACTGCGACCATAAAAGTAAGAGGAGCTATCTCATTAAATACTACAGGTGGGGACAAAGCACAACCTCTTTATGTTGTAGATGGAGTATATCTGGATGAAGAAGAAGTAAGTGGTATTAATCCTAAGGATATTGAATCTATGACCATCCTGAAAGATGCATCTGCTGCTTCAATTTATGGATCCAGAGGGGCTAATGGTGTAATTGTTATAACCACGAAATCAGGTAAAGCCGGTCAAACAAAGTTTGAATTTTCATCACGATATGGGATAGCTAATAAAACGGATGATCCATTTGAGATGATGAATGCTGAACAAAAAATTGAATATGAAGAAAGTTTGGGGGTGACTTATACTCCGGAAGAAAAGCAGTTGCTTTTAGGTTACGACCACGATTGGCAAGATGATATTCTAAAACAAGCGACTATTGAATCGTATAATTTATCGGCATCAGGAGGAAATGAGAATACCACCTTTTATACTTCTGTTGGGTATGATAAAAATAGTGGTATTGTTCAAAAACTGGATGGATTTGAAAGAATATCAGCCAGGTTAAATTTGAATAGCCAATTAACGGATAAATTAAAAATTGGAGCAGCTGTTAGTGGCTCGCACTCTACTTCTGATGAACCCAGAGACCGAAATAATGTTCAGAATCCTATCAGAGCCATGTATGATTATAATCCCTATACCCCGGTTTATCAGCATGATTCGGATGGGAGTTTGGTGTTAGATGATAATGGTGATCCTATCTATTCATTAACAATGGCAGGTTTACCTATTTTGGAAGCTCTTGAAAATAATCCTGAATCAGAGGCATTTAGCCGCTTCCTGGGAAATGTATTTGCTGATTATGAAATTATTGAAGGATTAAAATTTATGTCTAAAGCATCTGGATCCTACATTCGTTATAAAAGAGAATATTATATGCAACCAGGATCTGTATTAGATGGTTATGTAGGTGACCCAGGTGCCCCGGGAAATAAAACAGATGAAGGAACAGATTCGTATGACTGGACCTGGTTAAATCAATTTACTTATAAGAAGTCATTTGGTTTACATAATATAGATATTACTGCTTTTAACGAATTTACCGAAGGGGGTTTTGAAGATTATCGTTTGACAAGTAAAGGATTTGCTTCACCCTTGCTAACAACACAAGACAATGGTTCTGTGGCAACTGAGGCTACTACCTCCCGTGAAGAATATTCTATTTGGTCTTTGGCTGGAGCTATTGGATACGATTTTGATGGTAAATATTTAGCAAATGCTTCAATACGTCGTGACGGAGCTTCACGATTTGGTGAAGATGTTAAATATGGTAACTTCTGGAGTTTTAGTTTAGGATGGAATATTACCGAAGAAGATTTTATGACATTGGATTATATGGATAGATTAAAATTAATCGTTTCGTATGGAACTTTAGGAAGTTGGAATATTCCAAACTATGCAAGCCAGGGATATTATGTTTTTGGTTCATATGGTGGACAAACTGCAGCAATAATCAATGGCTCTGTTGGAAATCCTGAATTAACATGGGAGTCTCAACGTTCATTAAATGCAGGGTTAGAGTTTGCGTTATTTAATAACAGACTAAACGGTACCATTGATTATTATCAAAATACCAGAGATGATTTCTTGTTTGAGAATCCATTAAGCTGGGAAAGTGGTGCCTACTCACAGTATATAAATGCTGGTGAGATGGTAACCAATGGACTTGAAGTAACCTTAAATGGAGATATAATCAGAACCAGTGATTTTAGATGGAATCTTGGAGCCAATGTTACTTTTATTGATTATGAAATTAATCAATTAAGCGGACAAGAGCAAATTGTTATCAATGGAATAAGCGTACTTAAAGAAGGTGAAGAGCCCTTTACATTTTATCTGCCAAGATATGCAGGTGTAGATCCAGATAATGGAGATGCTTTGTATTATGATGCAGATGGAAATATTACCAATGTTTTTAGTTCAGGTGACGCTGTGGTATTGTCTGGTAAATCACCACTCCCTAGCATGTTTGGTGGATTTAGTACCTACCTTAACTATAAAGGTGTTGATTTAAGTGCTGATTTCTCGTTTAAATATGGTAACTATATTTATAATTATATGGCATATAATATGCTTAGTGATGGAGATGCCTATTATTTTAATCAGCGAGTAGATGCAATGGATTATTGGAAAGAGCCCGGAGATACTGATGTGTTGCCAAGACCATTTAATAATTCGAATCAGGTTACGGATAGATTTTTGCAAGATGGATCTTATCTGAGATTCAGAAATTTGACTTTAGGGTATACCTTACCTAAAAATTGGATTTCTAAGATAAATATTGACAGAGTCAGGATTTATGCTCAAGCTCAAAATTTATTAACAATTACTAATTTCGAAGGAGACCCAGAAGTATCAATAGGTTCAGGAGAAAACCAGTTGGGTGATGAACAAAGTTTTGTTCCTGGTTTATATGCTTTGTATAGCTATCCTGCCTTGCGTTCATTTACTTTTGGCTTAGACATTAGCTTCTAATAACTAAAAAACAAATAATAAAATGAAGAAATTAATTAATATATTTATAATACTGGGAGTTATTTTTATAACATCCTGTGAAGATCGTCTTGACCTTATACCTTACGATGGACTGATAGACGAGCAACTGTTCTCTAATGCAGAAGGATTTGAATCAGCAATAAAGGGAGTTTACTCTGGTTTTCGAG
>JBNJFS010000223.1:0-4339 GCA_051747085.1 Bacteroidota bacterium
ACCGGCATCGATAATTGCTGTTACATTTTTTTCTTTCGCTAATTGATCCAAATCATAGGGTTCTTCTCTAAAAAAAGAAATATCAATAATATCCTTCCCTGCTAAGATAGATTGTTTAACCGCATTATACCCCATATATCCGGGTAAAGCCCCGATAACCAAATCAAAATCTTTTATCACCTGGGTAAATTCTTCCACATCAGCCAAATCGGCAATTTGGGTTGATATATTTTCATATTTATTAAACTTCTCCAACTCCGAAGGGTTAATATCAACAGCAGTAACCTCAAAAGATTTTGCCAAATCAACGGCAATTGCTTTTCCAATAAGTCCTGCACCTAAAACAACTATCTTTTTCATATCAAAAAATGATTAATGATTTTAATAGGTAAAATTATAAAATTTATTAATATCTGCCCTATCAACTTCCTGAATATCTACGGTAATACGTATTTCTTCAACAGGTTTATTCTTTTCATTCACGGGCTGTGAAGCAATTTCATCTATTACTTCAAATCCACTCATAACCTGCCCGAAAACAGTATATTCACCATCCAGATGAGGAGCTCCGTTACAGTTTTGAATAATATAAAACTGGGTTCCACTCGATCGTTTTTGCGGATTTTGTGATCCTCCATACCTTGCTGCTCCCACAGCACCTCGTACATGCTTATGATGCGGTCTAATCTCAGCGGCAATTGTACGCTGAATAACTGAAGGGCTATAATCAACTGGTTTATTTCGGGTGGTATTATCTCCTGTTTGAATCATAAAATTATCAATCACTCTATGGAAAACAATATGATCATAAACTCCTGCCTGAGCTAATTGAATAAAATTCTCTTTATGAATTGGGGTATCATCAAATAAAAGGATTTTTATTTTCCCATAATCGGTATGGATAGTAACCAGGTAATCTGTATTACCTTCGTCTGGCTGCCCGTAACTAGCAACTGAAACCAGCCATAAAAAAATAAAAACGAAGAAATGTTTATATTTCATATGCATTTTTGTAGGTCTTTAACCAAGTATCATTCCAATAATCGTAGCAGACAATAAAGAGGCCAGTGTTCCACCTGCTAAAGCTCTCATTCCTTGTTTAGATAAAAAAGTTCTTTTGTTGGGTGCTAATCCTCCAATACCTCCAATTTGTATTCCAATTGAAGCAAAATTGGCAAACCCGCATAACATGTAGGTTGCCATAATAATGGATTTATATTGTGTGAAGCTGCCATAAGCAGCATCTCCTGTAGTTTTTAACGTGGCCAGACTGGTATATCCTACAAACTCACTGGCAATTAATTTTTCACCCAGCAATCTTCCTAACAGCGCCACATCTTCTTTAGCCACACCAATAACCCACATCAAGGGAGCAAACAAATAGCCTAAAATAAATTCGAGCGACAGGCCATCATACTGCCCGTCAGTAGCTTGTGCAATAACTTCATTCAGGTTAATCCATGCACCTACTTTTGTAAAAACAAAATTAACCATGGCAATAAAAGCAAAAAATACAAGCAACATGGCACCCACATTAGCAGCCAGCTTTAATCCTTCAATCGTACCATTTGAAAGGGCATCCAAAAAGTTAGATCCAATTTTATCCATAGAGACATCGGTTTCTTTCTGGATTTTTTCCGGCTTTTCAGTCTGTGGCATTAACACCTTAGAAATAACTATTGCTCCGGGGGCAGCCATTACCGATGCAGTTAACAAGTGTTTCGCAAACAGAACCCTTTGTACAGGATCGTCACCACCCAAAAACCCGATATATGCTGCCAACACACCTCCGGCAACAGTAGCCATTCCTCCTATCATTACCAATAACATTTCAGAATCATTCATTTTGGGCAGGTATGCTTTTATCATTAAAGGAGATTCTGTTTGACCTAGAAAAATATTACCGGCAACAGACAAGCTTTCTGTTCCCGACAATTTCATGGCTTTTATCATTAACCATGCTAAACCTTTTACAACAACTTGTATTATACCCCAATAAAACAATACACTGGTTAAGGCTGAAAAGAAAATAATGGTAGGTAAAATTTGAAAAGCAAAAATCATCCCCATAGAATCGGTGTCCATAATAGAACCAAAAAGGAATGTACTCCCGGCATCGGTAAAATCCAGTATCTTAACGAAGATTTTACCAACAAATTCGAAGAAAAAAGCGACAAACGGAATGTACAGAATACTTATAGCCAGAATTAACTGAATGGCAAGTCCTTTGCCAATAACAATCCAATCTACATTCTTCCGGTCAGCACTAAAAATCCAGGCTAATATAATAATTACCACCATTCCTAAAAGTCCCCGAAGGATAGTAACAAAACTAAACCCGGAATCATCCTTCCCTTTTATAAGTATATTGGATTTAGAAACCTCTTCTTCAACTTCCTCTTCGGTTTGTTCGGATACTAAATAATCGGATGAATCAACCGAGTCCGTTTTAACGGATGTCGTATCACTTGCTAAAATACTTTGGGGTTCGTTTGTATTACTTTGTGATGCAAAAACTCCTGCAATAACGATTACAAGAGAAAAGAGAACGAGTAGTTTTTTCATTTATATAAATTTAATTTTCTTAATCTTTTTTACGTTTATTGATTTCATCTCTAATAATCGATGCTTTCTCATACTCTTCTTTTTTTACTGCCTCATCCAGAAGTGCTTCCAGGGCCTCAATATCTAAATCTTCGAATTCATATCTGGACATGGAGGATAAATCCGGTGCTTTTTTATCTGACGATTCATCTTCGGTTGGTTTCTGAGATTGCATCTTATCTTCACTCTCAATATCAATTACGATACCTGATTTTTGTAAAATCTCTTCGGTAGTATAAATCGGACATTTAAACCTCAATGCAAGGGCAATAGCATCAGAAGTTCTGGCATCAATGGAGATATTATTTTTCCCGTTATTGCAAATTAATTGAGAGTAAAACACCCCTTCTTCCAGGCGATATATATTAACCTCGAGCAAGCTAACTCCAAAGGATGTTGCGAAATTTAAGAATAGATCGTGTGTTAACGGACGAGGAGGTTTTAAACCTTCCAGCTGAATAGCAATAGCCTGCGCTTCAAATCCACCAATAATTATCGGGATACGTCTTTCCCCATTTTCTTCCGTCAGAACCAAGGCATATGCGCCGGTTTGCGTCTGGCTATAGGATATCCCCAATACATTTAATTTAATCTTGCTCATAAATAAAATTCAGGTTATCGTATCAAAATTACACAAAAGTAAATAAATCATTGATAAAATATAGATTTATACTTTAGAACCTGTAAGAAAATATCTAAGCAAGTTTAACAATTAATTTAATGAAAAAAAAGCTCCCGATAAGTTTAAAAAATCATCTCCTTCCAATTTTGGCTGTCTTATAAACAAATAATTGTATTAATTTATTTACACTATGTTTATAAAAAAGATTATTTTTAACTTAGCAGTTGCAAAAAACGAATGATCATGAATACGATAAAATCAGATTTTATAGATGCACAAAAAATACTAAACACTTTTATCGAGGACGAAAGTAATTTGGTAAAAATCCAGTCAGCAGCTGATATCATTATCGATGCTTTAAAAAAAGGAAAAAAAATTATTTCCTGCGGTAACGGTGGTTCAATGGGCGACGCCATGCATTTTGCCGAAGAACTTACCGGTCGCTTCAGAGAAAACCGGCCTGCCGTGGCTGCTATTTCCATTTCCGACCCGACACATATAACATGTACGGCAAATGACTATGGCTACGATTACATTTTTTCAAGATATATCGAAGCTGTTGGACAGGAGGGGGATGTATTACTTGCCATTAGTACCAGCGGCAATTCAGCCAATGTGTTAAAAGCAGCGGAGGTTTCAAATACAAAAGGAATAAAAGTGGTGGCACTAACCGGAAAAAAAGGAGGTAAACTGGCTCAAAATTGTGATGTTGAAATTCGTGCTCCCTATGCTGATTATGCTGATCGTGCTCAAGAAATACATATCAAAGTAATACATGCTCTAATTCATTATATCGAAAAAAATCTTTTTTAAAACTAAAATTATTTTTTATGCTGGTCAAAACCTATGGAAGTGCTGTACAAGGGATAAGTGCTACAACCATTACCATAGAAGTAAGTGTGTCGCAGGGAGTTAATTTTCACCTTGTCGGATTACCGGATAGCGCTGTTAAAGAAAGTCAGCAACGAATAGATTCCGCCCTAAGAACCAACGGGTACAAAGTACCCGGCAAAAAAATCGTGATTAACATGGCACCTGCCGATATTCGGAAAGAAGGATCTGCTTACGACCTGCCTTTAGCTATTGGTATATTAGCTGCCTCGGAACAGATAG
>JBNJFS010000224.1:0-4333 GCA_051747085.1 Bacteroidota bacterium
CGAAATATAAAATCATAGGGGTGTTTGGTTTAATGATAGCTATTGTTTTTGGATGTAAAAGAAAAGACGAAGTTATTCATAATCAGGCTGCCTGGTCATCGAAAGAGCCTACAGCTATACCCATAGCGCAAAGAAAAAATCAAAAAAGATCAGGGAACCTGATATTTAATCCATCTTTTGAAACAGGAAAGATTTATTATGAAAAAAGTAATATTAAATCATTTGATGTTACCGGATGGAAGAAAACTGGCGAAAATGTTCAATGGGTTGACATTGAAACCAAAAAATTTAACCAGGATGAAGTTTTTGAAGGAACTCGTGCTATAAAAATTTTCAGAACACAAACCGATGAAACCGAAGAATTGGGCGTTGGAATTTTAAGTGATTATATTAAAGTAATACCTGGGAATTACTCCCTAAGCATGTATTTAAAGCTCGAAAATATTTTTCCAAACCGTGCCCGTTTAGGCACTAAATTACATGATGCTGTTAACATTCGATTACAATTTTTTGATAAAAATAAAATTGAAATACCCGGCAATGAATACGATCCCTATCGACACACTAATATCGATAATGGGTTTAAATCCATAAATCTGACGAATTACTGGAATATTAATCAGTTTGGCTGGGGGGAAATTAACGGGCAATCAGCTAAATTCCCTTTTGTAGATGGAGACATTCCTGATGAAGCAAGATATGTAAAAATTTTTATCGGCCTTAAAGGTCCGGGTACTATGTGGATTGATAATGTAAATTTTGAGTACACCGGAAAAAACTTTACCTTTCTTGAACGATTGAAACCTTATTTTGATTCTTCTTTTACTACGCATGATCTTCTAATTCCACAACCAAAGCATGTTAAAAAATTAATACCCTTACCTTTTTTTGAAAAAGGTACATATCCTGTAATTCTTATTCCTGAAAATCCTCAGCGTAAAACTTTATGGGCAGCACAAAAAATTAAAAGTGCTTTCGACGATATTTTTACCCGGTCATTGAAGGATTATTCCTCTGAAGAAGTTCGCATAATAACAAACATCAGTCGAAATAATTTTGATAGTAAGCCGTTTATTGTTTCTTTGGGTAAAACAAATCTTTATAAAGCTTATAAGAAATCTTTATCCGATTCTTTAATTCTTAAAAAAGAACAGGGATATTTTATTACACAGTTGAAAGAAGCTCCCAATATTGTGTTTCTTTATGGCTTCGATAATGATGGTAATTACAATGCGGCACAAACCTTTAATCAATTAATCAAGATTAAAGATTTTATGTATCATAGTGCGGAAATTATTGATTATCCTGATTTTACCCAACGAAGTTTTTTGCTGCATGAATTTAAAGGTACGGTTGACCAGTTGACAAAGAATCTACAATTCTTTGCTGATCATAAATTGAATCATGTGTATTTTGAGGTTTATGAAAATATGACAGAATATTATCCATTTGAACAGGTTATCCCCGATATTTTTGTTGGACAAACCAGTATAATGGTTGATTTATTAGAATTTAACGGCAGCGATAATTTTGATGTCGATTATAAATTAAACCATGAGCTTTCTCGCCGGAAAAATACATTAATTGCTCATAAAATTGCTACATTAAGCCCTCCATCTCTGAACAATATTTTAATAAAAGGAGATTATTTGCAGTCTTATAATTCAACAAATCCTGAGTGGATAAAATTTAATACAAACGAAAATCTTTCCTTAACCCTTCAAGACTATCATAGTGATTTATTGAATACGCTGGATAAAAAAATAAAAGCGGATATTGAATTTTTATCGCCCTGGAGCCGGTTAGACTATATTAATTTAGGAATGGGACAGGCCGAATTCTTTTATCGTGATTTAATGAAAAATATTTCAGAAAACATCCCTATTTACTGGACCGGTGGAAGCTATTGTTCTCCGTCGATTGATTATGCCGAGTGGTTTAGGATGAGTAAATTGATCAAAGCCAATCCTGTACTTTTTGATAATAGTCTGAATTATAGTTTGTTAAGATATAGTACTCCGGAAGCTAAATCTTATTATGCCGGAAAGTTAAGAGTGCTTTCTATATTTGAACCCCTGAAAGCAGATTATTCAGAAAACTTTCATCAAATGAATAACAGCGGGAAAGTTATTTTAAATATTGACTCGTTAACTCAAATAAATGCTTTAAAAGCGATAACCGCCGCCGATTATTACTGGAATACCGGTAGTTATAATGCCGACAAAACGATTTGGAAAGCATTGGTGAAATATTACGGGACTGAAAATGCCCAAAATTTAATTTATTTTAATGATGCATATTTTGGTCTTTTAGAATTGTGCCAAAAGATAAAAAATAACGGAGTACACAATAAAAATTTTCGCTTTGCCGCGAAGTTCCTCGAAGATTTAAATTATTATAACAACCTGTTGGAAAAAGACTTGGCTGATGAGGAACTTTTGCATGAACTCATTCAGTTGAAAAAGGAGTTAGTCAATGAATATAAAACGGTTTTATCATTGCAAAATTATTAACCAAAAAGTAAGATAGAATCACTTTTTTCCATACAAAAATTAGTATTTTTGCAGCCATAATTTTTAGGAGTTTATGAAGGAAGATTTTGAAGATTTTTTTAGTGATGAATATAACGAGTTAGTGAATCGTTATGAAGATATGATTAAAAATAAACATCAATATTTTTTTGATGTGTATGAGTTTGAAAATATTATTGATTTTTATATAGAGACCAATAAAGCCAATAATGCATTAAATGTTGTAAAATTTGCCAGTAAACAACATCCAGGATCTTTAGCTATTCAATTAAAAAAAGCACAGGTTTTTATTGATAAAGGATTTGCAGCCCAGGCACTACGCATTATTCATGAAATTGAAAATATTGAATCAACCAATCCGGAGATATTCATTCTTAAAGGAACAGCATGCAATATTCTGGAAAAATATAATGATGCCGAAGAGGCGTTTGATAATGCAGTTGAATGTGCATTCGAAGAAGATAAAGTAGATACCCTGAATACGATTGCACAGGAATTTGAACAGATAGGTAAATATAAAATAGCTTTAAAATATTTACATGAGGCTTTTAAACTGGAACCCTCAAATATCATGTTTTTATATGATATTGCATACTGTTACGAGAAGGCAGGAGAAATAAAACAAAGTTTAAAGTTTTATCAGCAATACCTTGATAAGGAACCTTTTTCGGAAAATGCATGGTATAATTTGGGGATTTTATATACGAAAGTCGATAACTACAAAAAAGCGATTGATGCCTTTGAATATGCCATTGCCATTAATTCGGATTTTTCATTGGCTTATTATAGCCTTGCAAATGCTTATTCTGCAGACGAACAACATTATAAAGCAATACTAAATTATAAGGAGTTTATTGATATTGATTCCGACAGCCCTGAGATTTTTACCTATATTGGAAATTGTTACGAAAATTTGGATCAGGAGGAGCTGGCTCTAAAGTATTACGACAAAGCACTGGATATTGATAAGAAATTTTCTGATGCTATTTCCGGAAAAGCCAGTATAATGTTCCAATTACAAAAGTACGATATATCCCTTGAATTAATCAAAAAAGCATTGACCATAGATAATAATAATCCCGATTATCATTATCTTTTAGGGAATATTCTTACCGAGATGAATAAAAAGAATCTGGCTTTAAAAGCATATCAGAAAGCATATGCCTTAGACACATCAGAACCCGATTTTATTATTGCGCTCAGCGATGCTTATATTTTTTATAAAAATTATGATAAAGCTATTACTATTTTAAGTCAAGGGATTAATGATAACAAGAAAAATTCAATTCTGTATTTCAGATTGGCTGGATGTTATTTCTTAGCAAGAAAATATAATATGGGAGTACAATATTTTGAAAAAGGATTAAAGTTAAATCCGATATTTTACTTTGAAATTTTTGTTGTTTATCCCGAAGCTATTGAAAATAAATCGGTCAACAACTTATTGAATAAATATGTTCTAACTAAAAAAAACAGTTAGAAAAAAAGACGAAATAGGAAAAATCATGCAAAACGAAATCGTAATTTATTTTAAAAATTAGTTTTCGTTTTTTTTAAATATCATTTTTACCCTTATGCCTATAAAAATTGTACGTCATATTTTATTTTTTCTTAAAGGTTTTGCCATGGGGGCAGCCAATGTAATTCCTGGAGTTTCCGGTGGAACGATAGCCCTAATTACCGGAGTTTTTGAACGGATCATAGATGGAATTAAATCTTTTAATGGAAAAGCTTTCCGGTTGTTATTGAAAGGAAAGATTAAAGAATTTATCCGGTATACCGATTTATATTTTTTACTTTCG
>JBNJFS010000225.1:0-4325 GCA_051747085.1 Bacteroidota bacterium
ACCGGCATGGCCGGATGCTCAAAACCGTTTACTAAAAAAGTATTGTCGAATAAGCTGAGCTGCTCCTCCCGGATAACTTTGTTTTCAATTAATTGAGTGGGATTCTTTTTTGTTAAGCAATAGTAAAAACACATCTTTAATTTTTAATTTAAAGATAATAAAAGGATGCCGTTTATCCGCATTTTATTTTTAATATATCACTCCATCGGGAGGTGTATCTGCCCGAGAGCATTTCCTGTTTTAGTTTCCATTCTTTTCCGTTACCCTGAACAGCCAGTTTAACTTTGTCCCGGCCATATTTTTCGTTAATCCCATCCATGACCTTGGATAATTGCTCGTTGGTATTTATATCTGCATCATAAAATAAACTGGTTTGTATGCTTTCTGCACTCTCGAGTCCGCTGACAATAACTCCTGCCTTTTTGTACCGCAAGCCTTCCCTGTAGATTAGATTTAGAGCTTTTAAAGCGAATTTTACCAGTTCTTTCCGGCTGTTAGCAGGGGATCCCAAATTTATGGTTTTCGACAGGTAATGGTATGTTTCATTATCATTGAAAGGGTCGGTATGGACAAAAACCGTGAGTATGTTAGCTACTGACTTTTGTTTTCGTAATTTTTCGGAACATCTTGTGGCATAGGTGGCCACCGCTTCCCTGATGTATTTTTTGTCGGTAATGATTTTTCCAAATCCACGGGTGGTGGCAATGGCTTTTTTTGCCGGAAGAACACTTTCTAACGGAATACAGGATATCCCTTGTAGCTCTTTTTTCAGGCGTAAGCCGGTAACTGTAAGGTTTTTTCTCACCCAGTTATCGTTCATACAGGTAAAATCATAAGCTGTAAAGATTCCTTTTGATTGCAGAAACTTGTAGTATTGTCTTCCAATGCCCCAAACATCATCAATGGGTGTATTGCGTAAAGCTCTGTTGATATCTCGTGCAGTGCTGAGTACGGCAACTCCCTGGTTTTGTTTTTCTTTTTTGGCGATCCTGTTGGCAATTTTTGCCAGGGCCTTGGTGGTGCTTATGCCTACCCCAACAGGTATTCCGGTGTGTTTGTAAACTTTCTTTTTGATATTTTTCCCTAATAACTCATAATTTACCTGATAAAAATCCGATAAATCAAGAAAAGATTCATCAATGGAGTATATCTCAATGGCCGGCGAGTAAGTTTTGAGCACCTGAACCACCCGTTTGCTCATATCGCCATATAAGGCATAATTGGAACTAAATATGTGTACATGATGTTTTTGTAAAAATGCTTTTCTTTTAAAAGCCGGTTCGCCCATTTTCAGGCCTAATGCTTTGGCTTCGTTCGAGCGGGCAATAATGCAACCATCGTTGTTAGATAGAACAACTACGGGTTTCTCGTTAAGCTCAGGCCTGAAAACCCTTTCGCACGAGGCATAAAAATTATTGGCATCCACTAAAGCATACATTTTGTTAATGTTTATGTATGGTATAAGTTACTACTCCCCAGATAATAAACTGATTGTGCCGGTTTACTTCAATGGGTTTATAATCCGGATTGTCCGGCATTAAATAGCCGGTTTCGTCATCTGCTTTTTTAAATCGTTTTAAAGTAAACTCTCCATCGATGCTACAAACCAGGATAGAGTTGTTTTGTGGTTCTAAAGACTTGTCAATAACAACAATATCTCCATCATGTATTCCTGCATTTTCCATCGATGAACCGACAATTTCTGCAAAAAAGGTAGCTCCCGGATTTTTTATCAGCTTTTTATTCAGGTCGAGCGGTGTTTCTAAATAATCATCTGCAGGCGAAGGAAAACCGGCAGGGATATTCGTTGCTGCAAATGGTATTTCAAGGATTGTTTTCGTATCGGGGCTATGAATGTTTAGCTGGTTCATAAAATTTCGTTTGTTGTGTTTAAAAAGCGGGTTGAATGAATAGGGGAGAAGATGCTTCCCCAAATTTTTTATTGTGTATAGCCGGGGATTGTTGTGATAACCACTCCCTGTACTTTAAAATCTTTAGAGAGAATAATAGGTGTATGCTCTTTGTTTGACGAGTGTGGCAGTAAAAGCACATTATGCTGATTTACTTTTAGTTCTTTAATGGTTGCCTCATCATCAATAAGGGCAACAATAATATCTCCGTTTTCGGCAGTGTTCTGCTGTTTTACCAGCACCAGATCTCCGTCATTAATACCTTTTTTGTCCATAGAATCGCCTGTAGCCCTCAATAAAAAATATTTATTGGTTGGTTTGGCTATTTTGGTTGAAACAGCAATCATAGCCTCAATATTTTCTTCGGCTAATATGGGAACACCGCAGGCAACGGTCCCTAATAAGGGAACTTTTACGGTTTGCTCAGTGTCTGTTTCGTTTTCAAATTCGAATTGGGCAAACTGTAAGCTGCCATCTTGTTTTTTGTTCAGGATTTTTTTGTCGATAAGTTGTTGCAAAATAACAGCCGCCGAACGTGGCGATTTATAGTTCATCGCTTTCATCAATTCTCGGACACTGGGCATACGCCCGTTTTTCATGAGAAAATCTCTCATCACCCGTAATGCGGTAATTTCTTTAGTTGAAACAGAATTAAGCATACACAAAAATACACCTAATATACATTAAAACCAAGAATGAATAATAGAATTTATACAATGGGTGGCAGGCACTTTTTTTGGAAACATTTTGTTGTGTTCACTGTTAGAATAAAAAAAATATAATCTATGTCTGAAAAGCTTTGTAAAAAAGAAAAAGTAAAAAATAAAAACCCGGAAAAGGTAAAGTTTACATGCAAAAAATGTGGACTACAAGCGAAAAAGAAAAAGAGTTTATGTAAACCCGAAAAATTATAAATAGTTTTAGTATTTTCGGATTCTTATTTTTTAAATTTAATATTATGCGCTATTTATCAATAATTATTTTAGGACTATTTTTGGGGATTATTAACTTTTCCTGTGATACAAATTCTGATAGTGAGGTTGATAATAACAATCTTCCGAATGATAGTTTAGTTGAATTTACCATTTTTTATACCAACGATGAGCATGGATGGTTGGAAGCAACAGAAGAATCTGATGGTGCAGCCGGTTTGGCAGGTATGTGGAAGACCGAAGAAAAGTATGATGGTTCGGAAAATTTTTTAATCTTAAGCGGTGGCGATAACTGGACAGGCCCTGCCGTTTCAACGTGGTTTATGGGTGAGCCCATGGTGGAGGTGATGAATTCGCTTGAATACGATGCAAGTGCCATTGGAAACCATGATTTTGATTTTACCATCGAAATACTCGAAGAACGTCTGGAACAAATGAATTTCCCGTTTTTAGCCGCTAATATTATTGAAAAGAGTAGCGGTGAAATCCCATCGTTTGTTAAACCTTATATTATTAAAGAAATTCATGGGGTAAATGTAGGAATCATTGGGTTAGCCTCGTTATCAACGCCTAACACCACATTCCCCAAAAATGTTGAAACATTGGATTTTTTGCCTTACGAACAGGCAATTAATACGTATGCTCCCCAAGCAATTGATGAAGGGGCAGACTTTTTAATCCTGATTGGACATATTTGTGAGCATGAAATGGAGCAATTGGTTGACGTAGCCAAAAATCATAATATAAAAATTATTGGAGGAGGACATTGTCATCAGTTAATAGCAAAAGAAGTGGATGGTGTTGTTCTTATGCAATCCGGAGCAGATATGGAACGGTATGTAAAAGTGGAGTTTGTATATCATGTAAATAAAGATACCATTGATGATTTTACTTATTCAACACATAAAAACGATAAAGGAATTATAGATGAAGAAGTGCTTGCCGTTGTTGAAGGATGGGTGGAACAATCCAATGCCATTTTAGCTGAAGTTATTGGATATGCTGATGAAACAATACATCAACGTTCGGTTGAGATGGGCAATATGGTTGTTGACTCGTGGTTGCAAACATTTCCCGAAGCGGATGTTGCCTTAACCAACTCCGGAGGAATACGCCAGGATATACCTTCCGGTGAAATAACGTTGGAAACTATTGTAGGTTTATTGCCTTTTGAAAATAATATTATTCAGATGGAGGTTACCGGGGCAGAATTATTGGAAAGTGCTCCGTATTATTTGCACGGAGGGTTTACTACGGTTGACGGTAATTATTTAACGGATGGTACTCCCATACATAGCGACTCAACGTATACTTTGTTAACGATTGATTATCTTTATTCATTATCGAACAATAATTTTTCTGATTACGATGAAGAACCCTACAATACTTCCGTTCATTACCGCCAACCGGTGATAGATTGGATAAAATCGTTAAATACCAGCCAAAGTGACCCGTTGAATAATTATTTGGACGATGTTCCGCG
>JBNJFS010000226.1:0-1461 GCA_051747085.1 Bacteroidota bacterium
TCATAAGGCTTTCGGCAGGATAAGATAACAAAACTTCAAAACCCTTTCCAATAATATGCGATAAAATTTAAAATAAAGAAGTAATATAGAATGATTCTTTAGAAGTGTTACATAGTAAAATGGTAAAAGGGGTTATTGGTTTATTGGATATATAGTTCGTATGTATATCAAATTCTATAAAAAATCTAATATCCAATAACAAATTACTAATTTCAAATTTAAATCTCTTCAATATCTTCAGCTCTAAGCCATCCTTTACTCCCATCGCTCAATTTTATTTCTTTCCATTCTCCAACCTGGTCTTGCAACCATACCTTAGTTCCTTCGTGAATTACAAACAAATCGGTTCCGCTTATATCGGGTGAGCTTTTTACGGTAACCGACGGAGACATTACAATAGCGGTATCTTTAACTATAATCTTCTTTTTCTGTTGATATGAAAAAATCAATGAAAAAATGGTAACGAAAACAAACGCAAGGCCTAACCAGAAAGAAAGCTTTTTTAAACCGTATTTTTGGGTATATAAATAAATAAAAATAAAAATCAGGGCTAACAAAAATGCGCCTATACTAATTATTGCCCATTGATTGGAAGAAAACCAATGAACGATATTTTTAATCCATACAGTAAGAAAGAATTCAGGGAGCTTATCAATTCTATCTACGGTAAGCCGGTTAGCCATTTCGAGATTATATTTAATATCTTCATCGTTGGGTTTTAAGAGTAGTGCCCGCTCATAATTTAATATCGCCTGGTCGATAATATTTTGTTTGTAGTATGCATTCCCTAAATTATAATATAACGCAGCCGATTCGTATCCTTGTTCTAAAATCATTTCATATTGATTAATCGCTTGCGCATAATCACCATTGGTATACGCCTGGTTTGCTGAATCTAACCATTCAGTATGCTGATTTTCTGCATGTACGGATACAAAAGTTAAGATAAATAAAATAAATATCGCGCTAATTTTTTTCATAACTAGTTCTCCCACCCTATTTTAATTTTTGCTGTAGTTTACTTATTACCTTTATTGCATCATTGTAAAGGGTATCCATTTTTGTTTCTTCTGTAACAGGTGCGTAACGTGCATATTCGCAACGATCAATAATACCCAACAGGCTATCAACAGACTGACTATCAATATGCTTAATCAGTAATTCTTCCCGGACACTATCTTTTGATAAATGGGCTACCGGAATTCCCAGTTTATCGCTAATATAGCCCCACAATGCTTTGACCAACTCTTCATAAAATGCTTCGCGTTGATTTTGTTTCATTAAACGGGATGCATTTTTTAGTCGTTTACGTGCATATTTATTCGCCGTTTTATTTCTCAAACGTTTTATGTCAGCATTTTCTTTGATTTTCTTTCGCCGTAAGAGTAAAATCATAACAAAAACAACCAATATACCTAAATAACTAACATAAAACCATCGCGATCCAAATAGAAACGTATC
>JBNJFS010000226.1:1561-4294 GCA_051747085.1 Bacteroidota bacterium
GCCTCGTTTGAATTAACCTTAGGTTTATCGATATCAGCCGTTAAATCAAAATCACCAACTGCTCCGGCAAAATTATAGGGTTTATTTTTAGGCAACGGCTCAACCTCTATATTTACCGCATTACTTATCACCTTCTGTCTTGCATTTTCGTACGAACCAAAAAAGTCGTCGAAAATATTACGTGATCGATTATCTGAGGGTTTCTGATAATAAACATCCAGCTCAAAAGGTTCAATGGTTAACGTTCCTGTTTTTTGTGGAAATAAAATATATTTTTTAAGCACTCCTGTTAAATATACCTGATTATCAATTCTTTCACGATTTAAACTGGTTAGCGGCGGGGTTTCCAACTCCTGGGTCATGAATCCCTGAAATGTAGGTAGCTTGGCATTTTCAAGACGAGTAATATTTAAGCGTGAATAAAGTTTTATGGTTGCTACCAGATGTTCTTCGCGATAAATCTTTTGCTTATTAACAATAATACTGATATAAAGGTCCGATTTTTTTATTTGGTTCGTGTTCGGGTCATCCTGTTGTTGTCGGGCAGAAGTTGTTTGTGTCCCCCCCTGGCTTTGTGCTGACGAACCCTTTACCACTTCTATTTTTACGGGCTCAGACACATGTTTTTTCCCATCAACCACAACGCCTGCAGGTTGTATTTCATATGTACCCTCTTTTACCGGTTCAATAATATATGTATATTTTAGTTCAAACGACTGGGTTACTTTTCCGTTAATAATACTTACATTACTTGATGTAGAAGTACTTGGACCTGCTAAAATAGAAAAATCATTAATATCAGGCGGTAAAAATTGATCAGCCTGAGTATTTACGGTATAAGTTAATCTAAAGCGTTGTCCCATTTCAACAACTCCGGGTGCTGAAGCGGTTATTGAAACATCCTGGGCAACAGAACATTTCCCCATCAATAATAATATAATCACAAACCACCGTTTCATCTATTCTGATTTTAAACGTGTTACCAATCTTTTACTACTTTCACCTTTGCGGCTTTTGCCTTTTCTTCTTTTACCTTTTGCTGGGTCTTTTTTTCATCATTGGCTAAAGCCTGTAATATTCGTTCTGCATCCTGTTGCGAAATTTCAGGTTGCTGCTGTTTCTGCTGCTGATTTTTATCTTGTTGTTGATCCTTTTGATCTTGCTGTTTTTGATCCTGGTTTTGCTGATCGTCATTCTGTTCCTGATCTTGATCTTGATTTTTTTGATCTTCATTCTGATCTTTATCCTGATCCTTATCTTGATTTTTATCCTGATCTTGATTTTGATCCTGGTTTTGTTGCTGTTCTAACAATTTCTGAGCATACGCCAGGTTATATTTTGTTTCCCTATCCGAAGGATTATTTCGCAAAGCATGTTTATAAGCTTCAATGCTCTCCTTTATTTTCTTATTATTAAGCAGTGAGTTTCCCAGGTTATGATAAATTTTTGCTTTATCCTCTTTGGTCAACTCCTGATTCGTTAAATCACTAAATTGATTGATGGCATCTTCATATTTTTCTTGTTTATATAATGCATCCCCAATATTAAAAGTAGCGCTATACGAATCATCTTTTTTATCCATCGCTTTGCGATAAAAAATCTCTGAATCGTCAAAATTTCCTTTTTCAAATTCTTTATTTCCTTTACGGATATATTTTCTTTCCTGCTGGGCAAAAGTATTCAATGCCATCAGGGCTAAAATAATGAACAAAATTGAGTTTCTCCACTTCATAGTTACTGGTTGATTTTAAACAAGTTAAAACTATCGGACCACTTACTTTTTCTTTCGGGAATTATACTTTCGAGTAAAAGAAAAAACAAGGCAATCCCTAACAAATATTGAAACCGGTGTTCAAATTCGGTATAAACCACTTCATCAGTCTCTTCTTTTTCCATTTTATTAATCTCGTCAAATAACTTATTTAACCCTGCCTGGGTATTGTTAGCCATTATAAACATCCCTTCGCCAGCCGAAGCTGTTTGCTGCAGAGATTTCTGATCCAGTTTACTTATGACCACATTTCCGTCATTGTCTTTAAGGAAATTAGCCTTCCCATAAGATTTATTGATTGGAATTGGAGCACCACGCTGGCTTCCCATTCCTATGGTATGCACTTTTATTCCTTTTTGTGTAGCTAATTTGGCTGCTTTTACAGGATTATCCTCATGATTTTCACCATCTGTAATGATTATAATCGCTTTATCCATTTCTGTTTCAGGTGTAAAAGAATTCATGGCTAAATCAATAGCCGCACCAATAGATGTTCCTTGTTTAGATACAATATTGGTATTGATTGATGACAAAAACATTTTTGCTGCTGAGAAATCAGAAGTTATAGGCACCTGAATATAAGCATCACCGGCAAAAACAATCAATCCAATTCGATCGTTTTCCAATCGGTCTATCAGCTTAGAGATAGATCGTTTTGCACGTTCCAGCCTGTTGGGTTGAATATCTTCGGCCAACATACTGTTTGAAACATCTAAGGCAATGATTATTTCAGCTCCTTTACGCTTTACTTTTTCCAGCTTGGATCCAAACTGAGGATCTGCCAAAGCAAAAACAATGGCTGTAAAAGCTATCATCAAAAATATAAATTTCAATACCGGTCTGGTTTTGGAAACAAAAGGCATAAGTTGCTCTAATACACTCATTTCGCCAAACTTATGGATTGCTCGTTTTTTGTAGTATTGAGCTACGCCAAAGAGTAACACCAAAACAGGTATTGTTAA
>JBNJFS010000227.1:0-4270 GCA_051747085.1 Bacteroidota bacterium
GTTATATAGGAAGTAGCAGCAGGACTTAATCCCAAATCTCCTGTAATATCGGAAGTAGGATTGTTATTGATGGCTGTTTTAGCCAGCATTACATAATTACCTGCAGCACCCAAATCTACAACTGCACGGCTAGTTAAACTTCCACCCGTTGTAAAACTCCATTCTTTATTAGCAGTAAGTGCATTGCCGGCTAAATCTTTTGCTCCGGTTGTTATCTTAGCCGTATAAACTGTTTCGGCAGATAACGTATTGGTTGGAGTGAATGTTGCCACTGTTCCTGAGTAATCCACAACACCATCAACTGCATTTGCTCCCTGCATTAATGTAAAGGTTGAAGTATTGATCGTTAAAGGATCCATTTCTTCGCTAAAAGTAGCCTGAATGATTTTATTTCGCTCAACATCTATGGCATCGTTCACTGGATCTGTTGAACTAACGGCAGGATCAATATCATCAGACACATCACCTGTAGTAAAACCCCACACGGTATTACCTGCAAGTGCAATTCCGTCAAGGTTTTCTGCTTCGGTAGAAATCATGGCTGTATAAACAGTACCTGCAGTTAAGTTATTTGTCGGCGTAAAGGTGGCAATCATTCCTGAATAAGAAACATCTCCCTCAACTGTCACTTCACCATCTTTTACTGTAAATGATGATGTATTAATGGTTGAAGGTTGCATCTCTTCGCTGAATGTAGCAGTAATTATTTTATTAAGCTCTACATCCACCTCATTGTTTTCCGGATTGGAAGAGATCACCGTAGGAGCCAAAGTAGTTCCTGCAGTAGTAGTAAATGTCCATTCATAGTCAGCTACTAATGGCATGCCTAATAAATCTTCAGCACCATTGGTAATAGTAGCTGTATAAACGGTATTGGAAGCAAGGACAGCAGAAGGTTTAAAGGATGCCGTTGTACCTGAGTACGAAACGGTTCCTGCAACGGGCGTTGTTCCCTCACTCATCGTAAAAGTTTCTGCAGTAAGGGTCATTGGATTCATTTCCTCACTAAATGTAGCCGTCACTATTTTATTAAGAACTACATCTGTAGCATTGTTTCCCGGGTCGGTAGAATATACCGCAGGAGAAAGGTTAAGTTCGTTGTCGTCATCTTTTGAACAACCTAACATCAATACAATCGCTGCAATCGCAACGATTGATAATAAACTTTTAATCTTCATAATATAGATGGTATTAATTTATGTGAAATATCTCACAAGACAAAGGTATGGGCATTAATGCTCTAAAATGTTACACAACATTGGTATTAACTTACATCATTTACAGATTGTGTACTAATCTGCCCAGCCGATTGAAACGGCTGGGCAGATTCAGACAAATTATTGCGAATATTAAAAGCTATCGGGATATCGAAGTGTAAACATGAAAAATGAGTCTTTTGGGACAGTTCCATGCGGATAAAAGAAATGATTAAAATTTGATTGTTAATAAAAAATAGGTGCTTAGTGGTGAATTTTATAAACCTTGTAAAATTATGAACCTAAAATTTTCTTGTTAATAAATCCGCTAAGCACCTATAAAGCAATTATTTTAGTTTTAAGATTGCTTTTCCATTTTTTAATCATCCTCCCCCGTTAAAATCGATAAAAAGTAAAGCCCTACTCGTTGCGTTTTTTACGTTTTTCAGATTTAGATTTTTTGGATTGCTCGCCCTTTTTATTGTTGTGTTGCTCATTGTTTGTCTTTTTCAATGATTTTACCTCTTCTCGTTGCTGTTGTCTTTTATTGTTTTCAGGTTGATTTATATGATGTTGTCGAATATTTTTATTTCTTTCCGAAGGTCTTTTCAGATCCTTCAAGTTAGAAACCCTTGATGGAGCGGCTCTCTGTTCTCTATCATTATGATTTATTTGTGGCCTGTATATTTTTAACTGCCTCTTATTTATTTCATGACCGGGAACATTGTGGTCCTGAACACCATATGTACGAATTCTTCTCCCTGTGGCTTTCTGAACATCGCCTCTGTCCGGCCCTGCTATATATTTTCTATTCCGGATTCTGTCATCATAAGTTCTGGTAATAACGCTGGAATTTCTAATAAGTCTTTCGTGATTATTTTGGTTTACCTGATAACGATGGATATTGGATTTTCCAAAATGTCGTTCACTTACAAATACCCAGTGGTCATTGTATGAATTGTATCCATGTCCAAAGGTAACATTAATGTTAAAGCCCGGCCTCATTGGCGCCCATCCATAATAACCATTGGCTCTTCTCCATATCACCCATGAAGGGCCCCATTCATTATCGGGGATCCAAAACCAACCATAGTAATTATTATAATCCCAGCGGCCATAATGGAAAGGTGCCCATCCCCAATTATAATTTGACATCCATGTCCAGCCATATTCTGTAAAAACCCATTGGCCATTTGTTGAATAAGGGACAAAGTCATATCCTACTTGAGGAATCCATACATAACCATAATTCGGATTATCTACCCATTGCCCATAAGGGCTAAGTTGATCGTAGAAAACCTGAATACTGACATACGATTGTTGTGCCTTCGTTTGTTTTGTAAATATTACTGATGATAGAATCACAAGTAATACGAATAAGATTTTTAAATTTTTATTCATGATATTTCGAATTCGTTCATTGTATAATTTAATATCAAATTATTTTCAAATAAATATGATATGCTTGTCGAATTATACAAAGGTATTGTAATCCCTATCCATAAGTGTTATATAACTTTTACTATTTGTTACATCATTCACACATTCTGACTATTTAGGATCAAAAAAACACCTCACTGAAGCAGAGGTGTTTTAATTTCATCCTTTCATCGTAGGAGTCTGGATTTTTCTTACAGACCCTATTTATTTAAAAGCTTATAGAGTTCTTTCAAATCAGGAGATAATATGACTTCAGTTCGTCGGTTTGCAGCACGTCCTTCTTCTGTTTCATTTGTTTGTACCGGATGAAACCGGCCTCTTCCTGATGCTGTAATGCGATTGGAATCAAAACCATTATTATCTGTTAAAATACGTACAATAGCTGTGGCTCTTGCAGTGCTAAGCTCCCAATTATCTTTATATTTCTCTGTTTTAATCGGAACATTATCTGTATGTCCTTCGATAATCACATTAATATCAACCGTACTAATAAGTATTTCTGAAAGTGTTTTTAGTGCTTCTTTTCCCTTAGGATCAACAACATCGCTACCCGATTTGAATAGTAATTTATCCTGCAGCGAAACATAAACATTCCCATTTTCAAGATAAATGGATAGTTCATCTGCTTCATAATTCATTAGTGCTTTTGATATTGAATTTTTCAGATCGTTCATGATATCACTTTGCGTCTGAATGATATCCCGAAAGTCTTTTAACTGCTTTGCCTGCGCTTCAATAGTTAAACTTGATTCATCAGCCAGGGTTTTTAAATTATGCTCACCCGTAATATTTTTATCTTGCAATGATTCCTTATCACTTTGCAGTGAAGATTTATCTTGCTGCAGTGATGCTTTCTCACTTTTAAGGTTGTTTACCTGTACGTTACAATCATCTAGTTGACTATGTGTATTGATACTGTCTCGTTGAAGCTCATAAACCCGGGCTTCGGAAGCCGCAAATTTCTTCTTTGACACGCAGGATGTAAATAACAGACTAAGAATCAAAGACAAGAATGCAAGATTAAAAAATGTTCTTTTCATGATATTTTATTTTAATGGATACGTTTACTAAGTTGAATAACTTTGGTATTAAGCATGTACTATTTTCTATAAGATTTCCATAAAATAACTCCACCAACTCCCATTATTGCAATACCAATTATTGGTGACCAGTTAAGACGATGGGGTTTATCTCTTATGATTTCGACTTTTCCCACATCAACAACTTTCTCTTTAGTAAAAACAGTAAATGCAGTAAAAATGGTTAATAATAAACCAATAATAATAATGATGATACCTGTTGTTTTCATTGCTTTATGATATAAATTTTACGAATTAAAAAGACCTTTCTAAAAGATTTTTTTCCCTTGAATAAGTCTAAGGATTACTGCAATAATTGCAATTACAAGAAGAATATGAATAATGCCACCGGCATTATAACCAATAAATCCAATGGCCCAGGCAATTAAAAGTATTACCGCAATGATGTAAAGTAAATTTCCCATGATTTTTTAATTTAAGTTAGTGTTAATCTAATAATTCCAAGAAACAAAGGTGAGCAAGTTTATAACAATAAGTGTTACATAACTCTAAGTATAAGTTACATAATTCACACATTCTTAGTAATTAAAAAAA
>JBNJFS010000228.1:0-4264 GCA_051747085.1 Bacteroidota bacterium
TTGATTCAATACCTGCCCTTTATAAGGTATCCCTTTAGGCAACACCACATCAAATGCAGAAATACGGTCTGTTACAACCATAACCAGGTACTCATCGTTGATATTATACACATCGCGAACTTTCCCGTTATATACACTCTTTTGTTTTGGAAACTTAAAATCTGTTTTTACTACTGCTTGTGCCATAATTTAATTTATTTGTGAATTTGTAAAATCGTAAAATATTAAATTAGTATAACTTAAATTACCTGTTTACTGCTGCTGTTTTACACTGCTCTCTCCTTCTTCATCTTTAAAATTATTCTTATAAGCATCAACGATATATTTTACCAGGTGGTGACGAATAATATCACGCTCATCAAAATGAACAATCGATATCCCCTTAATGTTTTGCAAAATTTTTAATGCCTGTACCAATCCTGATCTATTTTTCGGACGTAAATCAATTTGTGTAACATCGCCGGTAACAATAAATTTCGCATTTTTTCCCATCCGGGTAAGAAACATCTTTAACTGGTTTACGGTGGTATTCTGCGCTTCGTCCAAAATTACAAAAGCATTATCGAGCGTACGTCCACGCATATAAGCCAGGGGTGCAATTTCAATAATTCCATCTTCGAGCAAATCGGCCAGTTTTCTGGGATGAATCATATCCATCAATGCATCGTAAAGCGGACGTAAGTACGGGTCCAGCTTTTCTTTTAAATCGCCGGGTAAGAAACCCAGGTTTTCTCCGGCTTCAACAGCCGGACGGGTTAAAATAATGCGTTTTACTTCTTTATTTTTGAATGCCCTGACAGCTAATGCAATAGCTGTATAAGTTTTTCCTGAACCGGCAGGTCCAATGGCAAAAAGCAAATCATTCGTGCTGTATTCATCAACTAATTTTTGCTGGTTAACCGTACGGGCTTTTATCGGACGGGCGGTATTACTATAAATAATAGCATCATCTGATTCTTCTTTTCTTTTGAGCAGTGATTCCCCTTCTCCTTTTAACAAGGCTTCAAATTCAGTATCCGATAGTTTTTTAAATTTTAAAAAATATTCTATAATCAACTGAAGTTTTTCTTCGAACGCAAAAATTAATTGCTCCTCTCCTTTTACTTTAATTTCATCTCCACGGGCAATAATCTTCAGTTTAGGATAAAATGCTTTTAATTTTTCTAATCGGGTATTTTTTACACCATAAATATTTACCGGTTCAATTCCCTCTAAATATATAACCTTTTCTATCATAAATTTTCCACAAATATTGCTTACATTTGGTAATCGTTTTGCTTACACTTTCAAATTTTATATTTGATTATAAATCAACAAACAAAGGTAATACATATAACTTTTGAAACATCGAAAATAAGCAAAAATAGTTTAACTTGATTTTTTCATAAAAATAATCAATTAATCTTTTCACAAAGGAATAACAATTAGTTTATATTAATTATTATTTCTTGTTAAAGTTACTGAAGAAGTTTTTTAGTTAGCAGTTTATGCCTATTATTACATTAACAACCGATTGGAATAACGAAGATTTTTATATTGCCGCTGTAAAAGGTTCGATTTACAGTCAATGTGATGATATTACGATCGTTGATATTACTCATCAGGTAAAGCCTTTTAATATTTTTCAGGCAGCATTTATTTTAAAAAATTGTTACCGGTTTTATCCTAAAGGAAGCGTGCACATCATTGGCGTAAAAACAGAATTAATGCCTGATCAGCCTTTTATTGCCGCCAAGTGTAATGATCAATATTTTATAGGAACAGATAATGGAATTTTCAGCTTGCTTTTTAAAGAAGAAGAGGAACCCGAATTTTTCATCATAAATAATTCTGTAACATCGAGTTTTCCCACTTTAAATGTATTTACCAACTTAGCCTGTAAGATTATCAAGGGAGAACCTTTGGATACATTAGGCACAAAAACAGAAAAAATCAACCGCCGCGTACCTTTACGCGCGACCATTGAAGATAATGTTATTTCAGGAAGTATTGTATACATTGATTCATTTCAAAATGCGATTACAAATGTCTCTAAAGATTTGTTTGAGCGAGTGGTAAAAGGTAAATCCTTTAAATTATATGTTCAGAGTAACCATTATATGATTTCGAAAATAAACCAGTCGTACCAGGAAACATCGGTTGGAGAAATACTGGCATTATTTAATTCAATAAATCTTTTAGAGATTGCAATTAACGGAGGAAATGCCGCCGAATTATTAAACCTAACGATCAACTCATCGATACGAATAAAATTTTAACAAAAAATGCAAAAAGAATTAGCTGCTTTTGAGCGATTAATAGAGATAATGAACGAATTACGCCAAAAGTGTCCGTGGGATAAAAAGCAGACCCTTGAGTCGCTCCGAACACTCACCATTGAAGAAACATATGAATTAGCTGATGCCATTATAAAAAGCGATATGCAAGAGCTAAAAAAAGAATTGGGCGATTTATTGCTGCATATTGTTTTTTATGCCAAAATTGGCGCCGAGAAAAATGCCTTTAACTTAGCCGATGTCATTGAAGGAATTAATAAAAAACTGGTTCACCGGCATCCGCATGTTTTTGGTGATGTGAATGTAATAGACAGTAAAGAGGTAGAAGAAAACTGGGAATCCATAAAGTTAAAAGAAAAAGATCGTAAAAAAGCCGTTTTATCGGGTGTCCCCGACTCGCTTCCGGCATTGGTAAAAGCAAACCGGATTCAGCAAAAAGTTAGAGGGGTTGGTTTTGACTGGGAAAAAAGAACTCAAATCTGGGATAAGGTAAAAGAAGAATTGCAAGAATTACAGGATGAAGTAGAATCAGAAGATCACGATAAAATAGAAGCCGAATTTGGCGATCTGTTTTTCTCTTTAATCAATGCTGCACGCTTATACGATATTGACCCGGAAACTGCTTTAGAGCGTACCAACAGAAAGTTTATCAGCCGATTCAATTATCTCGAAGAACATACCCTTAAGAAAGGGATTTCACTGAAAGATATGTCGCTGGACGAAATGAATGTGATTTGGGAAAAGGCTAAAAAGTTTGATAAATCATAAACACTCCGATAAAATAAAAAAATCCGCTGCAACAGAGCGGATTTTTTATTTACAGCAATAAACCGTATTATTTTTTTTCCTTATTGTCGTCGGTTTTTGTTTTCTTATTTGCTTCTGGCTTTTCCTTCTTTGCGGTCTTTTCTTCTTTTTCCTTTTTAGCTTCAGCTTGATTTTCTTTTTTGTCGTTATTGTCAGCTTTTGGGTCTTCGTCAGCTTTTTCTTCCTCTTCCTCGTCGAAATTCAGCATTTCAAATTTATGCAACAAATTGTACCATTGAACAACTTTTTTAATATCAGAAACATAAACCCGGTCGCGGTCGTAATCGGGTAATATTCCGGAAAAATAATTTTTTAACTCCTCAGCGGATGATTTATGCGAAATAGCCTCGCCACCTTCTTCTTTTTCATACATCGCCTTAAAAACATCTTTTAAAGCTATATCTTCGGTATCGGTAAAAATAGCGATATCTTCAAGGGCGCTAATTTTAGCCGTTGCCGGCATATTCATCCGTTTTTTAGTTTCAAGCGATTCTACAATAATACCATGTCGGCCCTGTGATATAAATTTAAACAGCCCTCCATGACCCGAAATTGATAAAATATCTTTTAACATAAATTTGATTTTTAATTTTTAATGAGATGCAAAAATAATATTCATTACAAAAATGAGAAATAATTTTAAAACTAAATGATTCCACGTTCTTTTTTTATCTTTTCATAGGCTTGATTTACCTTCTGGAACTTTTCCTTTGCCTTTTGCTGAAATTCATTTCCTAAATGGCTCACCTTATCCGGATGATATTTAACGGCCATTTTACGATAAGCCTTTTTCACCTCCTCATCCGATGCTGTTTGTTCAATCTCTAATATCTTATAAGCTGAATGAACATCTTCAACAAACATCGATTTTATAGATTCAAAATCCCGGGTACTGATTCCCAAATATCTTGCGATGAGTGCTATCGTATTTAGTTCACCGGCATCTACCTGCCCGTCTGCTTTTGCTACCCCAAGCATTAAGTGTAATAACTCAAGGCGAGACGAATAATCTAGATTTTGTTTGATCTGAACACAAACCGACTGAACCGGGATATTTTGCTTCAGAATATCACGAAGCATATGTATCGCTTCGGCAGCAGACTCTTCTCCAAAAGATTGTACAAAATATTTTTTAATATAATTTAATTCGGATTTCAATACTTTCCCGTCGGCTTTCATTA
>JBNJFS010000229.1:0-4255 GCA_051747085.1 Bacteroidota bacterium
AATACCCAAAAAACTAAGGCCTGCTTCGAGAAGAATGGCGGTTGCAAAATTAGCTGCCGAAATAATGATTACGGGACTAAAAACATTGGGAAGGATATGTTTAAAGATGATTCGTGCATGTCCAAAGCCTAAGGCCCGTGCCGCTTCCACATATTCTTTTTCGCGCACGCTTAATACCTGCCCGCGAACCACACGGGCCACTTCTACCCACATGGTTAGCCCCACGGCAATAAATATTTGCCAGAATCCTTTGCCTATTACCAGTGTTATGGCAATAACCATCAGCAGGGTTGGGATTGACCAGATGACATTAATCAGCCACATAATCAAATCATCTACTTTGCCCTTAAAATAGCCGGCAACAGATCCCAGGGTTATCCCGATGAGTAAAGAAATAAAAACGGAGATAAATCCTACCGAAATGGATATGCGCGCACCGATGAGCAGCCGGCTTAACAAATCACGGCCAAAGCGGTCGGTACCCAACAAAAATTTTTGGGTTTCAATATGGTTTTGTTCAATCGTTTCTTTGAGCTCACCGAATGAAATGGTTTTTTTATTTCCGTCAATATCTTTAAAAACAAAATGATTATTATCAATCTTTATTTTTGTACCATAAGCTACAGGAAAAACAACATCCACAGGATTTATTTCTTGGTAAAAAGGTTCTTCACCTTCAATATCATTGAATGCTTCGATGATTAAATCATTATTTTCGAAATGATATGAATTAATGGGAATATAGGAATACCTATTGTTTCTGCCCATCAGCATGGTATACAAAAAACCTCTATTATTTTCTTTTTCGTTTTTTCTTACTTTTAGCATGGTACAGCTAAAGCCGGGTTTTTTGGCAGCAATTTCCAATAGCTGGGTGTTAGCAAAGGGTGATTTGTCGGGGGTAATCAAATAGCCTAAAATAGCAATTGCCACAATAAGAAGGATAAAAAATAAACCTCCCAGTGAAAATTTATTACGCTTAAATTTTTGCCAGGCAAGGTAATCTAACGATCCTTTAATGTTTACCCTTTTCTTTGTAAAAAGCATGAATCAAAAATATTGATTTTATCTTAATTTCCTGCCTTTCCATAAAAAATTTGTAATCCAGCCCATAAAAGTTGTTGCCACAATATAAAATGGATAGATAATTTGCAATGGCAAAAATAGCCATAACAATGTTTGTTGATGAAAGAACCTGGTTCCGGGAATAAGAATGAGCAGGTCGGCCAGCGATTTAACAGCAAAAAGTAAAATAAAAAGGCACCATTGGTTAGGCTGAAAGATTGTATGGATAAGCCAAAAGGCGAGTAAAAAATTACTTGCTGCAACCGTAAGTGCTGTAATGATTATATCAAAATCGCGATAAGCTTTGCTTTTGGAAGTCCACCGGATGCGCTGATTAAAAAATCCGGATAAAGTTTGGTTAGGCTTAGTGTAAACTATGGCATCCCTCGATTTTATAAAATGGATATCCCTGCTGTTTTTTTTCTTTGCCTGCAGCAAAAGAAAAATATCATCACCCGAGGCATAATTTGAGCGTAATGCATTTTTGTTAAACAGCGATTTTTCAAAAAGCAGGTTCGCACCATTGCACATTATCGGTTTATTTATTCCTGCGGCTCCTGCTCCGGATAGGATAAGGCTTGTAAATTCCAATGCCTGTAGTTGTGCAAAAATTTTTGATGAGGGTTCGATAGCTACCGGCGCAATAAGCATCTTGGGTTTATGAATATTGTAATATGTTACCAGTTCCGGCAACCACTTTTTTCCCATCCGGCAATCGGCATCGGTGGTTACGATAATTCCTGAAGCACTGTGTTGAATGCCATACGCCAGTGCTGCTTTCTTTCCTTTTTGGGTTGCTGGACTTTGCAATATTTTCAGCTGTTTGTGTTTTACTGCATATTTTTTTAAAACAGGATAGGTATTATCTTCGGAATGGTCGTCGACAACAATGATTTCAGTATTTTCTTTTGGGTAATCCTGTAGCAACAGCGATTGAATCATGTGATCGATATTCTCTTCTTCGTTACGGCAGGCAATCACAATACTTACCGGTTCGTTTACAGGATGATTAGGGGGCTTAAAATAGTTTAACTTAAACCATCCCAACGCAAAGGAGATAATTGTTATTGCGTATACGATAAGAAACAGAAATGAAAGGGTGACAAAAAAACTCATTATTTATTGATTTATTTTCAAAAGTAATAAATAAATATTGGGTTTGGTTGCGAAATTACTTTATGGTTTTGTATTAAGCGGTTGATTTTTTTATCTTAGCTCAAAACTCATTTTTATGATGTGGTTAAATCTTTTTACCAGGTATATCCCGGTTTTATTTTTTGTGTTTTTAACAGCAGACTGTAATTCACAAACCAATAAAAGTGATAACAAGCAGCAGGATTGCACAGATAGAGAGCCTGTTGTAGCAGGGTCTTTTTATCCGGATAGACCTGAATCATTGCAGGTGATGTTGGAATCGTTGTTTGCCCGCAGCGAAACAGTTAAAACATACGATGATGTTTTGGCCATTATTTCCCCACATGCCGGGTATCCGTATTCAGGGAAAGTAGCAGCATCGGCGTTTAACCAAATCGATCCGGATAAAACCTATGATAATATTTTTATTCTGGCTCCCAGTCACCAGGTAATGTTTAATGGAGCTTCCATCTATAGTGCTGGTGATTACATTACACCGTTGGGAAAAGTAAAAGTGAACCGCGAGCTGGCCAACGAGTTAATTGATGAGCATAAAATTTTTGTTTATCATCCTGATGCACATAAAGCAGAACATAGCCTTGAAGTTCAGTTGCCGTTTTTACAGTATAAAATGAATAAGGATTTTAAGATTGTACCGATAGTAACCGGTACACAAAATTTGAATGACTGTAAAAAAATTGCAGTTGCCTTAGAACCTTATTTTAATGAGAACAATTTGTTTGTAATCAGTACCGATTTTTCTCACTATCCAACATATGATAATGCGAACAAGGTTGACCACAGAACCGGAGATGCGATTGTAGCTAATTCGGTAAACAGCGTGGTTGATGCCATTAGTGAAAACGAATCAGCAGATATCGAAAATCTGGTTACCAGTATGTGCGGCTGGCCGGCTGTTTTGTCGTTATTATATATTACACAGGACATGACCGACATAAATGTTATCCCTGTGGATTATCAGAATTCAGGCGATGAAACCGGAGATAAAAGTCGTGTTGTAGGATATCATGCCATCGCATTTGCCAAGAAAAAAAATCAAAATATGTCTGAAAATCAATTTAAACTTTCAAAAGAAGAAAAGGCTAAGCTGTTAACGATAGCCCGGAAGACAATTCATGAATATCTGGAATCTGGCAAAATACCGGATATAGATAAAAATGCAATTACTCCTGCCATGCAGGAGCATTGTGGAGCATTTGTGACATTGCATTTAGATGGAGCTTTGCGTGGTTGTATCGGACGGTTTTCGGCCAATGAGCCCTTGTATGAAGTTGTTCAGAAGATGGCAGTGTCTGCAGCAACCGAAGATCCCCGGTTTCCGGCGGTAAAGCCTGATGAGATGGATAAAATCGACCTGGAAATATCCGTATTAACCCCTTTACAAAAGATTGAATCGATTGATGAAATTGAAATGGGCCGGCATGGGATCTACATTAAAAAAGGATTTGCTACCGGAACATTTTTGCCCCAGGTAGCGCAGGAAACCGGATGGACCAAAGAGGAGTTCCTGGGACATTGTGCCCGGGGTAAAGCCGGCATTGGATGGGATGGATGGAAAGAGGCCGAAATCTTTATTTACGAAGCACTTGTGTTTGCTGAAAAAGATGTTAAAAATAGATAAATAATGGAAACTTATGGATTTTTACCTATAGCTGCAAGCGCATTAATCGTTTATTTAATAAGTTATTTCTTTACGCGTACTCCCAAATTTAAATTTACTACGCATCGAAGGGTTTGGAATTTATTATTGCTAATATCATTCATGGTTACCGGTATGCTGGGAATGTTTATGGCTTTTGTGATTAGTTTTGGGTTAGATATCAGTTATCCTTACACAATTCTAAAAATACATGTTGGTTTTGGAATTGTTTGGTTCATCATTGCTACCTTTCATTTTTTATGGCATCTTTCTTATTTTAGAAAATCGATAAAAATATTATTTACAAATTCATCGAAATAGTACTGTTATGGTAAAAGCTTTTTTAAAGTATACGAAACCCGGTATCATTTTGCTGGGTTTTATCACCTTTATCAC
>JBNJFS010000230.1:0-4253 GCA_051747085.1 Bacteroidota bacterium
TAAGATATTTAAACATATGCTGGGCAATGAATTTACTTCTGATGAAGAAATTTACTATGAAGAAGATGAAACATTTAGTACCAATATTTACAAGTCCAAGTCACAGCAATATTTGATAATTGCTTCAAGTAGTACTTTATCTAATGAGTACCGTTACCTGGATGCAAATACCCCAGGTGGTGAGTTTAAAATAATTCAACCCCGTGAGCGCGGTTTAGAATATAGTATTGCTCATTTAGGAGATTATTTCTATATCAGAACCAATTTAGATGCACAGAACTTTCGTTTAATGCGCACACCGGTTGATAAAACAGCCAAAGAAAATTGGGAAGAAGTTATTGCTCACCGGGAGGATGTATTTCTTAACCGAATTGAAATTTTCAAGAATTTTCTTGTACTGCAAGAGCGTGAGCAAGGGTTAAATAATATAAGGATTATCAATTGGAAGACAAAGGATGAGCATTATGTTAATTTTGATGAGGAAGTATATATGGCTTATGTTTCAACCAATCCTGAATTAGAAACTAATATTTTACGTTTTGGATATACCTCTTTAACAACACCCCGTTCTACTTACGACTACAACATGGAAACCCGGGAACGTGAGTTGAAAAAGCAACAGGAGGTGTTGGGTGATTTTGACCCGTCGAATTACGAAACCAAAAGATTGTGGGCTACTGCCGATGATGGTACTGAAATTCCTATGTCTGTTGTATATCGAAAGGGTATAAAGTTAGACGGAAATAATCCTACATTACTTTATGGTTATGGTTCGTATGGAGCTACCATGGATCCTTATTTTAGTTCTATCCGTTTAAGCTTGCTTGATCGGGGTTTTGTTTATGCTACTGCTCATGTACGCGGAAGTCAGTATTTAGGACGTAAGTGGTACGAAGATGGTAAGTTGCTGAAAAAAATAAATACGTTTACCGATTTTAACGATTGTGCAGAATATTTAATCGAACAAAACTATACGAATCCTGATAAATTATTTGCCATGGGTGGAAGTGCCGGTGGTTTATTAATGGGAGCAATTGTGAATTTACAGCCCGAATTATACAAAGGGGTCATTGCAGCGGTTCCTTTTGTTGATGTAGTTACTACGATGTTGGATGAAAGCATTCCTTTAACCACCAGTGAGTTTGATGAATGGGGTAACCCTAAAGTTAAAGAATATTACGAGTATATGCTTTCCTACTCGCCCTACGACCAGGTGAAAGCACAGGATTACCCGGCAATGCTTGTAACAACAGGTTTACACGACTCGCAGGTGCAATACTGGGAACCTGCTAAATGGGTGGCTAAACTGCGTGATAAAAAAACCGACGATAATGTATTGTTGTTGCATACCAACATGAAAGCAGGCCATGGTGGTGCTTCAGGTCGATTCGAAACATTGAGGGAAACTGCAATGGAGTATGCTTTTATTTTCCAACAATTGGATATTAAAGAATAATACTGTTTTTTTTTATCTTAAAAGCCTGTTAAAAATTTAGCAGGCTTTCTTTTTTGATGATTTTTTTGTAATTTGTATAAAATAATAAATTAAATATAAACAAGATGAAACAAGCATGATTAAAATAATTATTAAACACACACGATAATGATTATTTTAATTATGCGGTTCCCTGTCTGCCGACAGGCAGGCATATGACCTTAAAAAAACAAAAAATAAACATATGAAACATCGATTTTTAACAGGATTTACCGTAGGTTTTATTATCGCATTTTTAGGCGATATCATTATTGTATCATCTGACGTCAGAAGCTTTTGGGCCAGAATAATTTTATTTTTACTTGGAGTAGCAATATTTGCTATTCTTTGGGTTATAAGAAAACGGCCCGAAAAATAACATTACCTGGTTTCAGGTTGCCTTTGATTCCTTTGGTAAAAAAACCAGAAGGTAAAAATAAGAACCAATACTCCGGTTAAGAATATAAACCAGGGGAATTTAAAAGGCATATAGTGTACCGATAAATCAAATAGTTTATCACTAAACGATTTCTGTTGAATTTCTTTCATAGAGATGTTCTGGATTAAGAACCGGCAATAATCCCAAATAAACGATAAAAAAACAATAAAGGCTCCTGCAATCAATAAAAACCACTCTTTTTTAATGATTCTGGTTTTGTATCCTGTTTTTAAATTAAAATGATATATCATCATCGAAAGAATAATCATTAAAAGAGAGATGATAACCGGAGTAATTACCGGCCCTGTCCAGGTAACGGGGATTAAAAATAAAATATCCCAGGTCATTAAGCTGTCCGGCCAACCTAAAAACAACCATAAGTGGATATAGTATACAATATCCCACACGGCAAACATGAATAAAAACCACGCAAACCGCTGCGAAAAGTTTTTTCCGGCAATAAGGGCAACACTTAAAAGCATGAAAAGCGAAGCCAGTTCTCTTACCAACTCTGTAATCGCAATATAATTTTCCATTGGCTGTAATGGAAAAGAAAAGCCTTCAGGATAATAAAGCGCTCTTAAATAAACGACCACTGAACCTTCGAATATTCCCATCGAAACAGCAAACAGGGTAATCCACAGGATTATTTTGTGCTTTTTGAAATTCATGTTATTGATTTTTAGAATATTTTAAAAGTAATGCAGATAATGGAAAATATCAAATATTAATTTATGAATACGTCAGGTTTAATGTTAATTTTGCAAGGTTAATTTGATAAATAGCAAGGAAGTGTTATATCCTGAAAATTTCGAAAATAAAATAGGGTTTGATAGAATTCGCGAAATGCTTAAAGGTGGATGCCTGAGTAATCTTGGGCGTAACCGTGTGGATAAAATTCGTTTCTCGAAAAATTATACGTTTATTCAAACCCTGGTAAGCCAGGTAGATGAGTTTAAGCAGATTATGGCCATGGAAGAGGATTTCCCGTTAAATCACTTCTTCGATGTTACCGATGCCATAAAAAAAATTAGGGTCGAAGGAACGTATCTGTTACCCGAAGAATTATTTGACCTTAAACGTTCGCTTGAAACCATCAGAGCCATTCTGAAGTTTTTTAAAGCCCGCCAGGAAGAAGAGAAATACCCTTATTTACAGCGGTTAACCGAAAATGTAAAGTTGTATCCTTTTATTTTTGAACGTATTGATGGGATTATCACCAAAAATGGAAAAATAAAAGATAATGCATCGCCTGAACTGGGTACTATCCGTAAAGAAATCAGCCATAAAGAAAGTACGGTATCCAAACGATTACACGCTATCCTTAAGGAAGCTCAAAAATCGGGTATTGTTGAGCAGGATATTAGCTTATCCATTCGTGACGGGCGTGCCACCATTCCGGTGGATGCTTCCCATAAAAGAAAAATTAAAGGGTTAATACTCGACGAGTCGGCTACAGGAAAAACTGCATATATAGAACCGACAGAGATTGTTGAACTGAACAATGATATTCGTGAACTTTATTACGCCGAAAAGCGAGAAATAATTAAAATCCTTACATCCATTGCCAACGACTTAAGGCCTTACAGCGATGATTTATTGTTGGCTTATGAATTTATGGGCACTATCGATTTTATCCGTTCAAAAGCATTATTAGCTAATAAATTAAACGGGATAAAGCCGGTATTTGTCAATCGTCCTTATCTGCAATGGAAACAAGCCATACATCCGTTATTGTTTTTATCTTTTAAAGACGAAAACCGGAAAGTTGTGCCTTTAGATATTGAGTTGAATAACGATAATCAACGGATATTATTAATTTCCGGGCCTAATGCCGGTGGTAAATCTGTTTGTTTACAAACGGTTGGTTTGTTACAATATATGTTTCAGTGTGGATTATTGGTTCCCATGCATGAAAATTCCGAGATAGGCATCTTTCAGAATCTGTTTATCAATATCGGCGATGACCAGTCGATTGAAAATGATTTGAGTACCTACAGCTCGCATTTGATGAATATGAAATATTTTATCAAATCGGCCAATCAAAAAACATTGTTGCTGATTGATGAGTTTGGTTCGGGTACAGAACCTATGCTGGGTGGGGCGATTGCCGAATCTATTCTGGACGCTTTGAATCAGAAACAGACATTTGGCGTGATAACAACCCATTATACCAACCTTAAACATTTTGCTTCGTCGGCACAGGGCATTGAAAACGGAGCGATGCTGTTCGATACCGACAAAATACAACCGTTGTTTAAACTATCGATGGGAGAGCCCGGAAGCTCTTTTGCATTTGAGATTGCCCGAAAAATAGGGTTGCCTGAAAATATTCTGCAA
>JBNJFS010000231.1:0-4238 GCA_051747085.1 Bacteroidota bacterium
ATTGTACATATCGCACCTACTTTTGGTGCCGATGATGATCGTGTGGCCAAACAAAGCAATATTTCTGCACTTGTTTTATACGATAAACAGGGAACCATGCAACCGATGGTGGATAAGAAAGGACGTATGTATCCAATGGATGAGTTAGACGCTGATTTTGTATCTCAGTATGTAAATGTGGATGCGTATAAAGATTTTGCAGGACGTTATGTGAAAAATGAATATGACGAATCGCTTACCGAAAAGGATCCAACCCTGGATGTGGATATCTCGGTAATGCTGAAGAAAGAAAATAAAGCCTTTAAAATTGAAAAACAGGTTCACAACTACCCCCATTGCTGGAGAACCGATAAACCGGTACTTTACTACCCGTTAGATTCATGGTTTGTAAAAACAACCGTGCTGAAAGAACGTATGATGGAGCTAAATAAAACCATCAACTGGAAGCCCGAATCGACAGGTACCGGCAGATTTGGTAAGTGGCTGGAGAATTTGCAGGACTGGAATTTATCCCGGTCAAGATACTGGGGTACACCATTACCCATTTGGGTTACCGAAGACCGCTCGGAGATGAAGTGCATCGGTTCGGTTGAAGAGTTGTACAATGAAATCGAAAAATCGGTGAAAGCCGGATATATGAAAGAAAATCCTGTTGCTGATTTTGAATCCGGCAACTACACCAAAGAAAACTACGATAAGATAGACCTTCACAGGCCTTATGTAGATGAGGTGATTTTAGTTTCGGAGCAAGGACAAAAAATGATTCGTGAACTTGATCTGATTGATGTTTGGTTCGATTCCGGAGCAATGCCTTATGCACAAATACATTACCCTTTTGAAAATAAAGAAGGATTTGATAAGGTATACCCTGCCGACTTTATTGCCGAAGGGGTAGACCAGACCCGCGGATGGTTCTTTACCTTACACGCCATTGCTACGATGCTTTTTGATTCCGTAGCCTTTAAAAATATTATCTCTAATGGATTGGTGTTAGATAAAGATGGCGCTAAAATGTCGAAAAGGCTTGGCAATGCAGTTGATCCATTCGAAACCATTGAGAAAAACGGATCCGACCCGTTGCGCTGGTATATGATTACCAATGCACAACCCTGGGATAATCTGAAATTTGATCCTGCGGGTTTGGAAGAAGTAAAAAGGAAATTCTTTGGTACCCTCTATAATACCTATTCATTCTTTGCGCTTTATGCCAATGTTGACGGATTTACATTTGAAGAAGAGGAGGTTCCTGTGAAAGAGCGTCCGGAGATTGACCGGTGGATTATCTCCCTGCTAAATTCGTTGGTAAAAGAAGTTAACAATGACTATGAAAACTACGAACCTACAAGAGCGGGAAGGGCTATCCAGGATTTTGTTTCCGAGAATTTAAGTAACTGGTATGTGCGACTCAACAGAAAAAGATACTGGGGTGGTGAGTATTCGAAAGATAAAGTCGCAGCTTACCAGACACTTTATACCTGTTTGGAGACTGTAGCAAGGCTTATGGCTCCTGTTGCTCCGTTTTTTGCCGATCAGCTGTTTACCGATCTTAATGCAGTAACCGGAAAAGATACTACCGAATCGGTACATATTGCTGATTTCCCGAAATATAATGAGCAATATATTGATCTGGCGCTGGAAGAAAGAATGGATATTGCACAACGTGTTTCGTCAATGATTTTGGCTTTACGAAGGAAAGTGAATATTAAAGTTCGCCAACCTTTAAGCAAGATGATGATTCCGCTTTTGGATGCTTCGTTAAAAGATAAGTTTGAAGCCGTAAGGAACTTAGTGTTGTCGGAGGTTAATGTAAAAGATGTTGAATATATTACCGATACCACGGGAATTTTGGTTAAAAAGATTAAACCCAACTTTAAAGCCTTAGGCCCCAAATATGGCAAATTAATGAAACATATCTCAAAGGCTGTGGCTCAACTATCACAAGAAGATATCGCTCAATTTGAAAAACAAGAAGAACTTACCATTAATGCCGGCGAAGAGCAAATAACGCTTACTTTGCCCGATGTAGAAATTTCTTCGGAAGATATTCCGGGATGGCTTGTAGCCAACGACGGTAAATTAACCGTTGCACTGGATATTAATATTAACAGCGAATTACGCGAAGAGGGAATTGCCCGCGAATTTATTAACCGGATTCAGAATCTGCGGAAAGACAGCAAATTTGATGTTACCGATAAAATCGAGATAGAAATTAAAAAACACCATTTAATTGATCAGGCCATTGAAAAACACAAAGAATATATTGGTACACAAACCTTAGCTAAATCGGTTGATTTGGTTGACGGTTTCGAACAAAATAAGGTTTTCGACGTAGAAATTGATGATGATATTAAAACGCAAATAAAAATTTCCAGAGTAAACCAATAATTGCTTTTTAAACTGAAAAAATTTATTATCTTTAGCACAACCAAAAATTAATGAGTTATGGCGGAAAAGACAAGATATACCGATGAAGAGTTGGCGGAGTTTAAAGAGATTATCTTAAAAAAACTGGATAAAGCTCAACAAGATTATGATCTTCTAAAAAAGACCATTACGCATAGCGAAAGTAATGATACAGAAGATACATCGCCTACTTTTAAAGTATTAGAAGAGGGTGCAGCAACCCTTTCTAAGGAAGAAGCCGGAAGGCTGGCTCAGCGTCAGCAGAAATTTATCCAACACTTAAAAGGAGCATTGGTTCGTATTGAAAACAAAACCTATGGTATTTGCCGTGAAACCGGAAAATTAATTTCCAAAGAACGACTTCGTGCAGTACCTCATGCGACCTTAAGCATCGAAGCAAAACAAAATCAACGTTAATAACAAAAACAGACGATAATAAGGAAATGATTAGGCTGCAACCGGTCTAATCATTTTTTATTATTCGACACTTTTCTGTAGATTTACCAAAATTTTAACACCAAAACTTGTGAAGTCAATTACGAAAACATCGATCCTCGTTATCATTCTTGTATTAATTATTGATCAGGCCCTGAAAATATGGATTAAAACCAATATGATGCTGGGGCAGGAATATAAAATATTGGGCGATTGGTTTATTATCCATTTTACCGAAAATAACGGGATGGCTTTTGGGATGGAATTCTGGGGCGAAAAAGGAAAAATTTTCCTTACCCTTTTCAGGATTGCAGCAGTAACCGGTATTGGTTGGTATTTGAGTCACCTTATTCAAGAAAAAGCACCTAAAATGCTAATAATCAGTATTGCACTGATTATGGCCGGAGCGCTTGGAAATATTATCGACAGTGTTTTTTATGGCGTACTTTTCGATGATAGTTTTTATAAGGTTGCCGAATTTATGCCTGCCGGCGGTGGATATTCAACATGGCTCCAGGGGAAAGTGGTCGATATGTTCTATTTCCCCATTCTGAAAGGAAATTTTCCTTCGTGGTTTCCTTTTTGGGCAAACGAACAGTTTATTTTTTTCCGGCCGGTTTTTAATATCGCCGATTCAGCCATTACGGTTGGTGTTTTTTATATCCTTATTTTTGAACGTTCGTTTTTTAAGCACAACTAACCCGCACTAAGTATTTGCAAATAAAAAGATTGCTAAGGGTGGTAAGAGCCTGTTAATCACTTATTTTTTCAGCATTACCGGACTAGAAGCCTTTTTGGACGGTCTTTTTTTGTTCTACATCATGATTATTCTGTCCTAAGATCCGGCAAAGGGTGTTCCAAATATGCCCACAGCAAGTTCTGCCCATATAAGAAAGAATCCAAATAAAATAGCTCCACAAAGGAGAATTCGGATTTTGATGCTTTTTACCTTTCTCAGGATAAGTTCACATAATATCCCTGTGGCAGACAGTAGAATTCCCATAATGACAAAGTCTGCCATGGACCAGTCCACTTCATGGGTGAACTGCATGGCTATAAGCGGAATAAGCAATAAAATAGCTATACCGGAAAAGATGAGGATGACTCTTTTGTTTTTCATTATTTGCGTTGTTTATTGAAGCATTTGTTCAATGGCATGGATATGTTTTTACAAAGTATTTTTATGGTTACCAAAGATAATAAAAACGTGTTTGCCGGCAAGGCAGGTTTTTAGCATACCACTGCAATGCGCTTTTTTTCTAATATCGTTTTGCAAACCGTTTTATGGTTTATCCTGTACGTTCCCTTCTTCATTCAACAGTTCTATTTTGGGGTTGTTATCACTATCAATGTAAATCTTTATTCGTGGTTTCCCTGTATTGTCGTTAATAAACAACCCT
>JBNJFS010000232.1:0-4228 GCA_051747085.1 Bacteroidota bacterium
GCTGAAAATGAAGAAACTAAACCTGCCTGCCGCAGGCGGGAATTTCTTCACATTCAGGCTTGCCTGCCGTAAGGCATCTCAGCCTGCAGGCAGGAACTCACATGAATTTATTTTAATCATAATTGTGTGTATTTTTTGATTAAAAAAATTCATGTTCGTTTCATTTGTTTATTTTTTGTTTTTTAAAGGTCATATGCCTGCCTGTCGGCAGACAGGGATCCGCATAATTAAAATAATCAAACAAATATATAAAAAACTATGCTTTACTTTTTTTGATAAACTGAATTCCCATCGTTGGAAATAAAATTGCAATAAAAATTATTAATGCAAATACATAATCATTGTCAATTTTATAAATGCGCAATCCTTTTGCCAATAAAAGTATGATGGATAATAAACCAACAATAAAAAAAATATACCCTATCATTTTATACTTTCTGTTCATAATAAAACCCTTAAATCCCCAATAAACATTTAAACAAATTCACTATTCCATCCAGCTTACCCGCTAAACAACACTTTTTTCAATTTGGTGATTTGATCCGGGTTCCCCAGCACAAAAATCTGGTCCTTTTCGGTAATCTTCTGTTCGGGTGTCGGGTTTACAATATAATGATTATCCGAAGTTTTTATACCAATAATATTAGCCCCTGTTGTTGACCGGATAGTCCACTCGCCAATAGATTTTTCGGTAAACGAAGAAACCATTCCTTTACAACTTACTTCTTCGATATGTACGCCTTCGCTCTCTCGTAACATCACATACTCAATAAAATCAATCACGTCGGGTTGTGCTACCAGTTTAGCCATTCGCTGGCCGCCAATTTTATCGGGCATAATTACATTGGTAGCGCCTGCACTCCGCAACTTCTTATCCGAATTAAAATTTGATGCACGGCTGATGATGGTAATATCCGGATTCATGGAACGAGCCGTAAGCACTACAAATAAGTTATCAGCGTCTTCGGGTAAGGCTGTAATTAAAGCTTTAGCTGTTGAAATCTTAGCATTCATCAGCGTTTCATCCTCTGTGGCATTACCCTCAATATACAACAGTTCTGCTTTATGCCTTATATCCTGGATAATCGATTCGTTATTGTCCACAACAACAATCGGGAATTTATGTCTTTTTAGCTCTTCGATGGCTTGTCTGCCATTACGGCCATAGCCAACAACAATCACATGATTTTTTAGTTTTTCGATTTTTGTTTTCACTTTATTATCTTTTAAATAGTTTCTAAAAACTCCATCAACAATATATCGGGTAAGGGTTGTTACGGCATAAGCGAAAATTCCGAAACTGAAGATAATTAAAAAAGCAGTAAAGAATTGTCCAAATTCGGAAAGTGGCCTTACCTCGCGGAAACCTACGGTTGATATGGTAATAATCGTCATAAAAAATGCCTCTGAAAAAGTAAAATCTTCAATAACCATATAACCAATAGTTCCCAGCATAAATACCAACATCAGTAAACTAATAGCAATGTAAATCGATTTAAAATTTTCTTTGCCTAACGTATTTGCTTTCATGAAGTGTTTTTAATAATAAAATTCCCGATTGAGCAATGTAAACATTTTTTAAATGTACAATAATTATTTTTCAATTGAATCAAGGCCTGGCTTTCAAATGCATTTTCGGGTTTTAATCCTAACCTTTTCCATTGTGATATAATTGAATTCTTTTCCGGTTTAATCATCGAAAGCAAGTTAAGCGCTCTTTCCGACAAATCATCACTCCCTTTATGTTTGCCATAAACAAATAAAAACGGAACGACCGTATTAATGAAAAGAATTTGTATGGCCGATTGACCTAGTGGTTTCGTTTTTTTTACCGATTGTTTATTCAAATGATAATGGGTATCCCAGTATTCGGAAGGCTTAGCCTGTAGCATCTGTTTGACTTTCTCCACATCCTGCGTTTCCATAATTTTTGAAAAAAGGCTTTTCGACTGAAAGATTAGTGCAGCAAATTGAGCTAACCGAACGGTTGGAAAATTTCCGGGCCGCGAACGCAAAAATTTCCACAAATGTTTTTCTATGGGTTTCAGATTAAATTTATGCTGTAAAAATTGATATTCGCTTTTTAACTTAAGGTAATAATCATCGCCTGTTTCTTCGTTTAGAAATCCTGCCTGCCCGAATAACAGGGCTTCAATCTGCATTAAATTATTTTTATGCTTTGCCACCACCTTTAAGGGAAGCGACCTTGCCAGCAACTCAAAAGGTTCGCCATTTAACTTAAACCCAAAATTTTTTGCAAGATGCCTGTAAAATGTTTCTTCCCAGTTATTTTGCGTTTGTTTTAATTCCTGCTTTATTCTTAATGCTTTATCTTCCAACCGCTCAATCATTAATGCTTCCATCCATTTTTTAATCAAAAAATCATCAACCGTGTGCAGGTCTTTTTCGCAGGCAATCCACGACTCGCTTCGAATAAGTTTTTCGTAATTCTTAAGCAGAATATCATCAAATTGAATCTCCATGGTGGGAACAAGAGAATTATTGGATAAAAAAACATCTTTATCGTGCTGATACACAACTTGTAAAATTACATTATCATAGGCCTTATCGTTATGATGTTGATGATGATACCAGTCGGATGATTTAAGATGAATTTCTACATTTCCTGCCCAGGTGGTTTCTCCAATCTTTATTTTGGCATTAAAAAAATCAGGACCAGAATCATTATTATGAATCCCCGGGTGTATTATTTCTACTTTTTCGTTGGTTTGCGTTCGCAGGTTTGTTGTACTAAACAATTTATATTTCCATAAATAATGTAAAAAATCTTCTTTCATAATCGTATTATGAATCGTAAGTATGGATAAAATTAGTAAAAGTAACAGAAATTAAAAAATCAGACAATCCCTTTTTGCAGCAGGAGCTTCTCCATCTCATCCTGAATTTCTTTAGCCTTTTTACCGGCTGTTTTAGCAAAATCGTGACCCTGCCCCGCATAGATAATTGAACGGGCCGAATTAACGATTAATCCACAATTATCATTCATTCCATATTCGGAAACCTCTTTAAGGCTACCTCCCTGTGCTCCTACACCGGGAATCAACAAAAAATGTTCGGGAATATATTCGCGTATTTTTTTTAGTTGGTTGGCCTGGGTAGCACCAACAACATACATCATATTTTCTTTTGTTGCCCAGGGTTTTGATTTGTGCAGCACCTCTTCAAATAAATATTTGCCATTTTGTCTATTTTCAATAAATTGAAAATCCGAAGCACTATCATTGGAAGTAAGCGCTAACAATATCACCCAGCGGTTTTTAAACTGAAGAAAGGGAGTAACAGAATCCCGGCCCATGTAAGGGGCTACCGTAACTGCATCGCAATTAAAATTTTCGAAGAAAGCCCGTGCATACATTTTAGATGTATTCCCGATATCACCTCTTTTTGCGTCGGCAATAATAAATATTTCAGGATGCAAAAGATTAATATAATTAATTGTTTTTTCCAGGCTTTTCCATCCGGAAACACCGGCAGCCTCATAAAAAGCTATATTGGGTTTGTAGGCTATAGTGTAAGGAGCGGTGGCATCAACGATTTGTTTATTAAACTCAAAAACCGGATCATCGGTATCGAGTAAAAATTGAGGTATTTTAGTAATATCTGTATCTAAACCAACACACAGAAAACTTCTTTTCTTTTTTATTTGCTCAACGATTTGAAGGTAGTCCATTTTATTCTGAGTTTATTGATTTAAATTTAGGGTGCAAATATATAAGTGTTAAGGTTTTGGATACAAGGGAACATATGGGTATATTGGAATAGGGGAATAGGTTATATGTAAATGAGGTGATAGTAAACATCAAAGATATATTTTTATGGTTTTTGGCTAACAACATATTTATTTTTTATAAATTTTAAGTTGTGATTTTACAAAATTAATATATCCGTTTAATGTAATTTTTGCATCTTCGATTAAACTAATTCCTTTATCATAAATGTCTTTGTTTATATATTTAAAATCATAGCAAGAAATCAAGTGATCTTTTAATTCATACATTGAAGCTCTTGAAATTCTGTAGAACTGTATTCCTTCCTGGAAATTAAATCTACCATAGCCCTGCCTTGCCGGCAGGCAGGCCTCAGAGATATTAGCAGTTGCACTCACGCTTGATTTTCGGATTTGAATATCTAAATTATATTTTTCTTCAATGGGTAATAAGGGAATAACTTCTCTATAAAAAAACAATTTCACAATTCGTGCTTTCTT
>JBNJFS010000233.1:0-4226 GCA_051747085.1 Bacteroidota bacterium
TAACTTTTATATATGGCTGTTACGATTAAATTTTGATATTTATTTGGGGATGATTTGTAATTTTTTTCCAGAGCGGCTACTTTCATTTTTAACGAGTCGATACTCATCATATCCTCATTTTCGTTTATTATGACTAAGCCAAGCTCTGCATAACTATTTTTGTGTTCTTCCATATTATCGTTCAGGGCAGCAATTTTTAGAAAATATTCGGAGTTTTGATCACCGGTTGTAAGTGCATAATTCTCTTCCGGTTCTATTCGCTGATTATAGTTGGGATGATTATAAAAACGATTACTGGATTTTAAGGTGATTAAGTTTCTGAAATTGTCAGAGGTATCGGTATAACTGGCATACGATTCTTTATTTTCCCGTACGGCGGCAATAATATTTTCTGCTCGTTGCCTGTCGGCTAAAGCACCTTGAATATCATCGAGTTGTTGTCTTACATTCGAACGGCTGATATATGCTTTGGCAAAATCGGGATAAATTTCTATGGCTTTGGAAAAATCAATAAAAGCACCTTGCAGGTCGTCAATTTCCTGTTTAATCAATCCTCGGTTAAAATACGAAAGGATATTTTGAGGGTTTAATTGAATAACTTTGTCTAAATCTGAAATAGCATCACGTTTTAGCTCAAGTTCGTTTTTGAGTAAAGCCCGGTTAAAGAGTGCCAACGAATTGTCAGGTTCTATCTGTATGGCAGTATCTAAATCGTGAACTGCTGTTTTTGTTTTTTCCTGGTAATAATTAACCAGCGAACGATTAATATAAGCACTTGCATTTAGTGGGTCAATCTCGATAACACGAGAAAAGCAGGTTTTAGCCGAGTCATATTTCTCCCAGTCGGAGTATAAAATGCCTTTATTCATATAAACCGGAATGTATTCAGGGTCAATTGTTAATGCTTTGTTATAGTCGTCAAGCGCTCCAAGAGTGTCTTCCGAATAATGTTTGGCCAGTCCCCGGTAAAAATAAGCTTTCTTATTTTGTTTTGTAATTTCCAATGATTGGTTAAAATCTTTTATTGCTTGCTGATAATGATTGATATTAATATAACATAATCCTCTATAGACATATAACTCAGGGTCAATAGCATAGAGCTTAATGGCCTGGTTGAAATCGTTTAGTGCCAGGTAATATTTTTTAAGGTTTACGCGTGTGATGCCTCTGTTCTTCAACGCAGCGGTATGGTTCGGTTTTAATTCAATGGCTTTGGCAAAGTCCTGTTCAGCCCCCAAATAATCAGTTAAGTTAAATTTCGCAATACCACGTAAAAAATAAGGATCGGCCAGTTTGGGTTTAACATTAATTACGACGTTAAAAGCATCGATGGCTTCGTTATATTTTTGAGCATAAAGTTTACCTCTGCCAACCGATAAATAGTAATTAACATTTAATTGTGCCAGGCTGATTAAAGAAAATAGGAAAAATAATATGGACAGCAGGATTTTTTTCATTAAGAATAGATTAGTGCTAATATTTGAACTAACATTTTTTCGTCCACCTCATCAAACGAATTATATTCATTGCTGTCCACATCTAACACACCAATAATATTTCCTTTAGCATCTTTTAACGGAATTACAATTTCGGATTTTGATCTGGAATCGCAGGCAATATGACCGGGAAACTTTTCTACATCAGGCACAACAATGGGTTTTTGTTGATTAATTCCTGCCCAGCAAACGCCGGTATCTTTTGCCAGTTCCTGGCATGCTACGGGACCTTGATATTGGCCTACTACTAATTTATCGTTTTTTAGGAAATAAAAACCGGTCCAGAAAAATGATTCCATTTTGTGATGCAAAACCCCAATAATAGTCGACATTCTTGCATATGGATCGTCGGTTTTAGGCATTAATGCAGCGATTTGTTTATAAATTCGTTCGTATCGTCCTTGCTTTTTGTTTCTATCCATCGTTAAATCTATTAGGTTTTCAAAGGTAACATTTTTTCTTTTGAGCAAATATTTTTATAGTAATATTCTATGGATTGAATCCTGCGGATAAACGTTTAAGAGGATAACAAATAAAAAAATTATGAATAAAGTATTATCCTTTAAAATTAAACTTAAACTATATTTGCAAGTCTTTTGTGCATTAATTAAACCTTATGCAATTACGAGTACTCAAAAATTTAAACGATAAAGAATTACGTACCTTTTATCTTCACATTACATTTTCTGTTATTGATGGGATGATACGTGGTGCTTTGTTGTTAAATGAGTATGTATTTATAAAAAGCTTAAACGGTTCCAGCTATCAGCTGAGTGTATTATTCCAGTCGAGTGTAATTGTTCTTTTGCTTTCGGTATTTTTTAATGAGTTGATTTACAGATCGAAGAGAAAGCGTAGATTGTTACGCCGGGCCGGTTTTTTAACGCATTTGCCTTTGCTTTTTTTACTTTTCTTCCCTCAAAACCCTGAAGTCTATACCATTAACTCTATCTATCATTATATCTTTTTATTTATCTTTTTTACCTATTACCTTTCTTATCCTATTGTTTTACCGACCATTAATCTTTTTCTGAAAAACGCCTATACAAAAGATAATTTTGGCCGTATGTACGGAGTTTCTGCATCCGTAAGGCAGATATTACTCATGATTACTGTTTTTATTTTAGGGTTATTGTTAGATGCGGATGAATTTTCTTTTACCTGGTTTTTCCCCGTGTTGGGTGTATTAGGATTTTTAAGTATTGTTTTATTCTCACGAATTGAATATATTCCAAAAACAGTGGCAGATTATTCTGAAGGTATCCTGCAGGCTGTGGTTGGTTCCTTTAAAAAAATGGTTCATATCTTAAAAACCAACAAAGCCTATCTTGATTATCAGATTGCTTATCTGTTTTATGGTTTCAGTTTTATGAGCACCCGCTCGGTTATTAATATATTTTACGATAAAGAGCTGGCCTTGAATTACTCCAGTGTTGCTTTTTACCAAAATGCTTACAATATTCTGGCAATTGTCATGCTTCCCTTTTTCGGGAAATTAATTGGAAATATAGACCCCCGAAAATTTACTGTTATACCTTTTATTTCACTGGCGGGATATATTTTATTTATTGGTCTTTCTGCTTTTGTTCCTGCTCATTTTGAATTATGGAACCTGGAGATATATATTATGTTGCTTATAGCTACCCTTTTTTACAGCATGTTTACCGCAACTATGCCCATATCATGGAATATTGGCTCATCCTATTTCGGCAGTAACGAAGAAGCCGGTAATTATCAATCCATTCATCTTTTTGCTACAGGATTACGTTCAATTTTTTCTCCATTATTAGGTGTGGCTTTGTATGAGTGGTTTGGATTTTCATGGACATTTGCAATTGCTATATTTTCTTTGTTGGTGGGAATCTATATTCTTCGATGGTCATACCATGTAAGAAAAAAATAGTTATTTTAATTTCATCTTTCAACCTGTCAACACCCAGGTAAGTTTACTATTTACTACCTTCTGCCTACTAATGACTATTTTCTAACTTTTAATCTGATATCTGGTTTTTATTTTACGCTTTTTTTGTTTCAAATCACGGATAAACATTTCGACAAAAAGTTGGTTTTTATTTGGAAGTTTAATAATTGTTTTGTAGTTTTACTAATTCTTAAATAAGAATGATTCTTATATAATAATGATTTTAAATGAATAAGGTTGATTTACATAATATAATGCGTAATAAGGGACTAAAAATAACTCCCCAACGATTGATTGTATTTGAAGCAGTGGTTTCACTAGGGAATCACCCATCAACCGAAAAAATTATTGAGCATATTAAGGAAAATCATCCGCATATTGCCAAAGGGACTGTATATAAAATATTAGACACGTTTGTTGAGAAAAGAATTCTAAAGCGTGTAAAAACGGATAAAGATGTTATGCGTTATGATCATGATTTGGAGAAACATCATCATTTATATTCAACAGATTCGGATCATATTGAAGATTATTATGATGAAGATTTAAATCAGTTATTAGAACAATATTTTGAGAAGAAAAAAATAAAAAATTTTAAGATTGAAGATATAAAACTTCAAATTATTGGGAAGTTTTACAATTAATTTTTTTAACCTAAATACGGGCATTTGTATCAGATAAAAACTAAATGTTAAACTTAAATTATAATAAACTATGAAAAAAGAAAAAAGTATAGAACTGTTAAACAAAGCTATTGGAGACGAATTATCAGCAGTACATCAGTATATGTATTTTCATTTTCACTGCGA
>JBNJFS010000234.1:0-1509 GCA_051747085.1 Bacteroidota bacterium
TGATTTTGATTTTTTAAACATCGAACATGAAAATTTAGCGCCAAAGCAGGGCCGGATTTTGATTTCGGAGCCTTTGCTTTCGGATACTTATTTTAAACGCTCGGTGGTTTTTATAACCGAACATACTGATGAGGGTTCGGTGGGGTTTGTATTAAATAAACCCATAGATCTCCCTGTAAATGAAATTCTTTCCGATTTTCCTCACTTTAAAGCAAAAGTTTATGTTGGAGGACCTGTGGGTAAAGATACCGTTCATTTTTTACATACGTTAGGCGAGCTTATCCCCAATTCGGTACATGTGGTTGAAAATGTTTACTGGGGTGGCGATTTTGACAGCTTAAAAGAACTGATAAATGAAGGGATGGTAAAGCCTTCGCAGGTACGTTTCTTTTTGGGATACTCAGGATGGAGTCCGCAGCAGCTTGAAGATGAAATTGCCGAAAATGCCTGGCTGGTAACAGAAGTGAAAGCATCGAAAATTATGTCGGCCGGGAAGAACATCTGGAAAAAAACGTTAAATGAGCTGGGGAGGAAATATAAGATATGGGCTAATTTCCCTGAAAATCCGGCCATGAACTAGCATCTGTTATTAATCAATCATTAAATGCATATTTGTTTAATGCATCCATCAGCACTTTTGATGTATGATTGAAATATCGGCGGTCTTTATAACCAACAACCCATCGGATTCCTGAAATGCTATTGGTTAAAAAAACTTCATCGGCTTGCAGCAATTGTTGCTCATCGCAGGATTGTTTATTAACCACCTTAATGTTGAGCGAGTCGGCAATTTTGAGTATTTGCTTTCGCATAATACCGGCTACCGGACCATCACTCAAAGGAGGTGTATATAGTGTATTCTCTTTTATCAGAAAAAGGTTTGAGCTTATTCCTTCGACCAAATGGTTTTGTTCGTTCAACAACAGGCAATCGTCCTGATTATTTTGTCGGGCATACAAACCGGCCTGAATGTAAATCAATGCATTCGCAGATTTTAAATTGGACAGTTTATTTACCGGTTTCTTAATCTGGCTAAACAGTCCAATAGATAAGCCTTTGCTATTAAGGTGGTATTGTTCCTGCTCCACATATTCTGTTTCTGCCAGGTACGAAACCGAGTTATCTTTTGGCGTGTATTTCCCCCCTTCGTTTCTGAAAACGGTTAGCCGTATTCTTACGCCCTGATAAAGTTTGTTTTTATGCAGGAGTTTGGTGATTTCTAATTCTATCGAATCGTTATCAATAATGGACGGGATTTCCATTCCCAGTGTTTTCATCCCAAACCGTAACCGAATCATGTGGTCGGCAAAGAATTGTATTTGCGTACCATTGGCATACATCGTTTCAAAAAGAGCATCGCCATAGCAAAAAGCCCTGTTTTGATAGCTCAAACCAAAATCCTCTTTACGATGATAATGGCCATTAAATAGTATGAATGTATTAACCGGCATAGTCTAATTTTTATTGATTTTTATGCTGAACAGGAATAGATTTTTGTTCGGCGGTTTG
>JBNJFS010000234.1:1609-4211 GCA_051747085.1 Bacteroidota bacterium
TGCAGGTCTTTGTAATATTCCATTTTATTCCGTTTCGGTTATCATTTCTTTTTCTAACAAATCAAGTATCAATAAGTTTCTTTTTGCATTCCAGCTGTATTTAGAAAGAAAGATATTGATGGTTAACATAGGGAGAAATATATACCAGAAACGAACGATATGTTCGGTAAATTTTGTAGAACTATTTAACGTTGTCTCTAAGTAGAGAAAAGTAAGAAAAACCAACAGAAGCGTAACGCCCAAAATCCACCGGATAATTTGATGTTCTTTTTTTATTTTCTTTTGTAATTTTAAAATTAGCTCAGCCGTAAGATCTTCCGCAATAAAATCTTTCTTAAAGATTAGCTTATCTTTTTTTAATAAGTCAATCATAGAGGTTATTGATTCAGGCTTCATTATTATAGATTATTTTATCTACATATTTTTCAATACTCTCGTTAGGTTCAATTTTAATGGTATTCAAACCAACTTTTTCAGCCGCGGTAATATCTCTTTCGCTGTCGCCAATCATGTATGATGGATGGATATCAATATCGAACCGGGCAATGGCTTTTTCCAGCATCAGGCTTTTGGGTTTGCGGCACAGGCAATTTTCAAAAGCCGCATGATGCGGACAATAATAAATTTCGGTTAATTGGATTTCGTGTTTTTTTAATTCGTCCATCAAATATTGGTGCACTTCTTCAACCTGCTCTTTGGTGTACAGCTCTTTTGAAATGCCTCCCTGGTTACTTACGATAATCAATAAAAAACCCTGCTCTTGTAATTTCTTTAACGATGGAATAATTCCTTCGTTAATTACAAAGTCTTTTGGCAGGTATGTATATTCGCCACGTTCAAAGTTAATGACTCCGTCTCTGTCGAAAAATACAGCTTTACTCATAATTCGTATGCGGTTAGAAATTAAAAAGTTGATTTAAGAATACATGAATTAAAGATGGATCGATAAACAGGGGGAAAATAAAACCGACCACCGCGCCAATAAAGTGAGCATCGTGATTGATGTTATCTCCACCTTTTTTACTCATATAATGTGAATATCCAAGGTATAAAACACCAAAAACAATTCCGGGAATAGGAATTACGGCATACAAATAAAGCCGGGCCAGTGGTTGAAAGAAAATACTGGTAAAAATCACGGCTGAAACAGCACCCGAAGCTCCTACCGAATGGTACCATGCGTTATCTTTTTGTTTGATAACAGAAGTTATGGATGCCGCAATCATACTTATAAAATACAGCAGCACAAAAACAAGAACCGGCGATTTAATCGTTCCGTTGGCAGCCAGTTTTTTGAAAATATTTTCTACGGCATTGCCAAATGAAAGCAGAACAATCATATTGATGATTAAATGTACCCAGTCGGCATGAAGGAAACCATGCGATATGATTCTGTACCATTCTTTTTTATGGTATACCTTGTAAGGGGTAAGTTGTAATTTTTCAAACAGTGCTCTGTTTCCAAAAGCCAGAATGGATATTAAGGATGTAACGATAATGATAAAAATAGTCATACCTTTTTTAGTTTTAGTGTAAGATTTTGTATACCAGCTCTTTTAGTAGTTCTCCATGAGGTGTACTCACATTGTTGTACCCTTTGGAACGCAAATCGTATTCTCTGAGCAGCTCAATTATTTCAACAGTTTTTTTAGGATTATATTGCCGGGCAGCGGTTTCGTATTCACCGATAAAAAATGGGTTTACTTTTAAGGTAGCAGCAACGCTTCGGCGGTCTTTTTTATTTTTGATAAAATGATACGCCAGAATCTTACTGAAAAACATGTACAGCGAAGATAATGTTAGCGTTATCGGGTTATCTTTCGGATTATGGGCAAAATAGTTTACGATTCGGTTGGCTTTTAACACATTTTTCTGGGTCAGTGCTTTATGCAGTTCAAAATTGTTATAATCCTTACTAATGCCAATATTACGTTCTATATGTGCAGTGGTAATTTTTACTTCATTTTCCGGTAAGGTAATGATCAGTTTATCCAATTCATTGGCAATTTTATTTAAATTGTTACCCAGGTATTCATTTAAAAGCATTCCCGCATTTGGATCAATTGTTTTGTTTTTGGTTTGAATATAGCTATTAATCCAGGCCGGAATTTGGTTGTCGTAAAGTTTACGTGATTCGAAAGTCACAGCATTTTCATGGATTACCTTGTAAAGTTTTTTTCGTTTGTCAAGGGTTTTGTATTTGTAATTAATAACCAGGATTGTTGATTCTAAAGGGCTTGTTGCATAATGAACCAGCGAATCGATATCTTTAATTTCTTGAGCTTCTTTAACAATCACAACCTGGTGGTTGGCCATCATCGGAAATCTTTTGGCTGCATTAATTACGGTATGAATATCGGTATCTTTTCCATACAAAATGGTTTGATTAAATGCTTTTTCACTTTCTGTAAGTACATTATTCTGGATATACTTTGAGATTAAATCAATAAAATATGGTTCATCACCAAAAAGAAAATAGATGGGTTTATAAATTTTATTTTTTAGATCCGTAATTATTTGTTCATATTTCATACCACAAACCTTTTATTCCGGTTTTTTTACACTAGAAACGCAAGTGTTTAACCGATTCGCCATTGTTTTT
>JBNJFS010000235.1:0-4198 GCA_051747085.1 Bacteroidota bacterium
ACGCAATATTCCGCTGGGTATGATATTGTCGCTAACGGTAACCACATTAATCTATGTATTAGGAACCTTTTTAATGGTCGCTTTTATTCCAAAAGATGATTTCTTTAAAGATCTAACCCCGGTAGCTACATTAACAAATTTCACCCTTCGCTGGCTTCCTGCAAAAATTACGCTCATCATGGTTGTTTTAGCAGCCCTTGCGGCATTTGCTTCAACAGGAAATGCAGGAATTATGTCATCCTCAAGATATCCGTTAGCCATGTCGCGTGATAAAATACTACCCCCTGTTTTTGGAAAAATAAACAAGAAATTTAATGTCCCCGTAATTTCAATATTATTTACATCAACCATTATTATTCTTATCATATTATTTGTTAGTGAAGAGGGTATTGCCAAAATGGCCAGTGCATTTCAGTTGCTGATCTTCTTTTTTATTAACCTGGCGGTAATAGTATTTCGAAAAAGTAAAATAGAATCGTACGACCCCGGGTTTTTGTCTCCATTATATCCATGGGTACAGGTTTTCGGTATGTTTTCTTCCTTTATCCTGATCATTTATATGGGTTGGGCTCCTTCATTTTTTTCAATGCTTTTAATTTTAATAAGTATTGCCTGGTATAGATATTATGTTCGCAAAAGAGTAACAAGAGAAGGTGCTATTTATCACTGGTTTGCCCTTTTAGGTCAACATAAGTACGATAAGATTGAAAATGAATTTCTTCATATTATTAAAGAAAAAGGATTACGCGAAGAGGATAAATTTGACCGGCTAATAACGGATGCGAAAATAACCTTCATTAAAAAAGGATTGCTTAATCTTAAAAACAGAACATTTGAAGTTTTGCTTGATAAAATTTCCGAAGAAATTGCTGAAGAACACCAGTTAACGAAAAAAGAGTTAATCCGGGAATTTGAAAAAGCCACTACTTTTGATCCTGAATTAGTCATTCCTCAAATATCGATCTCTTTTGCATCAGACAAAAAAATAGAGCAACCAGCGGTATACATTGCCATTTGCGACAAAGGAATAAAGAAAACCATAACAAAACATGGCATTAGCTCAACCGATAAAATTCATGTTTTCTTTTTTATTGTTGCCCCCGAAGATAATAACAAACTTTTATTGCGAATCTTATCGCGCTTAATGGATATTACCGAGCGTGACAACTTTCTTCCAAATATATTATCACAAGAAACAGCACGTGAAGTAAAAGAATATTTATTGCATAATGACAGGTATTTCAGTTTAAGACTGGATGGAAACAACGAGCTACACCAACAATTTATCAATCATAAAATTAAAAACATTAATTTTCCCAAAGGCATCTTAGTTGCACTAATCGACAGGGGCGATGAATCTGTAACACCCAATGGAGATACGGTTTTAGAAGTCAATGATGTTTTAACGATCATTGGAAAACCTGATAAATTAAAGGCTTTTAGGAATAATTATAAAATATAAAAGGGTTGTTTTTCACCTCATTACAGCCTTCGCATTTATAAACTGAAAATCAATCCTGCCCCTATTAAGGACTTTACTTTCAGCTTATAAATGGTTACCTTTGTATGTATTACTGACCTAAAGAGGAGAAATTTGAAATTATACATCAGAAATATGGTATGTATACGTTGCCAGATGATTGTAAAATCAGAGCTGGAGAGTCTGGGGCTGCATCATAATTATGTTAAAATCGGAGAAGCCAATATAATAGAAAACATAACAGCTAAGCAAGTAGAGCAGTTAGATGAGGGATTAAAGAAGTGGGGCCTGGAATTAATGAATAATAAAAAGAGTATCCTGGTTGAGAAAATTAAGGGTGCTATTATCGAGTTAGTTCACTATACCGAAGAGCAAATCAGAGTAAACTTATCTGACTACCTGAGCGAGAAATTTAATTACGATTATACATATCTTTCGAATCTTTTTACTGAAGTTAAAGGCACTACTATAGAGAAATTTTATATAGCACATAAAATCGAAAAAGTAAAAGAGCTCATTATGTATGATGAAATGAATCTTTCCGAAATAGCCTATAAAATGCATTATAGCAGTGTAGCACATCTTTCCAATCAATTTAAAAAACATACCGGTTTAACCCCTTCTCACTTTAAAGAGTTAAAAAATAAGCGACGCGATTCTCTTAGTGATCTGTAAATCATATAAAAGATTATGTAAATTATATAATCTTTTTCTACTCATCCAGTAATAACTTTACAAAAAAGATAATACCCGGAATCTCTGACATTCTTTTTTTAAAGAAGAATGATTAAATCATTGTACATTTTTTCAAACAAAATATGTAAATAGATGAACGTTTTACTATTATATCCGGTATATCCCGACTCTTATTGGAGTTTTAAATATGCTTTAAAATTTATCTTCAAAAAAGCAGCTATTCCGCCATTGGGTTTAATAACTGTATCAGCCATGCTTCCTTCTTCGTGGACAAAGAAGTTAATCGATTTGAATGTATCAAAACTCAGTGATAGTGATATTATGTGGGCTGATTATGTTTTTATCAGTGCAATGTATATTCAAAAAGATTCTGTAATTAATATTATTGCTAATTGTAAAAAGCATAATAAGAAAATTGTAGCAGGAGGTCCCTATTTTACTCAAGAATTTAAGAACTTTCCTCAAATCGATCACCTGGTTTTAAATGAAGCGGAAATTACCTTGCCATTATTTTTAGATGACTTACAAAAGGGCAAAGCAAAGCGAATATACCGAACGAATGAATTTGCTAACCTTGCAGAAACTCCGGTTCCTGATTATCATTTACTACAAAAAAATAAATATGCCTTTATGAATGTGCAGGTTTCTCGCGGATGTCCTTTTGCGTGTAATTTTTGCGAAATCACAACCTTGTTTGGGCATAAGGTAAGAATGAAGAATCCAATCCAGATTAACAGTGAGTTACAGGCATTATACGATTTAAATTGGCGAGGTTCGGTATTTATTGTTGATGATAACTTTATTGGAAATAAAAAAGAAGTTAAAAAGAACTTACTTCCCAGGATGAAAGAATGGATGCAAATACATAAATACCCATTTGTATTTAATACCGAAACGTCTATTAATATTGCTGATGACAGAGCGTTAATGGATCTTATGGTTGAAGCCGGCTTTAACGCTACGTTTATAGGAATAGAAACTCCCGACGAGCAATCTTTACAAGAATGTAATAAAATTCAGAATAAGAACCGTAATTTACTGGAAAGTGTAAAAAAAATACAGCAGGCAGGCTTAAAGGTTTCGGGAGGATTTATTGTTGGTTTTGATTCTGATACTCCTTCAGTTTTTCAGCGACAGATAGATTTTATCCAGCAAAGCGGAATTGTTTCGGCAATGGTAGGATTGTTAAATGCACCCAAAAACACCAAATTATATGAACGGCTAAAATCCGAAAACAGAATAATCAAGCAATATACAGGGAATAATACCGATTTAACGATAAATTTTATCCCTAAAATGAATTACAACGATTTAGTGGCAGGATATCAAAAGATCATTCAGAATATTTATGCAACAAAACCATATTATAGAAGGGCCCGGCTGCTGTTATCAAATTATAACAATAAATATAAAGGTCAAACGAAGATTAGTTTTCAACTTTTTATCAGTGCTTTAAAATCAATTTTTATTATTGGTTTTTTAAGCAAAGGCAGGGTTGAATATTGGAAATTTATGGCTTGGACTTTGTTTAAACGACCCGGTTTAATGGTTGATGCAATAACATTTACAGTGTTTGGATATCATTACCGAAAAGTTTTTGGCATAACCCAATAATACAAAAATGTGTGAATGATGTAACTCATCGTAAAAATCATATAACACATTCCGATCGTACATACCGTATCTTTGTAGACAAAGGATTTAATATCATGAATAAACTGGAAATAGAAAAGGCCAAAACACATATTTTAATCGAAATAATTGAATATGTACCAAATTCAGTGGTGTTTAAAACAATTATACGAAAAACAACCGGAAATGTAAGTGTTGTAGCCATTGATACAGGAGAAGCTCTTGCCGAAAAAATTTCGCCATTCGATACATTTGTTCAGATAATTGAGGGGAATGCCGAAGTGGTAATCAACCATGAATTCAATATACTTACAGCCGGTGAAGCGATTATAATACCGGCACATACATCTCATATTGTAAAAGCAAATGAGCGTTTTAAAATGATTTCGA
>JBNJFS010000236.1:0-4179 GCA_051747085.1 Bacteroidota bacterium
TTAAAATCAGCCATCTTATGTAATTGATAATATATAGATTGCTATAAGCGATATCATAATTCCGATCCAGTTTATTTTTAGTATTTTTTCTTTAAAAAAAATTAGCCCGATGAGCACAGAAAATGCAATTACACCCAAATTATTGATGCCAAAAACTACAGAACCGCCAAGGTTATTGCCAATAGTGTCTTTGTAATTTAACGCTCTTATTACAAAATATATAGAGCCATAATTGCTGATTCCCAGAAGAGTGCCCCATATTAATATGCTGGGGTTAATCAGTGCTTTAAAAGGTGTCTTTCGTAATAACTTAGTGATTAAACCGGAAATGGCGGCCATGATAAAAAGTATTACCGTAAAAAGAGGGAGTATATTATCGTTTACGTAATATTGCTGCGCATATTTTACAATGGAATCAACAATACCCATCCCCAGAAATAAAATAACAGGCAGATAAATATTCCGGGGATCAAATTCAATTTTTCGCTTACGGTAAACGGATAAAAATACAGCTACAATTGCCAGGATAATTCCTATTGCTTTCAGGTTGGTTAGTTGATCCAGAGGGTCTATGATGATGGAAAAAGTTATGGGAATAATCATCGACATTTTATTGGATACCGAAGTAATGGCAATGCCTACAATTTGTGATGATTTTGCGATAACAACAAACATTAAAATGAAAAGTATACCAATTAAAACAGCGTAGGGAAACCATTGATTTTGGTGTACAGGAAAAATATCTACTTGTGTATCGGATAAAAGATAACCTAATATTGCTGCAGTTATATAATTAATAATAATTACATCGAAGGTTGCAATTTTAAGCCGATCAATATATTTAAAGATAACATAAATGGCGGCTGATGAAAGAATACTAAAAATTAAAAATATCATAGTTGTTCGTTATTACACAAAAAAAACAGGTTTCTGAAAAAGAAACCTGTTTTAACCGGGTCATTCAACCCTTATATTTTGTTCTGTTGACTTTAGTTGATTTTTAATGATTTTTAATATCATTTTTTGAATGATCAAAAAAATTATTTCTGACAAAGATAAGGAAAACCTCAATACTGCAACTTAAAAAAACAATTTAATATTAACATATTTTTAACAATCTTCAGTGAACGGCATCTTAATGTTTAGTCCTACGAGTTTTGGTCGTATGAACGGTAGCATTTCTTCTATTCTCAGGACTTTAAATAAGTAATGACTTACAACATTATTCTAGTTGGAATCCTGATTATTTAGTTTTTTCTAGAATTTTAAAATATACTCCTTTTGGGTCTTCGGTAAAGCCAAGTTTTTTTAAATATTGAGTGTATTTTTTACTTTTTCCTGATGCTTTAACGATATCAAATCCTTCCCGGATAAATTTTTTTCTTAAATGTAAATAAATAAATTTCCCGTTTTTAAAATCTCGATATTCGGGAATTACATAGTCAAGCTCAACTCTTAAAATATTGCTGTCTTCTCTGTGTGCTAAAAATATTCCGGCTACAGCCATATTACGTAAAATAAAAAAGCCTGTCGTATTCGTTTTGGGGTTATAAGTAAAACCCGGGAAAAATTTTTGAATATCTTTATGATGAAATGCTAAAAATCGTAAAAGATATTTATTGTCATCCTGCACCTCGAGCGTTTCAAAGACTTCTTTTTTACCATAAATGGTTATTAGATAATAAATATCTACCACTGCAATAAATCCGTTAAGGAAACCAACAGGTAATGAACCGATAAGAAATCCGTAGATTGAAAAAGTCGTCGCACCAATGAAATTAATCCATCTGAATTTTACGATCGAACTCATCGTCATGGATAATGCAATAATTACCGATGCAGCAAAACCAATCCATTCTAAAATATTTGTTTCCATGTAATCAATATTTTATCGTTTAAAAGCAGAACCTCAAAAATAAAAGTTTCTGGCAGATAATAAAATTTTTGTTTAATAACCCGTTCAATAATGAAGCTTTTTATCATTAGATATCAGTTAGCTCGGGGCGGGAAGATGATGTCAAGTTTTTTAATTCGTTTATATGTAAAATCCCAAAAAAAAATACCAGTCAGGATAAAGTAAATCCCAACTGGTATTATTTGGTTAATATAATCTACTGAATAATAAGTTTTTGAGCATATTTTAGCCCACTATGGATAAATTCTTTGGTGATTTGTCCGGTAGGATCTTCTGTTTGATAAATACGTTCAGGGATATTTAACTTATCAAATTCAAATCCTTCACGCACTTTAAACTGATACTTGCTTAAATGTATTTGTTTTCCAATCTCGTGCAATTGTTTTTCATCCAGCTCAAAACCAACCAGTTTAAGTCCCCTGCTTACCAGTTTTAGATCATAAATGCCGCGGGCAAAAAAGCATACGGCTAAACTTGAAAGAATTTGTCGGATGGCTTCTTCATCTAATAATTTATCTACAACTTTTTCCGGAGCTAATGTATTATCGAGTAATTCTTTCTGATCAACTGAATAACCAGCATTATCCAGGTGACTATGCCTTGCGCCCAATAAAAATCCTAAATAACAGGCCGGTCCTGTATGGTAGCCAGGCATTTCATTTCTGCCAAACTGCATGGCAAATTCTTTTCCCCCATATTTGCTGGCAGCAAAATCTACTCCTTTGGCACATGCTTTAAGGAATGGTGTTTTCGGATGGGTAACTTTATCCACTAATTGGATATAGGCATCTGCGTCTCCCCATTTAATTTCTAATTCCTCAATATCGGCTTTGGAAATTTTATTACGTTCAACCATTTCAGTAATCCAGGCCAGAATAACACCCATACTCATAGCATCAACACCTACTTCTTCTACCTTATCAATTAATTTAAGCATTTGGGTTGGATTATAAATACCAACCATCGTTCCTAATGAATAAATTAATTCAAAATCATAACCTACAGGTGTTGTTTTAAAGAAATAGGGATCATCTTCATAAGGTTCGCGCAAATAGGCTAAATGGACACAAGCAACCGGGCAATGTGCACAAGCCACTCTTCGGGCAAGATGATTTTTTGCCATCTCTTCACCTGTTAAAGGTTCTATAGATTCGCTGGTACTCATTTGCAGGTTTTTAACCGGCAACGCTTTAAGCGTATTTAATGTTTTAATATTTACCGCTGTTCCAATATCATGATATTTTTTCATTACGGGTGAGTCCGTAGCAGCGTTATAAATTTCATCATATAATTTTCTGTATTCTTTTTTATTGTTTACTTCAATCATCCGTTTTCCGGAAACAATTAGTCCCTTTAATTTTTTACTTCCAAAAACGGCTCCTAAGCCTAATCTTCCAAAGTGGCGGTATGTTTCAGTAGTAACACTGGAGTAAGTAACGAGGTTTTCACCTGCCTGACCAATTCTGAATATGGCTCTCAGTCCTTCACCTTTTTCATTTTGTCTGATAACCCGGGCAGGTATCGAACTATCTTTCATTCCCCATAATGTTTCAGCATTTTTAAAAAATACTTTTCCATCACGGATAGAAAGGTAAACAGGTATTTCGCTGGCTCCTTTAATAACTATTGCACCATAGCCAGCCATACGTATAGCAACAGCACTTCTTCCTCCGGCATGACTTTCGCCCAGATCTCCTGTGTGTGGTGATTTAAACATAGCACAGGTTTTTGAGGCTAATGGAAATACGGCGGTTAAAGGGCCTACAGCGAAGATTATGGGACTTTCAGGATCCAGAGGGTCTATTCCTTCAGGACATTCTTCCATTAACAACTGAGTAGCAACACCCGTACCTCCTAAGTACTTTTCAAAAAGTTCTCTTCGATCGTTGACCCAGAATTTCTTTTTGGTCAGATCAATATATAATACATTGGATAAAGTGTCATTTTTATTCATGGCTAACTTCTTTTTCATCTTTGATTAATTCTAATACATCGTATGGACAGTAATCGGCACAAATTCCACATTGCACACAAATTACAGGTTTATTTTGTTCTTCATTCCAAAAAACAGCATCAATGATACAGGCTTCTTTGCATAATCCGCAACCAATGCATTTGGAAGATTTTAGACGTACACCACCATTTTTTTGAGGTATTAATGCACCTGTAGGACAAACACTTGCACATGGAGGGTTTTTGCACGAACGGCAAACAATAACAGTGTACCCCCTGGATATTCCACCGGTAGAACGAACGCCAATACA
>JBNJFS010000237.1:0-4167 GCA_051747085.1 Bacteroidota bacterium
ACCAACCTCGGGGTTATCGGTATATACATCCACAACGTTAAACCCTTTTTGTGTTTTCCACTCAATAAACGGCTGTAATGTTTCCTCAAACATCGGGTCGGAAACAATGACGTACTTAACCGGATCGTTTAGCAGGCTTTTCGTTTCTGTTGCAGAAACGGTGTTAATTGTTTTTAAATCCAGCTCGTCAAAATAGGATGACTGCAGTCTTTTTAAATCGGTGTCTGAACTTTTGCTCCCTTTTGAAAAAGAAATTTCTATTTCAATATTTCTTAATATGTTGAGGGTATTGGTTACGGGATTATACTGAAAAGGGGATATCTCGATATATCCCAGGTGTTTGTTTCGCAAATACCCGTTATCCTTAAACTGAACAATCTCTTTTTTATAAAAGCGGTTGGTATTATATAGTGCCTTATTTTTATAAAAGGGAACATCTTTAGGGTCAGTACTTTTACTTACCGAAGGTTGTGCAGGGATAATCTTTTGTTGCTGCTGGTGTTCGTTTAATGCGACCTGCTCTTCATCGTAACGTAATACCCGTACGGATACTTTGGCATCCGAAGGAATCTCAATTAACCTGGAGATTAACGGAAGGTCAGGATTTCCTTTATCAAAAGACTGTGTTAAACCGGGAGCAAACAATTGCTGATAATATCCGTCTTTTGTTTTTTTCTGCCGGATAAAAAACTCATCCACATCTTCGTAAAGAATAATCTTATCTCCCTGGTCTTTAACCATTTCCTTGCCGGGAAACTTTTTCTCTACCCGGGTTAAAGGAATTTTTTTCAGCTCCTGAGACACCGTGGTTCCTGTAAAACCAACCAAAACAACGAAAAGTATGCTAAAACGTTTAAGCATAAAGCAATGATCCTTATTAATAAAATGAGGGCAATATAGTATATTTTACTTTAACAAAAAAAAGGAAAATATGTTTCACTTTTTGAAACATTTCTCAAAGATAATCTATTATCTTTTACCGGTCAACTTTTCCAATTTTTGATTCAATAGATTTAACTTTTTCTTCCAGCCGGTTCATTTTTCCTTTACGGATATCCATCTTAACGGAAGCATAAACCCGGTTAGAATGCGGCTCCAGCACTTTGTACGACTGGTTAACTATGGACAGGGCTTTGTCCATGGTTTCGGTTTCAATGATAGTACCCATGGCTGTAAGTTTATAGCTCACCCCACTTTCTTTAATCATCTGAATAACCTCGCCAACATACTGGCTAACACTGTCTCCCTTATCGGTTGGAAACATGGCAAATTCTAATAATACAGACATATCCTATTATTTTTTTAAGGGCATCTCAATTTCAATATCCCAGTTAGAACGAACTTTAATCGAATTTTCATAATAAAAAACCTCTTCAGGCTGCCGGTGTTCCAGGTATTCGCCCGTATCCCATTTTCCGTTAAAGTTAGCATCGGCAATGACTTTAAAGATAAAATCTTTGGGTGGCAAAAAAGTAAATTCAACGGTTTGGTCTAAAGGTACAATTTTCTCACGAAGCACTTCTTCTTTATCCTTTCCGGGAATAATAATTTGGGCTATGGCCTGAAACGTAGAATCAATACCGGTAATATTGGCTAAAATTTTACCGTAATAATCTATTTTTTCGGTTTTAAACGATATCATTACGGTATCGTTTACCGCACCATAAATGTCTGTAAATGCCCGGGGATAAATGGCTAACCGGTAATCAGCATTCTCTTCGAAAACATTTGTAATATTATATTGCCTAAACAGCAGGCTGTCTTTTTCCAGTTGGACATCTACTGCTTTTTCCAGGGTATCCTCTTTGATATACATCTCTATTTTAGACCTATCCACCGATTGTAGCGGTGTTTCAAACTGGATTTTAACCTGTTTATTCAGGTCAAATGTAGATTTATTTTGTACATTCATACTTATGGACAGGGCCTCATCCGAACCTGCTTCTTTATCTTTTTCCTTTTCAAAGTAACGAAAAGAAAGGGTATCGGTTGTCCGGTAGTATTCGTCTTTTGATTCTTCTTTCGGATAGGTTACGTATAAATTTAACCGGTTTTGGTTATAAAGAGCAGTGTCCGTTAACCAATAATATATCACATCCCTGGCCGGATTAATTTCCTGTATATACCATTCCGCCGCGGTGGTTGTATCGGCAAGTTCAATGAACACACTATCCTTCAGCGGCTTATTAAATATTAACTCTAAACGGCGTTTATCTTCTCTTTTGGAGTCGGACAGATACTGCAATTCTTTATCTTCGCTAAATAACATCAGAAAATATTCAGGTATCGTATAAAACGAGCGGACACCCGTAACAATGGTATCAATGGGTCTGTGCTTTACCACAATCAGGCTGTCTTTTGCATTGCCGGGAGAACCTGAATCCAAAGAGTCTTCGGCTGGTTCCTTCGAAGACACCCAGATACTGTCAACAACCATTTTATCGGGATCGTCCAGTAAAGAGTCATGCACAAAAACGGTATCCGCAAAACTTTCCGTAACCCGCCGGAAACTTACTAACGAGTCGGTAAAAGCAATCTCCTCATCCGGAACATCGTAAAGATAGTTTTTGTTAACATCCCGCAGGACAAAAAGCTTAAACGCTTCGTTGCGGATATTATTGATTTGGAAAAACCCTTCTTCATCTGTTTTAGAGATATATTCAGGGATATCTTTCATGGGTACCGAATCAGAATGTTCACTATACAGCATAACCAAAACATCTTCTTCGGGCAAAAGATTAAAAGCGTTCAGCACTTTTCCCTGAACAGACATGGAGTCGATATATTTGCCGGTAGAAAATACATACTGAAAATTTTCAATGGGATTGCCTTCGGTATAATCCTGTAACGAGTTGCCCATATAGATATTGTAGGTTGTTGAATCTCTAAGTTCGGAAGGAATTTCAATGTGCAATGACTTTCCTTTAACGACAATATTAGGTTTTTCTTCAACCGGAGGAGAAACAATTAAATTCTGGTTCAGATCTTTAAGCTGAATAAATTCATCAAACTGAATCTTTATCAAATCACTTTTAAAATTGGTGGAAAAGTTAGGTGGCTGACTTGATACTATCCCCGGCGGTTCGACATCTTTGGGGCCTCCGGTAGGTGCAACAACCCTTGCACAAGCAGTTATCCATAAAAGAAGAAAAAAAAGTATGGCGTGTTGTAAGTATTTCATTTTCATAATTCCATCGTAAAATATCGCGGTTACAAACTTAAAAAGTTTATTCCAATAATCCGTCATCTTCCGCTAAATTTAATCGATTTATTCCCATGTGGCCTGTATTAGCGATCCTAAAGAGGAAATATCCACGGAGCATAAATAATTTTTAATACCTTTGTGTGGACTAAAATAAACAAGCTATGATTTTAAATTCAATAACCTGGGATGTTAATCCGGATATTGTTAGTTTTTGGGGATTAACGATACGTTATTACGGGGTGCTTTTTGCTGCATCCTTCTTTTTCGGATATCTTATCATGCAAAAAATCTTTAAAAAGGAGGGACTAAGCGTTGAGCTGCTGGATAAGCTTACCGTTTATGTTGCTATTGGTACGGTCGTTGGCGCCAGGCTGGGACACTGTCTCTTTTATGATCCGGCCTACTATCTGCAAAACCCCCTCGAGATTATAAAAATCTGGCATGGCGGTTTAGCAAGTCATGGCGCAGCCATAGGTATCCTTATTGCTTTGTATTATTTTGCCCGGAAGAATAAAAAGCCCTACCTGTGGATTTTGGATCGTATCGTTATTGTGGTTGCACTGGCCGGCTTTTTTATCCGCATGGGCAACTTAATGAACTCTGAAATTTACGGTATTGAGACCTCCTTACCGTGGGGATTTATTTTTGTCCGCAACGGAGAGGTAATACCCAAACATCCTACACAAATTTATGAGGCCCTGTCCTATTTACTGATATTTGTACTCCTTTATAGCATCTACCATAAAAAAGGGACAAAAGTACGGCAGGGGTTGATTTTTAGTTTGTTCCTGATTTTGCTTTTTACCGTTCGCTTTTTGATCGAGTTTATCAAAGAGGTACAGGTTGATTTTGAACAAACAATGGCCTTAAATATGGGACAATGGCTAAGTATTCCGTTTGTCATCATCGGATTTTATTTGTTGTACCGAAGCTATAAGCACAAACCGGCATAGTATGAGAAT
>JBNJFS010000238.1:0-4166 GCA_051747085.1 Bacteroidota bacterium
GTAAACTGATTTAAGGCATTAATAATTTTTTTCTGTGCATAAAAGTTGTAGGGTTGTTTGCTGTTTTTTAACCCCATTTTTTTAATCATTTGCGGAAGATATAGATACCTGATAATATCAAACATCTCATAATAATCATCACTTTCGATATGAATCATGTACTTTTTTAACTCTTCAGCGATTCTTTCGCGGAGTAGATTCATCCCTCTGGGAGGATTGTTCTTATACTCTTCGTAATAATCTGAAACAGAAATAGGTTGCCCAAAATTCACAAACAGTCGGCTGCGGAAATTGGAATAGTGAGTCCAGTCTAAACCTACCGGAACAATTTTAATATCTAAGGTAAAATTATTTACTTCTTCAGCTTCAAAAGCTATTCTTGAAATTCCTTTTTTTAGGGTCCGTAATTTTCTTAGTCCGGCATGGTTTCCTTCGGGAAGAATAACCAGCCCGTTTTTATTCTTTAATACATCTACTGTTTTTTGGAATATTTGCTCATTATTTTTCAGACTTTCTTTACCGTCCCTAATTCGGTATATAGGAAGTATTTTTAGAAAAGTAAGAATCTTAGCGATGGATTTTTTTTTGAAGATATCGGCCCGGGCTAAAAAAACGGGTTCAGTTTTAACCGTAGCAAGAATAGCCAGGGCATCCATCAAAGCATTCTGATGATTGGGAGCAAAAATAATATTATCATCTTTGGGGATATTATTAAAATTATGAACCGTTGTTCTGAAATAGATTTTAGTAACAAAATCTACATATGGTCTTAAAATTGTATATCCCAGTTTCTTTTTCTCAATAGTCTCTCTACTTATTGCCATAAAATAAAATGAATTTACGATTCCTCAATTTTCTTCCTTGACCAAAGGGAGGCTATGCCTATACCGGCAACAATATGCCATATACCCCACCAGGCAGCAATAAATGCCATACCGCCTAATTCTAATTCGGGAGGAAAAATTTTGGGGTTAAATATAAGCACTAATCCCAAACCTGAATTCTGAATACCCGTTTCTATGGATATTGAACGTCTGTCTCTCCTTGGAATTTTTAGAATTGTGCTAAATGTAAAACCGGTTAATAATGCCAATGCATTATGAATAAAAACAATCAGTGCAATTAGATGAATATATTTGATAAAATAACTAAAGTTATTGGATAATGCAGCTACCACATAACCGGCAAATATTAATAAAGAGAGAACCTTAATAGGCTTTTTGATTTTATTGGTTAATTCGGGGAATTTTTTTGCAAAAAGCATTCCTATAAGTAAGGGAATTGCTAAAATAATAAAAACCGTTTGGAACATTTGAACCGGATCAATTTCAATGGGCCTTAACAGTGGATGGGATTTAGCATATAAACCACCCCAAAAAGCAAAATTTACAGGGGTCATAAAAATAGCTCCTAAAGTAGCTACAGCAGTCATACTAACAGATAAAGCGATATTCGCTTTTGCCATTGATGATATGAAATTTGAAACATTACCTCCCGGGCATGCGGATACCAGTATCATTCCTAAGGCTACGGCAGGCGTAGGTTCTATAATTAGAATAAAGATAAACGTAATAAAAGGTAAGAGAAAAAACTGAGAGATAACGCCCGTAATTAATGATTTGGGTTTTTTAATGATTGTTTTAAAACTTTTAAAGTCAATTTCAAGAGCTACACCAAACATAATAAATGCTAGCGTAATGTTCATAAACAATAATCCACCCGGACTAAAATTGAGATGAATTTTATCTAAAACTTCAAGAGAGTTTCCAGTCATAATTCATTTTTTAGTTGCGCGTAAAAATACACATTTTGAAATGAAAAATTATAATACTTAATCTGTATTATGAATTTATTCATATTACATGATGAATGTTTTATCAAAAAAATAGTTGATAATTCGATTTTATGTTGTAAGATTTATAAATTTACATTGCTATCTAACCTTTAGTTAAAAAAAGCTAAACCAACATAACTTGTGGATAATAAAGATGTTTTAAAACTTATCGATGAGGTTTCGGAAGTGCTTTCTTTTTTAATTGAATTAAAAAGGAAAGGACGATTTCGCGAAGCGTTGGAAAAGATTGATAAAGCACTTTTGGAATATTTCCATCTGGATTCTGATTTTGTTTTTTCTGTTTCCGAAGACTTTTTTATGGATGCATTAAAACAGGAAAAGAAATTAACTGCCGGGCAATTATCAACTTTAGCCGAATTATTAAGCGAACATGGCGATATCTTACTAGAACAGAATAATTTAAAGCAAAGCCAGAAGGTTTTTAAAAATACGTTAAAGATATACTACTTTCTTAACGATAAACAGGATTTCTTTTCGTTTAGGAATATGAATAAAATGGTACTTATTAACGAGAAACTATCTAAAATTAATGTTGAGATAAAAAGCTGATTTTTTATTTCTTTTCTATGCGTTGTCTCATCTTTTTTGTTTTTTCTTCAAATCCGGGTTTGCCCAGTAAAGCAAACATATTGTTTTTATAGGCTTCTACTCCTGGCTGGTTAAATGGATTGATTTCTAAAAAATATCCACTGATAGCGCATGATTTTTGAAAAAAATATAATAATTGTCCAATAAAAAACTCGTTAAGCCGGGGTATTGTTATTGATATATTGGGCACCTCGCCATCGATATGAGCCAGCATAGTGCCCTTGTCAGCCATTTTATTTACAAAGTCAATGGGCTTCCCTGCCAGGTAGTTGAGTTTATCAAAATTATCTTTGTCAGAAGGGATTTCTAATGTAAAGTTGTTTTTTTCAATCGACATAACGGTTTCAAAAATGCTTCTTCGTCCTTCCTGAATATACTGACCTAATGAATGCAGGTCGGTTGTAAAGCTAACACTGGCCGGAAAAATTCCTTTATGCTCTTTTCCTTCGCTTTCGCCAAATAATTGTTTCCACCATTCGGCAATAAAATTTAAGCGTAAATCATAGTTGGCAAGGATTTCAATGTTTTTTTCTTTTTGATACAGCAATTGACGGCTCACCGCATATTGATAAACCGGATTTTTGTCAAAAGATGCTGTATTGCTAATCTCTAGCATTTTTTTAGCTCCGTTAATAAGCTCTTCAATATTAAATCCTGCACAAGCAATAGGTAATAGTCCTACAGGAGTTAATACCGAATACCTTCCGCCAATATCATCGGCAATCGTAAAAGTTTTATAATTTTCCTGTGTTGCTAATGTTCTTAGGGCTCCTTTTTCCGCATCGGTTATGGCAACAATTCTTTTTTGCGATGCAGCTTTCCCTGCTTTTTCTTCGAGTTCTTTTCTTAAAATCCTGAAAGCTATAGCTGGTTCGGTTGTGGTTCCGGATTTAGAAATAACAATAATTGAAAAAGATTTATCTTTTAGATATTCTGTTAATTCGTAATGATAATCTTCTGATAGATTATGTCCGGCAAAAATTATTTCAGGGGCTGAAGTTCTTTTTTTAAAATGACCGGAAAGTGCTTCAATAACTGCTTTTGCACCCAGGTAAGATCCTCCGATTCCAATAACCACGATAGCATCTGATGTTTTTTGTAAATCCGTGGCGGTATTCTTGATATCATCAATTTCTTGTTGAGTAATGTTCTTCGGAAGGTCTAACCAGCCCAGGAAGTCGCTTCCTTTGCCGGTTTTTTTATCTAACATTTGCACTTTTTCTTTAATCAGCGTTTTGCTGGCATTTAATTTTTCCGATTCAATAAAAGGCAAAATATTACTTATGTCGATTTGAATGTTTTTCATAACAAAACAATTTTTTATCGTAAATTTTCAGTAAGTAATTTTATTTCTATTGCAGGAGAAATTTTTTCGTACAGGATATTGTAAACAGCTTCGGTAATGGGCATGTTTACGATATATTTTTTGTTGATTTCAACGATTGATTTTACAGCATAATAACCTTCGGCAATCATATTCATTTCTAATTGTGCCGATTTTACCGAATAGCCTTTTCCAATCATATTTCCAAAGGTTCTGTTCCGGCTAAATTGAGAATATGCAGTAACCATTAAATCGCCCAGATAGGCTGAGCCTTTAATGTCCCGTTGAATAGGGTGCACAGCATCCACAAATCGTTTTATCTCCTGTATGGCATTGGCAATAAGTACTGCATTAAAATTGTCGCCATAGCCCAATCCATGACAAATACCTGCAGCAATA
>JBNJFS010000239.1:0-4164 GCA_051747085.1 Bacteroidota bacterium
ATGTTAAAGCAGAAATTCTTATAATTTTTCAATACCCTCCATAAATTTATCCCAGCCAAATTTTTCTTTTTCTATCGCAGCATTTTTAGAGAACTCTTCCTCGCGCTGGTTTTCAAAAAAGTCGATTAAAGCATCTGCTACCGACTCCGGGTTTATTTCCGTAACATACCCAACTTTTCGATGAGGCACAATTTCTGCTAATCCTCCGACATCCGTAACAAGCATCGGACGTTCAAAATGGTAAGCAATTTGAGTAACTCCGCTTTGTGTAGCACTTTTGTAGGTTTGTACTATCATATCTGATGCACAGAAATAATATTTTACGTTATCCGCAGGGACAAAACCATTGGTAAAGATAATTCGATCCGCTAAATGATGTTTGGCTGCCAAATCATCATACATTTTTCGTTCTTCATAAAATTCACCGGCGACCATTAACTTTAGAGGAAGTTTAGATAGTCTTTTATCCGCTAACGCTTTGATTAAAATATCGAGGCCTTTATATTTTCTGATGATACCAAAGAACAACAGGTAATTATATTCAGGTGACAGATTAAGCTTTTTTAACGATTCCTTTTTCGAAACTTTCTGACCAAAAGTATTATAGATAGGGTGTGGTAGAAATATTTTATTCTGATTATCGGTAAATTGGTTTAAATCGGTTAACACCGCTCTTGACATCGCAACAAACCCATCGCATTGACTGACAAAGTATTTGGTTAGCTGATTTTTAAGCGGAAAATTTTCGTGTGGAATTACATTATGCATAATTCCAATAATTTTTGCATTACTGTTTTTCTTAATTTGTTTGGCTATTGTTCCTAAGCATGGAGCCATAAAGGGCATCCAGTAATGTATAATAACTTGTTCGGGGTTTTCTTTGGCTATCCTGTTTCCAATTTTAATCCAGTTTAACGGATTAATTGAGTTTATTGAGACGTCAATGGGGATATTATCGGGCTGGTCTCCTTCGGCAAATTGGGTTTTTCCGGGGAATAGAAATCCGGGATACTGAAGCGAGAAAGTGTAAATTTTCACCTTATGGTCTGGTTGGTAGCTTTGTGCCAGTGCATGGTTAAAATCAGCGATTCCACCACGTAAAGGGTAAGCAGGGCCAATAAGTATTTTTGTCAAAACTATAAGTTTATTTTTTGCTCTATTTGATAATCATTTCTGTCCGATGAACTTCTGGATACCAGTTCGCCTAAAAATCCTGCCAAAAATAGTTGAGTTCCCATAATCATGGATGTAAGGGCGATATAAAAAACAGGACTGTCGGTTACTAAGGGAGCTTTAATATTATTCCATAAAAAATAAAGCTTCTGTCCGCCAAGCCATATAGCAGCAAGAAATCCCGCAAAAAACATCAACGTGCCTAAGGTACCAAAAAGATGCATGGGGCGTTGACTGAATTTGGAAATAAAGGTTATGGATAATAAATCAAGATACCCTTTGATAAAGCGGTCGAGCCCAAATTTGGTAACTCCGTATTTTCGGGCCTGATGCTGCACTATTTTTTCTCCGATATTTGAGAATCCGGCCTTTTTGGCAATTACAGGAATATAGCGATGCATTTCGCCATAAACTTCAATATTTTTTACCACTTCTTTTTTATACGCTTTTAATCCGCAATTAAAATCATGAAGCTTTATACCGGTCAGAGCACGTGCTGTTCGGTTGTATAGTTTACTGGGGATGGTTTTGCTTATGGGGTCGTACCTTTTTTTCTTCCATCCGGAAACCAGGTCGTAATCCTCCTCTTTTATCATCCGAAATAAATCGGGAATTTCATCGGGATTGTCCTGTAAATCAGCATCCATTGTTATTACCACATCTCCGTTAACATCTCTGAAACCAATATGTAAAGCTGCTGATTTTCCATAATTTTTGCGGAATTTTATTCCTTTTACTTCCGGATGTATTTCGTTTAACTCCTGGATTACCTGCCATGAATTATCTTTACTTCCATCATCTACCAATATGATTTCATAGGTAAACTGATGGTCTGTCATTACTTTTTTTATCCAATTTACCAGTTCGGGCAGCGATTCTTCTTCATTTAATAAAGGGACTACTACAGAAATATCCATAATTTATTGTTATCAAAATGTCATACGGAGCTCATCAAAGTATGACAATATTAGAATTAGATGTTCAATAGTTACTCTTCGACAGGCCTGACTGCTGTCAGGCAGGCTCAGTGTGACTAATATAAAATATAATCTTTATTCTTCATTAATATCTTGCATGGCTGATTGGTAGGGATCACCCTGTTTCTTTAAAATAGCCGATGTGATTAAGGCAATAATAAATCCCCAAAACATCATACCCAAAAAGCTAAAAAACGACATTAGAAATGGAGACATCATTTTTTTCTGCAACGAAAGTCCCATTTCTATCTGATCATCAGGTATTCCTTGTTTTAGTAGCTGTTCCTCAGCTAATGCCATCATTTTTTCTATATAATCAGGGTCTATTACGGTAACCAGTAAATAAGTATAAACACCAAAGATTAAGGAGCCAATTAATACAATAACAGTACTCATCCCCAGGGCCTTGCCATAAGAAATTATCCCGTTAAGGTTTTTGTCGCGATAAGATTTAACGCCCCAAATCAGAAATGCAATAATGAAAACATAATAGATATAATTCGTATAATTTTCAAGATGTAAATTAAAAATAAACAGCAATACGGCAATAATTACTAATGCTAATCCGAGCATTAGTCCATAGTTTAAAGCAGGTTTAAAAACTGAATTTGATTTTTCTTCCATAGTTATTAGAGGTTTAATTAATTATTGAAACAAATATATCAGTTTTTCGATAAATAATAACCCAAATATTTGAAAAGATTTATATAATTATTACTTTTGTGGCCTTCGGGCAAGTCTTACACGACCAGCTCCTGTTGAACTCCCCCAGGTCCGGAAGGAAGCAAGGGTAGACGGTTGTAGCGGTGCGATGTAAGTAGCTTGCCCGTTTTTTTTGACCATTTTCTAAACAATGACATATAAAAAATCCCGCATCATTTTTTGATACGGGATTTTTTGTTGAATTATCTTTCTATGATTTTGTAATTCTTTCCAGCCATCTTAGCATGAAAATCATTGTTGCCATAGACATCACACAAACAACAACAAACAGGGTCCAGGTTAACCACAGGGGTACACTATCGTAAAGTATAGCACCAATAAATAATAACTGGTTACCAACAGCTGTAGCACCTAACCAGCCACCTTGCATGATACCCTGGTATTGAGGGGGTGCTACTTTAGATACAAATGAAATTCCCAGCGGGCTGATAAACAGCTCAGCAACAGTAAGAATTAAATATGTTCCAATCAATAGCATTGGAGTTACCCTTTGGGCTTGATCAAGGGGAGTTCCATCTCTCGAAGGATCAATGGTTTCAGAAGCAGGTAATCCTATAGAACCTAAGGTCATTACTAAATAGGCAGCTGCTGCAATTCCCATACCAATAGCAATCTTCTTGGGCGTTGACGGCTCCATACCTTTGGCACGTAACCAACCGAAGAATCCTACCACAATGGGTGTTAAAAGAACAATAAATAGCGGATTAACCGACTGGAATATTTCGGCCCCTTCAATGGTTACAAAGCCAAGATTAATAGCAATTCCGCTTAAATCAGTATAGTCACGGGCAAACATCGTAAGCGTCAGGCCGTTTTGGTGGAATGAGAACCAGAAAAAGATTACTACGCCAAATACAGCAAATAGAGCATATAAACGTTGTCTGATTTCCTGAACGCTCATTTCAGGGATAGCATCCGTTTTTGTACCGTCTTTTGCTTTTTTCTGTACGGAAGGGAATTTTTTGGAATTTGTTAAATAGATAACCAATGAAATAACCATGGCACCAACAGCGATACCAAATGCATAATGATAACCGGTGGTAAAGATATCAAGATATTTGGTAGCAAAAGCATCCAGGCTTTGACCTGCTCCACCTGCAGAAGCTTTGATCTCTTCGAAACGGGTCATTGCTTCCTGTGTTAATCCTGAGCCTAAATGTTTGTGGCATAAAGCAGGAAGGTCCGGATTATAGTTAAATCCGTTGTTGTTTAACCACCAGTTTCTGATACCAATCGCTGCAAAAGGAGCAAAAATGGCACCTACATTAATAAACATATAGAAAAGAGAGAA
>JBNJFS010000240.1:0-4147 GCA_051747085.1 Bacteroidota bacterium
CGAGTTAATGAGGCGTGTTGATCCTGATAATCGATCTATCGGACAGTTTTTTGCCGAAGAGATAGCCAAACCCATGAATTTGGATTTTTATATTGGTTTACCTGATTCTGTTCCCGATGAAGAACTGGCTAAGGTTATTATTCCTTCGGCATGGCAGGTAATTACTATGTATGATGAAATACCTAAAAAGATGAGAAAAGATCTTCGAAAACGAAAATCTATCTTATACCAATCATTCAAAATCCCGGAAAAATTTAACCCGAACAGTCGCACTACGCTTAGTGTGGAAATGCCATCAGCCAATGGAGTTGGAGACGCACGCTCCATTGCAAAAGTTTACAGCGAATTTGCCCTGGGAGCAACAGATTTAGGATTGAGTAGTAGTACTTTTGATTTATTAAAAGAAGAAGCTGAAGTACCTCCGGCAGGTGCTTTTGATATTGTGATGGGACTGAATGCCTATTTTTCATTAGGTTTTTTGAAACCCGGCCCTGATTTAATGTTTGGCAGTAGCCGTAAAGCCTTCGGAACACCCGGAGCAGGTGGTTCTTTCGGCTTTGCCGATCCGGATAAAGAAATCGGATATGCCTATATAATGACCAATATGGGCGCCTATTTAGTGAATGATCCACGCGAATTGGCTATTCGTGATGCAATGTATCGATGTGTTGAAGAAATCAGGAAACAAAACCTTGACCATCAATAAAAAATTGTATGTTTTCGACCCAGAAATCAAAATATGTAATCATTGTTTTATTAACGTTTATCCTTTATGGTAATACGCTTTTTCATGAGTATGCACTGGATGATGCACTCGTTATTACTGAAAATGAATATACCTTAAGCGGTTTTAAAGGGATTGATGATTTATTTACCGAAGCGTTTTTTAATGGTTTCTTCGATCAGAAAAATAAAAAGCTGGTTGCAGGAGGCAGGTATCGGCCATTATCTATGGTTACCTTTGCCATCGAGTGGCAATTAGTTATGGGTACACCTTTTGATGGGATTAATCATTTACTGTTGGAAAGAAAAATGAATCATAAGGCTCCTCCAAATTTTATTTTACCTTCCCAAAAGTTATTAAAAAATTTAACAGCAACCATACATATTGAAAATGAGCAGTTAAGAAAGCAGCAGCAGGAATCAATGCTGGAAAATGCAAAGGCGTTAAATGCCCAGGAAAAGAATATAATCCTCCGCAACCTGGAAAGGATGCACAATCGCAGGCCGGTTGTTTTATTTGTTAGTCATTTCATCAATGTTTTGCTTTACGCGTTAACAGGAATGTTTTTATTTTATATCCTTACGTTGTTGTTCCCTCAGTATAAATCCGGAACATGGTTTTTGTCCCTGCCGTTTATTGTTACATTGCTTTTTGTTTTACACCCCATCCATACCGAAGTGATTGCCAACATTAAAGGGCGCGATGAAATTTTATCGCTACTGGGTGCTCTGTTAGCGGTGTTGTTTTCCTGGAAATACCTTCAAAAACATCATGTGGGCTATTTGTTTTTAAGTTTTATCGCATTTCTGACAGGATTATTTTCAAAGGAAGTTGCCGTAACTTTTTTGGCCATTATCCCATTGAGTATCTATTTTTTTAAGTCCCCAAAAGTTAACCCCAAAATTTATTTTTATACCCTTATCCCGCTTATTTTAGCAACCATCATTTATTTTTATGTTCGCTACGCTGTAGTAGGTGAAATAAAACTTGAACCGGGGAATGAGCTGATGAACAATTCATTTTTAGGGATGCGTTTGAGCGAAAAATATGCCACCATATTTTATACATTGTTACTTTATTTAAAATTACTCTTTTTTCCTCATCCGCTCACGTATGATTATTATCCTTACCATATCCAGGCAATGAGCTGGACAGATATATGGCCGGTAATTTCGCTCGTTTTACATTTGGCTTTAGGTATTTATGCTTTAACCGGAATAAGAAAGAAAGATCCTGTTTCTTTTGGCATTTTATTTTATATCATCGCTCTATCACCAATGTCCAATATTTTATTCCCAATAGGAGTATTCATGAACGAACGATTTATGTTTGTTCCATCCATTGGATTCGTTTTGATAGTAGGATATCTAATCACTCAGAAACTTCCGGTCTGGATTAAAAAACAGCAGATAATTGCAGGTTTATTGGTGATAATTTTTTCATTGTATGGGGTAAAAACAATCAGCCGGAATATGGTCTGGAAAGATGACTTTACCTTATTTACTACCGATGTTAAAACATCGGTGAACAGCGCTAAAAGTAATACATCAGCCGGGGGAAAACTGATCGAAGAAGCATTGAAGCCCGGGAATAAAACCAAACGAAATATATACCTTAAACAAGCGGTAGGATATCTGCGAAAAGCCATTGAAATCCATCCTTCCTATAATGATGCATTATTGCTAATGGGTAATGCACAATGGGAGCTGTATCATCAGCCCGACAGCCTTTTTAAGTACTATCAAAGAATTTTAGAACACACTCCTAAGTATGTCCGTGTGTATGATAATATTTTTAAATCAGAAATTAATCAAATTTTTGATGAGCCTGAAAGGGTAGATGAGAATTTAAAATTGCTTCACCAATTGAAAAAGTATCATCCTGAACATTATCATGTAAATTATTACCTTGGGCGTTTATATGGACGTTATAAACATGAGTTGCAGAAGTCACTCCAATACCTTAAAAAAGCAGCGAAGATAAATCCCGGCAAAATTGAAGTTTATAAAGATTTGGGGGTTGCCTATGGAATGTCCGGTAATTTCACCGAATCGGCTAAAGCATTAAATAAAGCTGTAAAGCTGGATAAAAATGATCCGGTGTTGAGAATAAATCTGGCCATGTCATATATGAATATAAAAGAATTTGAAAAAGCAAAACAGATGATGGACGAGGCTTATGCATTGGATTTTAAGCCAAAAGATGCTTCTGCTCTGGTTAATCTTGGGGTTCTTTATCAGAATCTTGGTGATAAAAGCAAAGCCCGGGTTTGTTTTTCCAGAGCTCAAAAATTAAATCCCGAATTGTTCCGGCAAGAATAGATAAAAGTAATAAATGCCCTCAAAACAAATGGGTTATACGATATGCTTCTTTGCATTTTTGGGGGATTTGAAAAATTATTTCAAATTTTTTTATTAAAGCGAATAGATGCCACTTTTTTTTCTGATTTTTGCCGTTGATTTTATTTCAAAAAGATAGATAATGATTCGAATAGTTTTTTTTGTGCTCTGTTTTTTGTTTATAGGTGTTGCCGGTTTTTCACAACAATTGAATAGAATCGGGAAAATTGAAGTAGAGACCATCCCCACCTTAAAACCTTATCGCATTGATTATCATGCGCAGAAAATTTACTATGACTCATTAATTTTTGAAGGGAATACATGGTATGCTATTGAAAATGGGTTTTTGACTACGTTAGAGTTAGCTGATAATGAAAAAGACAAAATTTTTTGTTATTCTCCGCAAGGTAAACTGAAAGCCACTATTTTATCTGATAGAGTTATTAACCTGAAAACTTCTGCAAATGGGAAATATATTGCATGGTTTGATGGGGAAAAAACATTAAAAATAAATTTAAACACTTTTGCTGTAGATACTTTGACAGGGTCGTTTGTATATTCATTTATCGATAACGATACGTTTATTTACTATAATCCTGATAAAGAAATGATTTATTTCGACGGACAGCGTATCGTTTCGGATGAGTTTCCCATGCAATTTCTTGAATTTAATCATAAAATACTGGTATGTTCAGAAAACCACATCATTGAACTTAAACATCAGGAACTGGTTCCCCAATATACATTTAATGGGATTTTTTTTGATTTAAAGGTTGCTGATGAGGAGCTCTTTTTTGTTGAAAAACGCGAAAAGCGAAAAGAAACGGAATTCAGACTTTTTAAAACAAAAGATTTTCATCAGGTACAACTGATTGATATGTTAACCGTTGAAGATGATTAAAATCGAAGCGACAGACAGCTTAATCCACCGTCCATTTTTTGAAATTCCGACAGTTCGAGCTCAATTGTTTGGTAACCTAAATTTTCTATTGCTGTTCTGGTTTTTGGAAAACCAGCGGGAACTAATACATAATCATTAATTCGTAGTACGTTTGCTGCATATTCCTCATCTGGTTCTACAATT
>JBNJFS010000241.1:0-4107 GCA_051747085.1 Bacteroidota bacterium
CCCAGAACAATACTGGTTGCAATGATGAAAATACCCAGGTTGAGAGGCGTTTGGTAGCTAAAATTTCCCAGCCAGTTTTTAATTAAATACCATGCTGCCGGCCAGGCAATTAAATTTCCGATAACTAATAGCAACATTAAATCTTTTGTCAGCAACCCAATCAGGGTTTGTTTGTTAATACCGAATACTTTTCGAATAGCAATTTCTTTGGTTCGCTCTTTGATGGCAAACGATGCTAATCCATAAACACCAAACAAAGCAATAAGGATAGAAATAATCGTTAAAAAACTAATAATTTTTCCTGCTCTGAGTTCAGATTTATATAATTGATCAAACCGGTCATCTAAAAAATTGTATTCGAAAGGAATATTGGGCATTATTTCGTTGAATTTTTCTTTTATAGCCGGTATGGCTGTTTTATATTTTCCTTCAGCAATTCTTATGGATATTTGATCGTGCCCGGATTTGTTTCTGACAATTAAAGCAAGCGGCTCAATACCAAAATGCAACGAGCGGTAATTAAAGTCTTTTATAACCCCTGCAATGGTTTTGGCCTCATTTTTTCCATAAGCACTAAATTGTTTCATATAACCACTATCCCAATCCATAAATTTTAATGCAGCCTGGTTTAATACATATCTATACTCCCCTTCCGGTATATTCCTGATTTCATCCATATTGCCTTCTGTTAATTCTAATTGCATGGTATGAATAAAATCTTCGTCACATGGAATTAAATACATCGACACACTGTTTTCCTGGTTTTCCCACCAAACCGTTTGATTATAATTAGGATATCCGGGAACAAATGACGAAGCAGAGGCACTAATCACTTCAGGAATTTTTTGAACTTCTTGTTTAAATATATCGATCTTACTTTGTGCCTCTTTACCATATACCGATATATTTAAAACATTTTCTTTTTGAATGCCTAAATCTTTATTATGAACCATTTTTAGCTGGCGTACAATGATAATGCTGCTTATAATTAATAAAGATGAAATCCCAAATTGAAAGATTAATAAAGCTTTTCGGAAATTGATATCCCGTGAATTAACTTTGATTTTTCCTTTTAGAACCTTAACCGGTGAAAAGGAGGTGATATATATGGCAATATAACTTCCGGATAATATGCCAATGACAAGGGTGATGGCAATTAAGGAGAATAAAAATTCCGGGTCACCATAATTAATAATAATATCATTTTCTAATATTTGGTTGATATATGGAATAAGCAGATGTAGTATTATTAATGCAACCAATAATGCAAAGAATGTTGTTACTACAGATTCTGTGATGAATTGGACAAATAATTGCCATCGTGAAGCACCGATGGTTTTTCTAACACCTGTTTCTTTAATGCGTTGTTGCGATTTAGCAGTGGTAAGATTAATAAAGTTTATGGACGCAATAATTAATACTGCAATGGCAATAGCAATAAAAATGTATATGTAATTTATATCATAGGCCGGTTTCTGATTTCCGCGACTTTGTCTAAAGTGGATATCCGATAAAGGTTGTAAGCTTATATTTTCGAAAGAAATTTCTTTTTCATTATCTAAAGTAAAATTGACTGCCTGTATTTTCTTTTCCAGATAATCAATGGTAACGTCATCATCAACTAAAATATAAGCATAGTAATTAAACGCATTCCACGATTGTATAGCCCAATTACCATACAACGAAGTTAAATTTTCAAACGAGATTAAAAAATCAAAATCTAAATGCGAATTAACTGGCGGGTCTTCAATAACCGCAGTTACCTGGTAATTGTATTTATTGTCAGCATTTATTATTTTGCCTATCGGATTTTCGTTTCCAAAATATTTTTTAGCATTAGATTGAGTAATAACTGCTGAGTTTACTGATGGAAGAGCTGTTTCCGGACTGCCTTCTATGAACTTAAAATCGAATATTTTAAAAAAAGCAGGATCAACCAGTAAAAAATGGTCTTCGTAAAATGATTGATTATTGTATTGAACCATTGTTTTAGGATCCCAGCTAAACCGCCCTATTCTGGCATATTCCTTTACTTCGGGGAACTCCTGTTTTAATTTTGGAGGAACCGGGGCCGCCATGGATGACCAGTATTTGCCTGTTTTTAAATCCCCCTTTACAACCCGGTAAATTTGATCTTTTTTTGTATGAAATTGATCGTAACTGAGCTCATAATTTATATGCAGGTAACAAATAACACAACTGGCGATTCCCAAAGCCAGTCCCAGAATATTAATAGTAGAATAAACCTTGTCTTTTGCAAAATAGCGTATAGCACTTTTAATATAATTCAGTAACATATCGTAAATTTGTTATGATGTTTTTTCATTAAAAATGACGAGAAGTTCATATTTTCGCTGCATTATATTTTTAGATTAATAATTTATGATTGAATATTTAATGACCGGAACAGCCCTTGGATTTGTTGCCGGAATATCACCGGGGCCACTGTTAGTATTGGTTATTACAGAAACATTAAAACATAATCGTAAACAGGGAATAAAAATGGCCTTTGTTCCTTTATTATCCGATTTGCCCATTGTTTTATTTGCTGTTTTTGTAATTTATAAGATTTCTGATTCCGACTTTGTTCTGGGAATGATTTCTTTGCTGGGCGCTCTTTTTCTCATCTATTTAGCCTTCGAAAATATTCGTGTCAAGTCGATTGATATAAGCCAAAAGCGTAATACGATGAATGGATTTAGAAAAGGCGTTTTAGTTAATTTTTTCAGCCCGCATCCATACCTGTTTTGGATGTTGGTTGGGGCTCCACTATCTATTAAAGCATATCGTGAAAATATTTTATTTGCAGTACTATTTGTCATGGGATTTTATGTTACTATTATCACAACAAAAGTAGTGGTTGCTTACATTTCAGATAAATCTAAGCGTATTTTTTCCGGCAGTTCATACCTTATTATAGTTAAAATTTTAGGTTTTGTTTTATTGTTTTTTGCCCTTATCCTGATAAAAGATGGATTTAAGTTTATGAATATTATTTAAACAGCATCAGGTGATTAATTACTTTATACAATCGTGACAGCTTTCATATATAGTTGCAACAAATAATATTTATGAATACGTCAGGCTAAGCCATAGCATTTTGAAAATAAATGAGTATCTTTGCTGTAGATTACGATTCAATTTATTGAATTGTAATTTAGAGTATCCCCGGGTGTGGTTGCCCGGGGATATTTGTTTTTAATAGCATATCTTTACACTTTCTAACTAAAACGATAAAAATATGTTAGGATTTTCTGAAACTCTTTTGCAACAAATAGTCGTTCATAAAGTAGGAAATAAGTATAACGAGGAAAATATCCGGTGTTCAAAAGAAATTTTAAGTCTTGATGATGAGATTAAAGCGTTATTATCCCGTTATTTTTTAACGCCCTTTAAATCCGATGAGTATTTCCGGTTTTATCATGATTCGGATTTACAGTTAAATGAAGTTTATCATTACGTTTCTCAAGTTTTTGATGATTCAGCGCAAATTTTAGAACAATCGGTAAATTTAGCCCGGCATCTTTACGAAAAATCTACCCATCCCAATATAAAAGGGGGAGAGTTTTATACCGTCTATTTCAAAGATATCTCGTTTAATAACGAACCGGTTGACGCTGTAGGATTATTTAAATCCGAAAACCGCGATACTTTTTTAAAAGTTTATCCCACCGAAGACAATTTTACTATTGAAAGCGAGCAGGGAATCGATATTAAAAAACTCGATAAAGGGTGTTTGATTTTGAATACCGAACGGGAAAATGGGTTTGTGGTTGCTACGGTTGATAAAATAAATAAAGGAGAGGATGCCCGCTTTTGGTTGGATGATTTTTTGAAAATCAGGCAAAGAGAAGATGCGTATTTTCACACTGAAAATGTGATGAAAATGTATAAAGATTTTGTTGTTAAAGAATTACCGAATGAATATGAAGTAGCAAAAGCCGATCAGGTGGATTTAATCAATAAATCGAAAAAGTTTTTTAAAGAGGCAGACAATTTTCAATTAGAAGATTTTTCAGAAAAAGTTATTGAAGATAAAGATTTAATTGACAGTTTTAATAATTATAAGAAAACGTATGAGTCTGACCATGAGGTGCAAATATCTGA
>JBNJFS010000242.1:0-4106 GCA_051747085.1 Bacteroidota bacterium
TTCATGTTTAATGGCTGGAAAATATTTTGGCCTAAAAAATCCGCAAACGGCATTCCTGAAACATTTTCCACAACTGATGCCAGAACAACATAACCTGTATTTGAGTAATTAAATCTACGTCCCGGAGTAAAGTATAAAGACAGTTTATGCTTAGCCATCATCTTCATTATGTCGGCATTATCAGGCGGATTTTCACCTTTCCAGTGATGCTCTACCAGCCACATGTAATTCGGTAATCCGGAAGTATGATTAAGTAACATCCTTATAGTCATTTCCGGGTAAGGAAAGTCAGGAATATATCGGGTTACAGAATCATCATAGCTCAGCTTATTTTGATCTCTTAGAATCATAACAGCCATGGCTGTAAACTGTTTGCTAACCGAGGCCAGCTGAAAAATGGCATCGGATGATAAAGGTTCTCTTTTTCTTATATCGGCATATCCAAAGGATTGGTTGTAAATACAGTTTCCCTTATATCCTACCAGGATACTACCATTAAAATGAAACCTCTCTGTTTTTTGTTGTATTATCGAATCAAGGATGGCTGCTTTTTCATCGTAAAAAATTTTGTCAATTTTATTACGTGCCGATTGGTTAACCACTTCCTCTGTGTTTACAATAGCTCCGAATAAATTAAGCCTTATGCCGGCTGTTATTACAGCCACCACAAAAAATATCGATAAAAAGGCAAATATTTTAAGGTATTTGTAGTCCATAATATGTTTAGCTCCTTAAAGCTATTTATTTTAAAGCGGCAAATTAACACTTTTTTTAGGGAGATTCAAAACCCGAAAGCCGTAAAAAGGTCTTTTTGATAGGTTCTAAACAAATGAGCAGCTTAACAGTTAATCACACAAAAACCTGTATATCAGAATCATACAAGGATATCAACATGCGTCATTCTAAATAACACGAAGAACAGAAAAATGTGGAAAAAACAATGAAGTATATTTTCAATGCAGGCTTCGCCCCAATCAAAATTCTTGATACATATTATTCTTCTGATTACTCCTGGAAATACACCCGCTTTACCCTTGTTGAAACACTGGTAAATATTTCGTAAGGAATAGTTTCCAGCATATTAGCCATATCAACCACCGACTGTTCTTTCCCGAAAACGATGACCTCATCTCCCTCATGTATGTTACAATCTGTAATATCGACCATACACATATCCATACAGATGTTTCCCACAATAGGAACAAAGAAACCATTAATAAACAACTTACCATTTCCGTTTCCAAGCTTTCGATTTAATCCGTCGGCATAACCCACCGGGACAATAGCGATGGTCATATCATCTTTGGCTATTGCTTTACGGCTGTAACCAATGGTTTGGTCTTTGCTTACCCGCTTGGTTTGAATTACGGTACTTTTTAAAGTAGACACGGTAGCTAATTGATCCTGATTGGTTGCTGAGATACCGTATAATCCAATCCCTAATCTTACCATATCAAACTGGGCCTCCGGGAAACGTTCTATTCCGGCCGAGTTGGCAATATGTCTCAGTACAGGATATTTTAATGCTTTAACCATTTGATTACTCATTGCATCAAATAACCGGATCTGCTCCTGTGTAAATGAATCGTGAATATTTTCATCGCTTGCGGCCAGATGAGAAAAAACAGATTTAATTTTAAGAAAATCTTTCATTTTTATTTCTTCGATCAGCTGAGGGATCTCCTCTTCTACAAATCCCAGCCGATGCATCCCGGTATCCAGTTTTAGATGAACGGGATAATTTCTTTTGCCTGCACTTTTTACAGCTTCGCCAAATTTATGAAGCACTAAAAAATTATACACTTCGGGCTCTAATTGATGCTCAATCATCAAGTCAAAGCTGTTTTGTTCGGGATTCATCACAATGATGGGCATTTTTATCCCTGCTTCGCGCAAAGCAACGCCTTCATCAGCAAAAGCCACACCCAGATAATCCACACGTTGATATTGCAAAATATTGGCTATTTCGAAAGTGCCGCTGCCATAAGACAGTGCTTTAACCATAGCCATTATTTTGGTTCCGGGACGAAGTTTCGACCGGAAGTAATTCAAATTATGCACCATGCCATTTAGGTTAATCTCTAACACGGTGCGATGCGATTTCTCTTCGAGTACCGAAGAGATCTTTTCGAAATGAAAATTTCTTGCTCCTTTTAACAAGATTGCTTCATCAGCAAAATTCTTTTTGGAAAAATCATTCAAAAAATCCGAAGTCGATGTATAGATACTTTTAGAGAGCTCAAATAATTTTTCCTGTCGCGAAATCGCTTCGCCAATACCAATAAACCTGTTTATATGGTATTTTTTCAATAATTTTGCCACTTCCTGATATAACGCTCTCTCTTCCTTCCCACTTTGTAAAATATCTGAGATAATCAACGTTTTTTGCGAATGTTGATTTTGTTGTTCGAGGTAATTCAATGCTATACTTAGCGAATTTAGGTCTGAGTTGTAACTGTCGTTGATCAGGGTGCAATTATTAATTCCGTTTTTCAACTCCAGTCTCATTGCTACTGAAGGTAATGTTTGAAATTTGTGTTGGAAATCTTCGGGCACCATCCCTGCTGCATAAAGAGCTGCCAACACATGCATAGCGTCTTCAACAGAAGCTGCATCGGTAAACGGAATGGTAATCGTATTTTTTTGATCTTTATATTGATATTCAATGAGGGTAGCATGCTCTTTCCGGCGCTTATTTAAAATTTTCAGGTTTGCATCCGATTTTTCCGACCAGGTAAAAACATTTTTATCCGGAAAACGGGCTTCTATTTCCTGATGAATCAGGGAATGATCTTTACAATATATAATTTGTTTACTTTGTTTAAAAAGATTCAGTTTCTCTGTGGTCTTTTGTTTATAATCCTTGAAATTTTCCTGATGAGGTTCTCCGATATTGGTTATCAGGCCAATATCAGGATGAATTATTTTTTCGAGATGTTGCATTTCATCCGGCATAGAAATTCCGGCTTCGAAAATAGCCAAATCGTTCATTTCGCTCATCAACCATACCGAGAGCGGCACCCCTACCTGCGAATTATAACTTTTAGGATTTCTAATCACATTTTTATTTCCCTGCAACAAATGAAACAGCCACTCTTTAACAATGGTTTTTCCATTGCTCCCGGTGATTCCCACTACCGGGTAATTAAAATTGGCGCGATGTGCTGCTGCCAGTTTCTGTAAGGCTTTTAGGGTATTATCTACCAGCAAGAAACTGGCATTTTCTAAGTCGTTCTTATAATCCGGAATTTCATCCACAACAAAATTTTTAACTCCATTATGATAGAGTTCTTTTATAAAATCGTGCCCATCGTGTCTTTCACCACGAATGGCAAAAAAAAGGGAATTTACGGTAGAGATAATATTCCGGCTGTCAATCAATAAATATTGAATCTCACAATCTTTCTTTATTTTTGATTGAGCATCAATTATTTTGGCTATTTCTGATGTGGTATAAATCATCTATTTAGTTTGACTCATTCATCACTTTGTTAAAACAAACCCTGCATAAAGGTTCGTACTCATCTTTTTCGCCCAACAACACTAATTTATCACTTTTTGTGATACGATGCGAATATTGAGCCAGATTTCCGCAACGCATACAAATAGCATGTACTTTGGTAATATACTCGGCTTGTGCCATTAATGCGGGGATTGGCCCAAAAGGTTTACCCCGGAAATCCATATCCAGTCCGGCAACAACTACCCGGGTACCATTATTGGCCAACTGATTACACACATCTACCAGGTTATCGTCAAAAAACTGAGCCTCGTCAATACCAATAACATCTACATTACCCGAAAGCAACAAGATATTTCCCGAAGATTCGACCGGTGTGGAACGAATGGTATTTTCATCATGCGAAACAACATCTTCTTCAGAGTAGCGGGTATCAATTATCGGTTTAAAAATTTCCACTTTCAATTTCGCATATTCGGCCCGCTTTAACCGGCGGATTAATTCTTCGGTTTTCCCCGAAAACATTGATCCGCAAATTACTTCGACCCAACCCCTGTTTTTGGCTTTTTTATTTGTACCTTCGAAAAACATCGTATAACAATTCTAAACTTTTATCGTTAATTTTGCAAAATACTTTTAATGCTTA
>JBNJFS010000243.1:0-4095 GCA_051747085.1 Bacteroidota bacterium
TTGCAGAATTTTTAAATAAAGAAGTAAAAGCTCAAACAGAAGCTCATACAATAAATTAAACAAAATTATTAACTAAAGTAAGGAGGACCAAGACATAGCAGGACCAAGATTTAAAAAAGGATTTCGGAAAGAAGAACCTACGCACCGAATTAATAATAGAATCCGTGCTAAGGTTGTTCGTGTTGTGGGGGACAATATAGATAATCCAGGTGTCTATTCTATAGAAGATGCCATTAAGTTGGCTGACGAGATGGAACTGGATTTAGTGGAAATCTCGCCAAAAGCAGATCCCCCGGTTTGTAAAATCATTGATTATCAAAAGTTTCTTTATCAACAAAAGAAAAAACTCAAAGAGCAAAAAGCCAAAACGCAAAAAGTTGTAGTTAAAGAAATTCGATTTGGACCAAATACCGACGAGCATGATTATCAGTTTAAATTAAATCATGCCAGAAAATTTCTTGAGGACGGAGCTAAAGTCAAGGCATTTGTGTTTTTTAAAGGAAGGTCAATTTTGTTTAAAGAAAAAGGCGAAATCTTATTGTTACGATTAGCACAAGAATTAGAAGAGCTTGCTAAAGTAGAGCAAATGCCGAAATTAGAAGGTAAACGAATGATTATGTTTTTAAGCCCCAAAGCGGGAAAAAAATAGTACTTAACGTTAATTAAAATAATTGAAAAATGCCAAAGATGAAGACTAATCCGGGAGCAAAGAAAAGATACAGCTTAACCGGTTCAGGGAAGATTAAAAGAAAACATGCTTACAAAAGTCATATTTTGACTAAAAAATCAACCAAAAGAAAAAGAAACTTAGGTTATTTTGGACAAGTAAGTAAAGTTGACGAAAAAAGCGCTAAGTTATTATTAGCCATGAAGTAAATTTTTATTATTTATTAGTGTTTAATCAGAATGAATTAGCCGAAATAAGTACCGATACGAGCGGTCGCTAACCATTCATAATACAAAAAATTATGCCAAGATCAGTAAATTCAGTAGCTTCAAGAGCACGGAGAAAAAAAGTGTTTAAGCTAACCAAAGGATACTTTGGTTCCAGAAAAAATGTTTGGACGGTTGCTAAAAATGCCATGGAAAAAGGGCTGACTTATGCATACCGTGACAGAAGAACGAAAAAAAGAAATTTCAGAGGGCTTTGGATTCAGCGAATCAATGCCGGTGTTAGAGAACACGGAATGTCTTACTCAGACTTTATGGGTAAACTAAATAAAAAAGGGATTGCCCTTAACCGAAAGGTTTTAGCCGATTTAGCCATGAATCATCCAAAAGCTTTTGCCGAGGTGGTAAAAACAGTTAAAAAATAAAATTTTTATATTATTTTCAATAAGGGAAGCGTTTCTGCTTCCCTTTTTTTATATTTACTTGTATTTTTTGTTTAACATTTATTAAGATACCTTTACATTTATTACTGATTTAATTTTATACTTTGCAAATTATTTAAGCAGATGAAAATAGCGATTATCGGATATGGAAGAATGGGCAAAGAAATTGAAAAATTAGCTTTGCAAAGAGGTCATGAGATCACTTTAAAAATTGACCAAAATAATGGGGAGGAGATTGAATCGGCTAAATTTAAACAGGTTGATGTAGCGATTGAATTTACACACCCTGAAAGTGCTTATCAAAATATATTACATTGCTTTAAAGCCGATATCCCCGTAGTAAGCGGCACAACCGGATGGATGGATGCGATGGAAAAAATCATAGAGAAGTGTAAGAAAGAAGGAAAAACATTTTTTTATGCTTCTAATTTTAGTCTTGGTGTTAACCTCTTCTTTAAAGTAAATGAATACCTTGCCCGGTTAATGAATAATTATCCGGATTATAAAATTACGGTTGAAGAGACCCACCATACCAAAAAAATAGATGCACCCAGCGGAACGGCAATTTCTATAGCTAATGGCATAATAAAAAATATGAGTCGGGTAAATAAGTGGGAAAAAGAAAGTACCAAAGAAGATGCTGTTATTCCGGTTAAATCATACAGGACAGGTAATGTGCCCGGAAATCATCAAGTAATTTATGAGTCGGAATTTGATAAAATAACCTTGGAGCATGATGCGAAAAGCAGACTCGGGTTTGCCTTAGGGGCTGTTTTAGCTGCCGAGTTGATACACGATAAAAAAGGTTTCTTTACAATGGATGATTTAATCCGATAATTTTAAAATCAATATAATATTATAAAAAATGACGCTGAAAGAATTATTAAAAAACAGGTTTTTTAAATTTGGCCTTACTGCCCTTGTATATATTTTATGGGTAATATGGATTGAAAACTACTGGTTCTTATTTGGGTTACTGATAATTTTTGATTTTCATATCACAAAATTTGTAAACTGGACATTCTGGAAAAAGAGAGGGGAACAAAAACCGGACAATAAAGTAATTGAGTGGATCGATGCTTTGATTTTTGCGGTTATTGCAGCCACATTAATACGTATGTTTTTAATCGAAGCATACACCATTCCAACCTCTTCGATGGAAAAAACATTATTGGTAGGAGATTATTTATTTGTGAGTAAAGTGAGTTACGGACCTAAATTACCCAATACTCCAATTTCGTTCCCGTTTGCTCATCATACCCTCCCTTTAACGAAAGATAAAAAGTCGTATGTTGAGTGGATTAAACGTCCGTATAAACGTATTGCAGGCTTTGGTGATATAAAACGAAATGATATTGTTGTTTTTAATTTTCCTACAGGCGATACGGTTATTCTGGAAATGCAGAATCAGGATTATTATTCCATTATTCGGCAATATGCAGATGAAATTAAACGGCGTGATATCCAAACCGGCAATCCAATCAAAACTTTTGACCATTATAAAATGATGTCGCGCAAATACTTTTGGGACCAGTTTAATATAACAGTACGCCCTGTGGATAAAAGAGAAAACTATATCAAACGATGCGTGGCTATTCCAGGCGATTCATTAATGATTGAACATGGACAGGTTTATGTTAATAATGAAAAACAACCGCATTTTGAAGATATGCAATACGACTATTTTGTTAAAACAAAGGGGAAAGAAATCAATTCTAAACATTTCGAGAGGCTTAATATTGCCGTCGACGACCGCAGATTTATTTCTTCCAGTTCAATGTACGAGCTGCCTCTTACGAATGAAAGCGCTGAGCAATTAGAGGAATTCCCCATGGTAACTTCGGTGAAACGCTACGAGAACACCAATATAAATATGGCTAATATTAGTATTTTTCCCTTTAGTGCAGACTATCCATGGACTGAAGATAATTTTGGTCCATTATATATCCCTGAGAAAGAGAAAACGGTTGATTTAACTGTTGAAAACTTACCTTTGTATAAGCGAATTATCGAAACTTATGAGGGTAACGACCTGAAAGTTGAGGGAGATAAAATTTTTATTAACGGGGAATTAGTTGATTCATATACTTTTACCATGGATTATTATTTTATGATGGGAGATAACAGACATAACTCTGCTGACTCGCGTTATTGGGGGTTTGTTCCCGAAGATCATGTTGTGGGTAAAGCAGTATTTATTTGGTTATCTCTTGATAAGGATAAAAGGTTCTTAGGAAAGATTCGTTGGAACAGGATGTTTTCTGTTATTCATTAGCAAAAGATAAATTAAACATTATATTTTGAGGATTGATTCTTAAAGCTGAAATTAATCATTCATTTTCCCGAAGGTTTCCGGGACTATAGCCAGCCCGCAAGGCTGGCATTTTTTTGATTTTTGTTAATTTCCATTTATGGTAAAATACATAAGCTACTGAAAATAAAAAATCTTCTTAGGCAGCTTTTTTTATAAATTTATAATGATGAGTAATAAAGTAATTTTATCAACTGCATATTTACCGCCTGTTCAATATTTTTCTAAACTGATAAAGTATGAAGAGATCCTGATTGAAGCGCATGAAAATTTTATAAAACAAACTTATCGTAATAGATGTAATATCTATGGAGCCAATGGTATCCTTGGATTAACAATTCCTGTAAAAAAAATGGATACAAAAACGATAATGAAAGATATTATCATTGATTACGATACGAATTGGCGCAAAATGCATTGGAAATCCATTGAGTCGGCATACCGTTCCTC
>JBNJFS010000244.1:0-4070 GCA_051747085.1 Bacteroidota bacterium
AATATTAACGCCTGTTATTTTGTCTATTCCTATCGGTGTTTTTTTGAATACAAAATATTACGGAAAACAAAAAAGCAGCTACCTTTTCCTGTTTTTAGGTCAAATTGTATGGTCTTTTATTTATACGATAGTATTGATAAAATTAAAAATCACGATATAAAAACTTTGTAGATGAATTAATTAGCTGTACATTTAATTAAATTATTATATATACGCTGCATGAATCAAAAGAACAGGACACGATGGTTTGAAATTTTAGCGGTTGTTTTTACCGGTATTTTTAAGTTTCTGTTTGTCAATGTTTTAGAACTGCAGTTTTTATTTATTACCTTAAGTATCTTATTTTGGGGATTCTACATAATATATCGAAAGAAAAAAAATAAAAACATACTGAAATACTGGGGATTTACCCAAACAAATTTTTTCAAGGCCTTCAAAATGGCCGGATTATTTGCATTTATCCTTATCGGTATTTTCACTGCAAATGCTGTTTTTAATCACTATCAATTGTTTAACATACATCTTTTATATGTATTGTTATTATATCCTGTTTGGGGGTTAATTCAGCAATTTATGATGATGAGTTTAATCCTGGGTAATTTGAATGATATGTCATCGAAAAAAGTTCCGCAAATCGTTTATATATTCATCACCTCTATCCTTTTTTCTGCCGTCCATTTCCCGTCAATTATTTTAATGATTATTACTTTTATCCTGGCCCTTTATTATTCACAGATTTTTCTCAGGTACCGGAATCTTTATGCTTTAGGGTTTTTCCACGGATGGATTGGTAGTTTCTTTTATTATTATGTATTAAATTTAGATTCCTGGGAGGAAATCATACTCCCGCTGTTAAATTTTTGATTAAGATGGCTAACCATTATCCTTAAAGCTTCTCATTTTTCTAAATATGAAAAAATCGTTTAAAATATATTTCTTTTTTTAATCTGTAATGTATATACAATAATATAGCTGATATGGGTATTGAACAAGCTATAACAATAATACTCCACTGTAAGTGCAAATCATTTGTATCATAAAAAGAAATGATTCCATCAATACATAGGGCAAAAAAACCCGTTGCCAGAAAATAATAGGCTAGAATGTTTAGTCCGTGATGTTTATTATATTTTGTAATGATTGCGATTAAAAAAACCCATAAATAAAAAGAAAAAAGCAAGGGAATACCCAATTGTGTTGCCCATCCGCTATTTTCGTTATACCAGTCAAAAAGCATAAGTAACAGAGCGGTAGAAAGAAAACTAAAAATGAGGAAAAGAAATTGTTGTTTTCTTAAAAACGTAAATAGTGTTGTATTTACCAGAAGCACTAATGAGACAGTAATACTGTATTTTGACCAGGTAATGCTTTTATTGATTATAAAATCAATCAGAAAGGTTATAGCGATTGCAGAAAGGAGAATAATACCTGATAATTCCCAAAAGAACTTTAATTGTTGTTTTTTTGTTAAACGATCAAATCGAGGGTAAACTTTTGTATTTTCTGTCTCTTTAAGCATTATTTTTTTAAATGAGGGAGATTCTTCATCAGGATTTAATCCACATAATGGACAAATATCAATATTTTTATCAAGCTCAACGCCACAATTTTTACAGTAACCCATATGTTTAATATTTTGATAATTTTACATTTATTCGCTGCTGTACAAGGAAATTAAAAAATTTCTTTTCAAATTCTTTAGATATAGTAATGTTTCCAAAGCTTAAAACCAGCTTATTATTGAACCCTATAATTCCACAGTTTATCTTAAGCTTTTTATTGGGAGGCGGTGGGGTTAAAATGAAATGGTCGATTTTTTTTTCAACGGCTTCCGGCAAATTCACTTTCCCAATATTTGTTACAACACCACTGTACTGATTTGCCCCCATTGAATAATATTTATAATTTAATATCAGGCTTTTCAGAAACAGCGGAATGCTTTTTACAATAATTTTCCGCTCACCTCCCACATTTCGGGCAATAATTTTATTAATTAGTTTCTCGTCGGTCTCTAATTGTATCTTATGATAAACAATTTTTATAATCTCATCAAAAGTATAATGTCCCAAACGCAGATCAATTTCGGGCATTACAAATAATGAGAAGTTTCTCATGGTTTTTGAGGGATAAATATTTCGCAAATTGACAGGAACCTGGATTCTTAAAATTTTATTTTTTCTATATCTGCTATATTCCGGGAGTGTTTTATGTATATCCTGAAGGACATATAAATATAATGCAGTTATATAAACCGTTATATTAACTTCTTTTTCCTGAGCTACCTTTTTAATTTCATCAAGAGGCATAACAGCCACTAAAACATCAAAGCGCGGTTTTCTATTAAGCGGAAAAGGGATATGAAACGATTTTGGCCTTTTAAAATTGGGGGGAACCTCTTTCTTAAAATATTCTTTATACGAATCAATAAACTCATTATGAATCAATTGAGGGGTTACAGAAAATTCTTTGAGTGACTTACGGACATCAATCCCTTCCTGCTGAAAATACAGCAAAAGCAGGTATTGAAAAAACCGGAAAGAGCCTCCTCCATCTGTCAGAATATGTGAAAATTCAATACTTATCCTGTTTTTTATTACCAGTATTCGGAATAATAACTTTTCATTTCGTTTTTGATCAAATGCTCTACACAGAATAGATTTATCAACGATAAGCTGCAAAGGGGTATTTGTTTGCTCAAGATAATACCAAAAAAAACCTTTTTTTAACGTTACTTTATAGTAGGGAAAACGCTCTTCTAACTGAGGAAGAATATTGATGAGGTTTGCAATCTTAACTCTTTCTTTTAATACAACGGCTATTCTATATACATTGGTAAGTTCATCGCTTTGGATGGCGGGATATATTTTGGCTGCATTATCAAGCGGATACCAGAAACTTTTCGTATTGTTATTATTTAACACCACAACAAAATTTTTAAATTAAGAGCAATAACTTTCAAGGGGTAAAGTTATAAGAAAAATAATGGCTAATCAATATTGATTTCCATCTTGTCGTACCATAGGAACAAATCTTACAGGCGCTACGATTTTCTTTTTTAATTGGCCCTTTTTCTTTTCTAAAAGTGCTAACTCCTGGACAATGCTTCCTCCAATGGGTATAATCATTCTGCCACCTTCTTTGAGTTGGTCTTTCAGTGGTTGCGGAATGTCTGTTGGAGCACAGGTTACAATGATAGCATCAAAAGGAGCTTTTTCTGACCAGCCTTTGTAGCCGTCACCAATTTTAACCTGAATATTATCATAGTCTAAACGAGCTAATAATTCTTCGGCCTTTTGTCCTAGTGATTCAATGATTTCTATGGTATAAACCTCGTTAACAATTTCTGCCAGAATAGCCGATTGATAACCTGAACCTGTACCAATTTCAAGCACCTTCATGTTTTTATTCAGATCAAGGGTTTCGGTCATTAAGGCTACAATATAAGGTTGTGAGATGGTTTGTCCTGCTCCAATAGGCAATGGACGATCTTCATATGCCATGCGCTCATAGTTGGCCGGAACAAATAAATGACGAGGAACATTAAGCATAGCCTGAATAACTTTTTGGTCTTTAATTCCTCTGGCCACAACCTGGTCGCGCACCATTCGTTGTCTAACTTTTTCGTATCTGTCGGAAGGTGTATCTTTGTCAGGAGTAGCAAAAACGAAAAGAAAAGCAAATATAAAAATTACGGTATGCCATATTATTTTTCTCATCTGAAAATTGTTCTTTGGTTATCAATTTAAGCATTTTTTTACTAAAACAACAAATATTATGCAAATTGTATCACATTATTTTGAACGTAGAATGTCCTGAATAATTTCATTCATTGTTTCTGTGTTTTTCTCCATTTCGCTTAATAGCTTAAACTGTACTTTTGCACGCTGAAGATTATGATCATCATAGCGGGTTTTAAAATATTTGTCATCTTGTAAATAATCCGTAAAAAAGCGTAATCCGATAAGATACGTCATAAATAATGGCGAAAAAGACAAATAATCAAGCTCTTGAAGGAATAAGACGTGCTTTGTATGCATAAGGTATCCTTTGGTAAAAGCGTTGAAAAATGG
>JBNJFS010000245.1:0-4065 GCA_051747085.1 Bacteroidota bacterium
CGGATAATTCGGATAACTATCCAGGTTATTACAACTATTGTTAGTAAATAAATTACATAAGCAAGAATTGACCTGTACCATGGTGGGTTAATAACAAATTTATAAGAAGTAGTTTTCGACTCGATACTAAATACATCGCGGGCCTTTACTAAAAATTCATAATCCCCTTCACTAAGGTTCGTATATTCTTTTAACGTTTTCTTTGTCCATTCAGACCAATTTTCATCATAACCTTTTAGAATATACTGATATTCAATATCGTCTACATTTTCAAAATGAGTAGCAGAAAATTCAAATTTTAAGTCGTTTGATTTAAAAGACAATACAGGTATATTATTTGTGGATTGCTTTGTTGTTATATGTTCAGTACTAACTACAAAAGCACCGCCAAATAAAAGGCTGTCATTAGAGATTTCAACACTCCGGATCAGGGCATAAAAAGGAATATCTATGTCTTTGGAAAAATCAACGCTATAATGTGAAAAACCTTCTTCTGTAGCAATAATAATATTATCTTCTTTGTAAGGAAATAAATGCTCAAAACTACCAATAAAATTACCGGTAAATGACTTAAATTGCAACCGGTTAATTTTATAATTTCCATCACTTAGTTGTTTTACCAACCCCATCTCTTCGCCTTGAATAAACCATTGTCTCTCTTTTCTATCTTTAACTATTTCTCGTAATGCCCCATTATCACCGAATAATTGATTTAACGCATGATTTAGAACGAATACCTCATTCTCATCATCAAAATCATACACCCCTGTTTGATTAGCAAAAATGATATTATCATAAAATTTCAATACAACATTTCCGTAATTTGTAGACAGACCATTGGATGCATCAAAAAAATCAACGCGAACAATTTTTTCCAGATCTCGGCTTAAATTAACCCTGTAAATTCCTTTATATCCATGACTAATCCAAAGGGTATAAAAATCTTTACCAAGATAATATTCTATCACCCTGGATGATTCGTTAAATCCTTCAATTCTGTTTACTTCCCATTGGCCATCAGCTTGTAGTTTATATTTAACCAATCCACTATATGTTCCTTGCAATATAACATTCTCTTTATCAGGTAATTTAAATAAAAGCCAGCCCCCTTTTATATCAGATATCAATTCAGCTTCATCTTCATTAATGATATAGGTACCGTTATTATGTCCACAAAACAAAGTGTTTTTATATTCAAACAGGTCCCAAACCTGCCCTTGTGTATTTTCAACTATTTTAAATTCAAGGGTGTCATGTAAAGGATTAATGGGCTCAACCCACTTTTTGTAAAAAAGACCTTGATTTGTCCCCAGATATAGTTTATTATTAAAAATATAAGATACATAACCGGCTCCAATTTTACTTTCATTAACAATATTTGTAAACGGGCTATTGATATTTACATAATCAATTCCATTGTCAAGTCCTAACCACAAATTATCATAATTGTCGGCATAAATACTAAGTATTGTGTTGTTTTGCAATCCTTTATCCCGGTTAACATGCTGAATGGTTGTGCCATTTTCATCAAAAACAATTAATCCGTCTAATATAGTGCCAATAGCAAAATAGTCTTCTTTTACTTTTGCTCCGCAAAAAATTTGATTTTCTTTAAAAAAATTGTTGATAGGCAATTCCCAGGGTTTTACAGAATCATTTTCAAGAATAAACAATCCGTTGTTTTCTGTACCTATAAGCGTTTTAAAATTATTGAAAGGGAGCATGGTCCATATGTCATTTTTAAACCTCTCACCTCCTTTGATGGGAATAAGTTTTTCGTCTTCGAGCTTTAAAAGCCCCCTGTTCCTTTCGGTTATATAAAACTCATCATTCACATAAAAACTAAAGTGGAAATCTCTTTTTTGAGCAATAACTCTGATTTTATTGTGTTGATAAAGAAAAATCTCCGTAAACGACTGAAATATTATGCCATTTTCTACCGGATGTATTTTCCAAATATCTCCAAAATTCCTCAATTCATCAGGGACCATTTCAACAAGAGATACATAATCCAGCTCCCCGTTTTCAGCTGCTTGTAAATATCCAAATTCATTAAAAGCACCTACATATATTTTACAATGGTCATCTATTGCTAAAGACCTTACAACAGAGTTGTTGGGCATTTGCATTGATCTCCAGTTTACTCCGTCAAATTCAAGCAGTCCATCATTATTTCCAAAAAATAAAACGCCTCTTTTATCCTGAACAATTGCCCAGTTTTGGGTGCTTGCATTATAATCTTTTCTGGAATAATTTTCAATATCGGGGATTCCTATGCTCTTAATTTGTGATTGACTGCAATAACCTATTAAGAGAAGGAAAGTAATCGTTAATAAATATTTTGCTTTTGGTATCAATTAAAAATACAATTATTAAAAAAACTATAAATTAAATAAATAAGACTAAATATATGTAATTTTGAATTAAAACCATAAATTTCAGTAATACTTATTGAAAAGATGGTGAACCTTACTTTTTATTTTTTTTAAGTGGTTCTAACAGATACTCCAATCCATTTAGCTTTATTTCATATATGGTAGCCATAAGCATTCCCAACTTGCCTTCAGGAAACCCTTTTTGGTGAAACCAAACCAGGTAATGTTCGGGTAAATCACAAATATATCTATCCTTATATTTTCCAAAAGGCATTTTCATGGATACCAACTCTTTAAGGGCTAATGAATTGAATAAGGGCGCTGAAAGATTTTCCATTTTATTTTCTGGTAATTTGAAAAGTTATAGTAAATAAAAAATGCAGCTAAAATTAACTGCATTATATTGTTATTGATTTACAAATTTAAACTTTCTTTTCATTTCGCGAATAATATCGCTCTCTTGCTGCCTCAGGATCAGCACCTATCGGAATATATAATCGTGTTTTAAAATCAATTTCAACCATTTGTAAATTTGATACATCCGGCGATTTAATAACTACCTGTTTCTTTTCATACATAAAAATGTTTTCCCTTCAATTAATGATTAAACTACTAACACTTGGATACCAGAAAATTCTGATCATACAAAGGTAATCTAAATTATTCATAATCAATAATTTTTAGGGTCCTAAATTTCATGCGTTTTAGTGTTGTGGGAATAATTAGAGGATTAAGCCTTAATCTTTTTATTCATCGAACTTAATTCAAACAAAAAAAAGTAATTCTATAAATATTTATTATCTTTATAGAAAATAAATTCAATGCAAGTAACTGTAAACAGGAAAGATACATATTTCCTCACTGATTCGTCCAGAGTAATCGCACGATTTTTATATACTTCACACGAAAGGAGTAAAGATATTATCCGCAATGTGCTGACTATGTCTGAAGAGCAAACAAAAGCAGCACTTAATCAGGTGTTAAGAGGTTATGCCAAAAGGCACCGGAATATCTCCATGATATTTGATAAGCATTTTAATAAGCTACAAGACTTATTGAATGAAATGAAAATTACCCCTGATGATCTGAACCCGGTACAACAAGCTCTGATTGGTTCGTATTTTACCATGGAATATTCCATTGAGTCGGCAGCTATTTTTAATCCATCAATTGTGGAAGACCCCTATCAGGAAGAATTAGGGCCGGGTGAAAAAAGAGTTATTTTCAGTTTCAGAGCAACGGGCGAAGGGCATATTTCATCCATTATTTTCCGATCGGCTGTAATTGATAAAGACAATAATTTAATTGTTGAGCCTGTTGGCAACATGCTGGCAGAGGCCGATCGAATTAAAAGGCATATTTACGATAAACATTTATTTATTAAAGACCTTGATGAATTGCGTGATTTTGACAATCAAACTTCGCCCCTTTTTGTATTAGAAAAGTTGGGTGATAATTTTACTTACGGCGAACTTAAAAAGGCTATAAAAGAAATAAGAGAAACACATCCACTTACACTAAATAAAAAATTAATCATTAATCAAATGCTGTGGTTAGCTCTTTCGCATTATGAGATTGATTTTTCAATCGATTCAGCGATTTCTGAGAGAGTAATTTTCCCCATTTCTGATACTGAAAAGAATGGTATTGAAGATGCCCGCTTTGTTAAATTTGTTGATGACAATGGAGA
>JBNJFS010000246.1:0-4062 GCA_051747085.1 Bacteroidota bacterium
CTGTTAATTTGTTAACAAAGATAAGAAGATTAATTAAAATACGCAAGATGATATAAATCAGGTTTACCTGCCGGAGGCATGGTTTCAGGTTTCAGGTTTCAGGTTTCAGGTCCCGAAAAACACAAATTTTAAATTTGCTTGTTTTTTGTGGATGCTCGAAATGATTACAAAATTGGAAATTTTGATCATTTCGGCATTTCAAATTTCAGGTTTACCTGCCGAAGGCATGTTTTCAGGTTTCAGGCCTCAAGTTTATCTGCAGTAAGCATAGTTCCCTACTAAGGAACTGTCCAAAAAGTAATTTTTTTCGTCTTTGCGAGGAGGTACAACGAAGCAATCTCCTAATAATCAATTTAAAAAAGATTGCTTCACTCCGTTCGCAATGACGTCTTCGAGCCTTTTTTGACAACTCCTTGCTATTTTCGAAAAAATTGCGGGTATTCCGAAAATTATGGAAGATGAAGATATTTTAAGAAATCTGAGTGTTCTGAACGAAGATCATCTTTGTTTAAATAATGCCGGTATATTGTTTTTTACTGATAAACCGGGCAATTATATTAACCAGTGTATTGTTACCTGTGTTTTATACAAGGGAACTGAAAAAATACATATACTGGACCGAAAAGATATTAATGCAGATTTTATAAGTACCATAAACGAAGCGATTATATTTTTAACCAAACACCTGAATGTAAGTTATAAAATTGAAGGCATACAACGACAGGATATTCTAGAAATACCTGAAATTGCCCTGCGCGAAGCGGTAATAAACGCGGTTACACACCGGAATTATTTTGAAGAAGGAGCTAATGTTGTGATAGAAATTTTCGACGACCGGGTTGAAATTTCTAATCCCGGGGGATTACCAAAAGGATTGGATTTAAAAGATTTCGGTAAAAAGAGTATCCGGCGAAATCCGTTAATTGCAAATCTTTTCCAGCGTGTGCGGTTTATTGAAAAATTGGGAACAGGTATAAGCCGAATGAAAAAAGAAGTTTTAGATGCAGGGCTTGAAGAACCGGAATATGAATTTACAGGATTTTTTACCATTCTTTTTAAAAGACCGAGTGCAAATAAAGTTGCAAAGAAAAACTACCCAGAAACTACCCAGAAAACTACCCAAACAACTACCCAGAAAATTCTGGATATTTTGAAAGATAATCCTAAAGCCGGAAGAAAAGAAATAGCAGAAATTATAGGTGATATAACCGAAGATGGCATAAAATACCATCTAGAAAAATTAAAAGCAGAAGGAAAACTAAAACGAGTTGGTCCTGCAAAGGGTGGTTATTGGGAAATAGTAAAACTTGATTAAATTTTGGATGCACGGACTATAAGTCGCGAATAGGGAGTTCTTATAATCAAAACATCTTTTCGCTTGCTAACATCTAAAAAAATGTGGTTTTTCATATTTTACGCCCAGACAAACTGTCCTATCGAGCTGGTTTATACCATCACTCTTCTGCCGGATTTGCTACCTTCCCTAAAAACAAAATAGCGTTGGTATATTTTTCGCGGATAGCAAATAAAAAAGGCCGGTTAGCAATAAATCTGGGATAATCGGGGTCGATACTCGTAACTCTTATACCAACAGATGTTACTGCTGCAGCTTCTGTCCCTTTTTCATTAACCTCAATAAAAGATTTATGTTTTACAAAATCAATGTACAATTCCATGGCTTCTGTAATATTTGAAAAATCTGCATTATCCGGGTCAAAAGCAACAGACAAACCCATAGATTGCAAAAAATCATTCAGTTTCTTTTCATATCCAAACTTAAATTTTGGAATACTAATTTCAACATTCATCTCCTCAAAGTTCTCCAACCACTCATTATAATTTTCTGTATTCCAAACAACCATCACATCATCAATGGTTTTATCTTCGTCGGGCAAAAAAAACAACATACTGAAGTTTCCACGGCCGTATGGTAAGTCGAGCATTGTAAAATCATCATGAGACATTAGCTTAGCAGTAACCTCCTGTTTCATGAATGGAACGTTAACTTTACTTCCATTGATTAAATTAAAATCGTTCGCTGTGGTATTCGATTCGTCAAATTTATATTTCCAGTTCCCGTTAAAATAGATGGCATTGATTAAAAACATTACCAGCGAAGGATCAATTTGTTCCACAATCTGATCTATTTTTCCATGGGTTTTAATTGCTACCCAGCGATTGATCAAATCAACAGTCGATTGATCAAAAGCAGCTTCCCTTACTTCGGCATCATAAAAATCCTGATTTACTTTTATAAATTCAGGTTTCACAGGTAATCCCCGGCGATGCCAGATGGAATTTGCCTTACTAATGGTAACCGCCGGATCAACTTCTAATAAGGCCTTTACCAATTCTTTCTGTGCCCGGTTAATCTCTTTGGTTGATAGATCGTCCAGAAATAATGTTTCTTCAAATGCAGTTTTTGTTTCGCCGGCCGAACCATTATAGGTCATTAAAAGCGCCTGGGAAATACTTAAAGGGGAAATCATCAGGTTTTTATCTGACTCTTCGACAATCATTCGCTTAAACAGTTCAATACCAAACTGATTATCGGTCGATACCATTGCCTTTGATTCGGGTGTAAGTTCTATGACTTTCTCTTCTGTAGGAAAATCCATTCCTTTATCTTTTTGACAGGACATGGTTAAAGGTAAAAATATTAAAATGCAGGTTAGTAACTTCATAACGCTCAAGTTTATATTCAAAGTGGGAGATTGCGGGCATCAAACTTATCAAAAAATGATGAATTTGAAGCGAGCTACAACTATTGAATTTACTACAATCTCACCTATTTTATAGATACAGTGTTGTACTTATGTGGCTTATGCAGCAACTTCAATTCCCGTCTTTTTTATTTCAATTACAAAAGGATTTCCCGAAACAAAATCGTCATGTGAAATTGGATGTGGTTCAATTCTTGAATCAATCTCTGCTGCCAACATCATAAGTTGAACTTGAATATCAAACCGTTTTGAATCATCCAGGTTTGTAAAAATTAATGCTACGTCTATATCGCTATCCTCTGTCGATTTTCCTTTAGCATATGAACCAAATAGATATACTTTCTCAATATCAGTGAATTTTTCTTTAATCAAATCCAGATATTTTGCTATGGCTGCATCAATATTTTCATCCATGTTCTTAGCTCTTTTAATTTATCAATCCACTCTTCGGTAAATTCAGGGGTACATTTTTTCTTAAAGCTCATTTTATAATCATCGTATCTACCATTAATGTTAAATGCTGTAATAGTTACAAGTTGCTTTTTTATATCATCCGTTAAACTCATTTCAGCTTTTTCAGCAAGTCTTAAAAGGTTGTGAATAAAAGGAGGATAGTCAGATTTTACCTTGACATAATAAGCCTTTAAAAGTTTTTCAATCATCAAGTGTCCAATAAATAGGGCCCAACTAAATCTTTTTGAATCAAACATTGCAATCATAGTCTCGTAATCATCATCCGAGCCAGTAATCCAATATTCAATCAATTTATCTTTGTTAAAATCTTCATTATCCATAAACTCAAAATTACGAAAATATCAACAATTTGTATAAAAATATTGACGAAATGCTTTTTTGCCATTGAGCACAACTTATGCATATGCTTCCTGGTAAAGATGTTTTCTAAAAACTTTTGGTTGCGTTCTATAAAATTAAAACAAAGTAACCGAATTTCATTAGCTTTGCTATAAAATCAAACGATATGCTCAAAAAATTTATTTTATACCTGTTTTTAATAATATTAATTGGCTGCAATCAAACCGATGAACAGCAAAAAATCAAAATTGCAACATTAAAAGGCCCTTCGGCCATGGGTATGGTAAAAATGATTGACAGTGTAAGAAAAAACCAAAACAGCAATATTGAAATTACAATATATAATGAGCCTATTCAGGTACGCAAATTAATGCTTGAAGAGGCTGTTGATTTGGCGATTTTACCGACCACCATGGGAGCTATTTTGTATAATAAAGGGGTAAACTACCAACTGGCAGCTATTCCGGTTTGGGGTACATTATATTTATTCGGGCAGGATACAACGATAAAAAGCTGGAATGATTTA
>JBNJFS010000247.1:0-4060 GCA_051747085.1 Bacteroidota bacterium
AAACTTATTCATCCTCTCTGCATAATGGAAGAAATTAGTGTAAGAAAAATATTTAAGGAAAAGAATCCAAAGCTGGCTAAATTAATTCCCGGTTTCTTGTATCGCTATTTGGAAAAAGTTATTCATCAAAAAGATCTTAATGACTTAATCCCTGTTTTTGATGATAAGATGGGGTTGGATTTTGTTCAAACAGCCATTGATGAATTCAATATCAAGATCAACATCAAAGGCGAAGAAAACATCCCCAAAAAAGGAAGATATATTTTTGTTGCGAATCACCCGTTGGGTGGATTTGACGGCATTGTATTTGCTCATGTGGTGGGTAAGTATCATCCGGATATACAATTCTTAGTCAACGATATTTTGATGAACCTTAAAAATCTGGACCCTATATTTATCCCGGTAAATAAACATGGAAGACAATCGCTCGAATATGTCAGAAAAATTGAAAAAATGTATGAATCGGATGCACAGGTATTAAATTTTCCGGCCGGATTGTGCTCACGTAAAGTAAAAGGTAGAATTATCGACCTTGAATGGAAAAAAAGTTTTATTGCCAAGGCTGTTCAGCATAAAAGAGATATTGTTCCCGTACATATTGACGGACGAAACTCAAACTTTTTTTATAACCTTTCCAACATCCGAAAAAAACTGGGTATAAAAGCCAATATTGAAATGCTTTATCTTGTGAATGAACTTTTTAAGCAGCGTAATAAAGTGATTACCCTAACCTTTGGGAAACCTATTCCTTATCAAACATTTGATAAATCAAAGTCTCCAAAGCAATGGGCTCAGGATATTAAAAATTATGTTTACCGGTTGCCCAAAGGAGAAATTGAACCTTTCCAATAAATTAAGGTTTTAAAATTATTCGTAAATTTGAATCCCAAAATTATAACAGGAGATGAAAGAAGTAATTGCCCCAATAGATAAAGGACTGATAGAAAAAGAATTAACTCCCGATAAGTTTTTACGCGACACCAACAATGGTGGAAATCAATTGTACATCATTAATCATAAAAATTCGCCCAACATCATGCACGAAGTCGGGCGATTACGCGAGTTAACTTTTCGCAATGCCGGAGGTGGTACCGGTAAAGACATGGATATCGACAAATTTGATATACAGGATGAACCTTATGAACAGCTTATAAGTTGGGACCCTGAAGAAAGAGAGATATTGGGAGGTTATCGTTTCCATATTTGCAGTAACGAAAGTGATCCTGACAATCTAGCCACCTCAAAGCTTTTTACATTTTCCGAAGAATTCAGTAAAACGTATCTACCCTACATGATTGAATTAGGACGGTCCTTCATTCAGCCAAAATTTCAATCGAAGGCAACAGGACGAAAAGGCCTGTTTGCATTGGATAATCTTTGGGACGGACTGGGAGCACTTGTGGTTGAAAATCCACAGACAAAACATTTTTTTGGTAAAGTTACTATGTATCCACACTTTAATACGGAAGCAAGAAATATGATTCTGTATTTTCTTCAAACCCACTTTCCTGACGAGAAAAATATGGTTAAAGCAAAAAATCCGATTCCTCTCCATATGGATGAACAAAAAATGAAGCGAATATTTAACGGGAAAGATTACAAAGAAAATTACCGTATACTCCAGAAAAAAATACGGGAGTTTGATTTAAATATTCCGCCCCTTATTAATGCTTACATGAACCTGTCGCCTACCATGAAATTTTTTGGAACAACCATTAATGAAGCGTTTGGGCATGTAGAAGAATCGGGTATTTTAATTACTATTGATGATATTTTCCCGGCTAAAAAAGAACGGTATATTGATTCATACATTGAACATAAAAACGATAATGAACGCTAATGATAAGTAAAAACCTGTTTCTTTTTTTACGTGAATTAAAACAAAACAACCACAAAGAATGGTTTTATGAGCATAAACCCGTTTATCAAACTTTACGCAAACAATTCGAACAGTTCATCGCACAAACTATTTTAGATATTTCTCAATTTGACAAATCCATAAAATACATTGAACCAAAGCAGTGTATTTTTCGCATTAACAGAGATATCCGTTTTTCGAAAGATAAGTCGCCTTATAAAACCAACTTTGGTGCTTTTATTGCACCAGGAGGAAGAAATTCGGGTTATGCAGGCTATTATATTCACCTGGAACCTGATAATTGTTTGCTTGCCGGAGGCATTTATATGCCGCCACCAGACCGGTTAAAAGCAATTAGAAAAGAAATTTTTGAAAACACGGAAGAATTTAAAAAAATCATTCATCATAAAAATTTTAAAAAACATTTTGGCAAAATAATCAGTGACAAAATGCTAAAAACAGCCCCTAAAGGATTTCCAAAAGATTTTAAAGATATTGATTTGCTCAAATACAAACATTATACCGTAATAAAAAAAGTTCCCGAAGATATGGTCACTTCAGACAAGTTTACCGCTGAAGTAAGCCAAACGTTTAAAGCGCTTTATCCTTTTAACCGTTTTATTAATGAGGGGATAAATTATCAGTTAGATATAGATAATTAATTTAAATGACATTCCCGAAAACTTTTCTCGAAAGCAATACAAAAAATCGGGAGTGTTAACTGCAATATTTTAACGAAAGATTCCGGTTCATGCCCGGAATGACACTAAAAAGAAAATAATGCAAATACATTTTATCCTTGTAGAACCGGCAGTGCCGGAAAATATTGGAGCAGCAGCCCGGGCTATTAAAACGATGGGTTTTTCATCGTTAAGGCTTGTAAATACCAAAGAACACTTAGATGAAAAAGCAGGGTGGGTTGCACACGCTTCCCGGGAAATTCTGGAAAAAGCTGAAACATTTTCGTCATTGGAAGAAGCGGTAAAAGATATCGACTGGATTATTGGTACATCGGCAAAAAAACGCAGGGTAAACGAAGATTATTACCCGATAAATAAAATCAATGAATTAATTGAAGCGAAAGCAAATAGTATCCAAAATGTTGCGGTTGTGTTTGGGCGCGAAGAAAGCGGTTTGACGAACAGCGAACTCAAATTATGCGATATTGTTACTACCGTTCCCATGAAAACGACTTATCCTTCATTAAACCTGGCTCAATCGGTGATGATATATGCTTACACGCTCTCCATGTTAAACTACGATAAAAAAGAAATGCCTGACCAAAAAGCTGATCAGGCTGAATTAATCATACTAAAAAATAAAACCAAAGACCTGCTTGCAACCATCGGATTTAAAGAAGATTCTGCAATCTATAACCGAATTATGGAACGTCTAATGCTTTTAGGAGAAACCGATATTCATTTGCTTCTTTCTATTGAGAATAAAATCACGGATGAACTCAACAGACCTAATTAAAATGCTGATTTAATCTGTTCCTGATAGCATTAACTTTTTGTGTTAACGACTGAGCCGATAATGTAGCTCCCGAAATAGCCTGTATATCGTTCCCATAATTAAAATCCGATGACTGGTTTTTATAAAATTGTTTTAACCATCTTTTCGACCTGATTTCTGCTCCATAATGTGACCGGTAATTTAAAATTTTCAGATGTAAAATTTGAAGTTCCGAATTAAATACAATCATAAAATCGAAATGATCAAATCTTCCCTCGGCAGATGTTAAAACGGCAAACCCACTTTTTTCTTTTCGCTCTAATACAGAAAAAAACAATTCTTCGCTCGAAGACAATTCATCTATCTCCGAAAGGATAATATCATTCACGTCAAAAAATTTAGAAAGCTCTTTCTCAAATTTTTTGATCAACCCGGAATCCTTAGCATTTAATGGAAGTGTAGCTAAAATAATTAATATAACCAATAAGCCTTTCATCATAAGGTAAATTTAAAGGGGAGTGTTTGGTTTAGAACCAAACACCTACACCCATGTTTAGAATTGAATTAAAGCTGCTTTCTCCTGCATTTCTATACATTTGATAATCAACTTTAAAAGCAGCTCCACGATCCATTTTAAAAGCAAACCCGAGAATTAATTCGGTAATGTTATACGAATCGTTTTGAATCATGCCAGAAATTACAGAATGATGCGTATTGTACTGCTCAAAACGGAAAAATGGAGTTAGC
>JBNJFS010000248.1:0-4053 GCA_051747085.1 Bacteroidota bacterium
GAACCTTTCATAGTGATTTGTTTTATAGACTTTACTCAAAAATAATTAAAATAATCGTCCTCACAAAAAATTTAACCTTTAAATTCAATAAACGAAATTATCAATAATCATACCATAATTATTCAAGTTTCAACTCAAGATTATTTATACATCTTTTTGCTGAAACGTGGTTACAGAAAAAAGTTATTTCTGAATATCCAAAAAATGGGCTGTCTAAAAAGTTATTTTCAGACAGCCCATTCAGTTTAAACGGGTAACTTATATGATCCCTAACCTTTTTTACTGGATATCGCCAATAATTGTTCCTGTTCCATAATTTGCGTTAATTCGGTAAACTTCACCAGCATAAACTCTCTTGCTATTATTCAGTCTGCTGGATGTATAATATAAATCATCACTCCACACAAATCCTAATGGAGACTGGGTGTAAACATTCTGATTTGGCTTGTGTTCAGGATAATTCGCGCCAGGGTTAATGATTTGAACCGAACCTGGATTAAGCGGATAATAATATGGTGAAGTATGATAAGTTCCATCAACACCAATATTTGCACCGGATCCAGAATTTGCGTAAATATTCACAGAATAGTTATAACCCATGTAATATCCTCTTCCTGGATATCCAATTTCAACACCTGTTATGGAACCCGATTCTACTGTTAATGATTTAATATACGCCTGTCTGCTATATGCTGTATTCACGTACGCTGGCGTGGTGATTTCGGCTTTAATATTGCTGGTACTCTCCACTTTATCTGTTTCACCATACTTTGGGTAGGGTTTGAAAACCGTACCGACTGCGGTTTTCTTAACAACTGTATCGTTCTCACGGACGGCAATTGTCTGGTCATATTCCAAATCCGGGAATTTTACCCACACATCTCTTCCTTCCATATCCACAGGTATCAAAAGCTCAAAATCTCCATTTGCTTCAGTTTTAGTTTCAGCAATAAAAGCATCATCATCGTCAAAAGCAGTAATTGTAATTCCTTCTGGGTGTTCTGCTGATTCCGTAGTTAAATCGGTTTGAAGATTAACATTGCCAACGATCCGGGCAGCGTTCTCTTTTGAATATAAAAAAGCTGTATAGCCCGCTGAAGCTTCGCGTCCGGATGTCTCGATGGTAATCAGCTTATCGTAATCGAAATATCCTTCCCGTGTGATAAGTAATTTAGCCTCACCTGCCGAAAAGTCAGCAAAAGAAGCTATTCCTGAAGAATCTGTTTCAGCAGTTAACACCTCTCCATTATTGGTTAATTTAACCTCTGCTCCACCAATAGGCATACCCAATCTACTATCCACAACAGATAAGTCAAAATCTGTTTTCTGAATTTTCTCCAGAAGTTCGTCTTCATTCATGTCGTCCTTCTCACATGAAGAAAACAATAAACCTATGATGAACATCAATAGCGATAAATATATAATCTTGTTCATAGTAATCCTTTCTTTTTATCAAAGAAAAATTCGTATTAAAAAACAAATAGAAACTAACCGCATAGAAGGTCAGTTTCTGTTTCTGTAATTCTTACTCTATTTCTTGTTCTCTGTAGGTTCCTGTGCCATAATGACCATATACAACTCTTATTTCACCGGATTTTAATTCATAAAGCTCGTTGTCGTCAAAATCCGGAGATTGACTGCCCTCGCGATTTGCATTATTAAAGGTAGGATAGCCGGAGCCTGCTGATATATACCTTGCGTCAACATCATCAAGTGAACTACCTGAAACACCTATTCTTATCTCGGCTCCTGAGCCTTCAAACAGGGATGTTACGGTAACATCAACACTATCAGCAGTATAACCACTGCCGTTATCTGAAAAATCTATATCCCATACTTCTCCATTATTATTAATATCTACATTTGATATAACTGCTCTTTCACCATCACCAGAAGGAGCAGGAACGGTAGCATATTTTGAAGGAACTCCAGGTACTCCTTCAGCCTCACCAGATGGATTAAACACAGTTGGGATGTTCACAATACTTGGCTCAGTTTCCGGAAACTCTGGTTGTCCTTTGTCTTGGTTTTTTGCAATAGTTTGATCTAATGTTAATGTGGGGTATTTAATTTGTACATAAACTCCACTCATATTTTTAGAAGGGACTATAAATTCAAACTTACCCTCTGCATCGGTTGTAGCCGTTAATTCAACAGGTTGTTGTGTAGAGCTGGCCGGGGGAATAGCCATAACCATTGGCATACTTTCAATAAAAACATGTGCCAAAACCTCTGTTCCTTCAGGGGGAACTTCTAAACTCGTGTTTGTAAGATCAGTTTGAATATCAAGGCTTCCTTTAATCGTGGCAGTATTGGAATCTAGAGAAAGCACAGGAACATAAACGGAATAACTGCTTTGCCTATAATCTATATTGTCAATATTAACCATTTTACGGACAGATGTATAACCATCCTTCTTAACTTGTACAGGCATATTGCTTCCAATTTTAACTTTGCTGAAAGTAGCAACACCCAAAGAATTGGTCTCAGAGGTTTTCTCATTGCCATCTTTAATTAAACTAACAGAGGCATCCTCTAATGCATTATTGCTATACCCGTCAAAAACATATACAGACAAATCTATAGATTGCTGTGCATCAAGGGCGTCTTTTTCTGAAAACTCGTCTTCGCATGCAGTAATAAAAACTCCTGCAAACAGTGCTAACGATAATAATAATTTGAATCTGATCTTTTTCATAGCTAAATAGTCTTTTAAATGATTAATAAGTCCTTTATTTATTATGATTATTCTAAAACTTTAAACCCACACTAACAGATAGTGCATTGCTATTTATGTCCTCCCTTACATTATAAAAATCTATGTAACTGTAACTCTCCTTGACTGGAAACAGACCATATTTATAGGAGACTTCGAATAAAAAACTAAAATCCTTACTGGTTGGAATATTAAAATTCAAACCCGCAGTGGCCCCGAATTGTAACAGTTTATACTGATCGGTAACAACGTTTTCCCCGGTAGTAGTAACATACTGATCATTAATCTGACCTGTTTTTTCATAATTTTCGGTTGCGGCAAAATTAATGTCCATATAAGGACCAACTAACAAATCGGGTAAATAAACCTTGTCAAATATTGAAAATTTTGCCTGAAGCGGAACATATACATTATGCAGTGTAACAGAGGCATCCTTTACATATTTTGTATAATAATTCTCAACAGGAGCTCCATACCTGGTCTCATCGATAAATTTTACGTATGTTCCACCTTGCTGAAAGTAGGCAATATCCATCTGTACAGAAAACAGGTCTGATATTGGGTATGAGGCGAAAGCACCAGCAGAAAACCCAACTTTACCACCAGTATGGGGCTGCTGGTCAGTTAAATTATGGAAGCTTGTTCCTGCCTTAAACCCATAACTTAACGGTATGCTGCTTTTTGAATCGTCCGACTCTTCATCCTGGGCAAACAGAGGATTTGAAACCCCTAAAGTAAAAAGCCCAATTAATACAATCTTTAATGATAATGAGAAGTTTTTCATAGACTAAATTAGGTTATTTGTTTATAAATACTATAATATCAATACACGTGGTGCGCTTTTATATTCATTGCTAGCGGTAACAATAGAATATCAAAAAATTTCTCCCAGGACTTTTTTAATAAGTCATCAATGGAAATAACCATTAATAGAAAGTAAACAAATAATGGTATTCCGTAATAATCAAAAAAAATTTGCAAAAAGGCTAAATATGAGTGCCTTCATAGCTGCCTATATGCAATAATTAAAAATCTCTATTTTCATTCTTTAAAAAAATATAAGAAAGTCAATTAATTTAGGTCAGCTGCATGATCAAAAAGGATGGAACACATCGATTTTCAATAGCTTGGTAATTATTTTAAGTAATCATGCAAATAACCACATAATTTATTTGTTCGATTTAGACAAATAAAAAAACAAAAACTATAGCACAAACTCATAAACACTCTATTTCAACTCAAGATTATTTAAGTGCTCATTAATCATCTTCAATTGACTGCTGCTCAATTCAATATTGGCAGCACGAGCATTTTCTTCAACCTGTTTGGATGTACGG
>JBNJFS010000249.1:0-4045 GCA_051747085.1 Bacteroidota bacterium
CCGGTAATTTCTTCTTTTTCCTGATGCGATATTTTCCCTTCGAATAGCAGCCTTTCTAAAGCTTTTGGTATATCGCTTTCGGTTTGAATGTGTTCAAAAATCTCGTGCATCACTTTACCGTGGTTTACCCGTTGAAAAGCACCGCTTTCTTTACCGGTAAAAAACGAATGGTCATGTAATTTAAGGCGAAGCTTATTTTTAATGTCATACGACTCGTACGATTCGATTTTTATCTCATTAAAAGTGCCTTCTTCTTCGTTCGTTTTTTCCAGTGTTCCATATTCAAAGATATTATCATCTTCAGGGTTTTGTGTAAAATCAATAAGGGGTTGCCCATTCCTGCTATAATTCTGGTAACTGGAATAGGTGAAGTTTAATAAGCTGCCTACATCTTTAAGGGTATCTTTTGGGCCTTTTGCCGGAGAAAAAATAAATAAATTTTCTTCGGCACGGGTAAACGCAACATACAGTAAATTTAGGTTATCAACAAACACATGGAATTTTTCATCCAGGTAGTGATTTTTGAATACCGTATTTAGTAATTTTTGAGAGTATTGAACCGGAATGATATCCAGCTGGTTAAAGGGAGCGGTATCTGTTTTACACCAAAGGATGTTTGTTTGGGTTGCGTTGTGATCAAGTTTCCAGTTACAGAATGGGATAATAACATTCTTAAATTCAAGCCCTTTGGCTGAATGGATAGTAATAATCCGTATTGCATCCTGATTTTCGGAAACCGAAAGGGTCTTTTTACGGCCTTCTTCATTCCACCAGCTGATAAAAGAGTGAATATCGGCCGTTTTTGTTTTGCTGAATTCCAGTACCATATCCATAAAAGCTTTAAGGTAGGGCAGCTCGGATTGTACTTCGTTTAAATTAAAAATTTTAATGATTTTGTCAATCAACTCATAAATAGGCAATTGTTTAAGCTGCTCGGCAGATTCGTAAAATCCTTCCGGGAAAACAGAATCTCCGGGGATGCCTTTTTCTTCGTTCGTGTTGTTTTTAAATAAGTGGTGGAGCCGGCTGCTGTCGGCCTTTTCATTTTTAAGGTACTGATGATATTCATAAGCTAAGAATGCGCGGTTTATAGCATCTTCATCATTTAACAGATACTCCAAAACAGCCAGTATAAACCGGGTAACTGAAGCATTGGTAACAAACAGGGAATCGTTGGAAATAAAATCATACCTGTATTCCGATGAGTGATTGTTCTTGTAATCGATAAGCGCATTGGCAATTTTTTGTCCTTCATCTTTTTTACGTACCAATACCGCAATATCTTTCAGGGCATATCCCTTATCTTGTAATAGCTCAATTTTTTTGATTACCTGTGAAATTGTTTCTTCCTCTTTCGATTTTTCTCCCTTTTCATCTACAAAAGCATGATAAATATATCCTCCATCATTGTTTTTTGCCGGAGTTTGCTGGATTACATCATGGTAGGCTTCAGTAATCTTATGTTGGTAGGGATTTTCTGAGCTGCTTGCCTGCTCAAACTCATGATTGAAATGTTGCTGCAATATGTTGGATGAATAATAAAATACCGAATTATTAAAATCGATAATATTTTTTTTACTCCGCCAATTGTTATTGAGAGGAATTACTCTGGGTTGATACTGTGCAAAGTCCTGTTCAATCTTATCCGACAATATCTCCCAGTCGCTGTTACGCCAACGGTAAATAGACTGTTTTACATCGCCTACCACCAGGTTGGCATTTCCCTGGGCCAGACTGTTGCCAATGAGCGGTTTAAAATTCTGCCACTGGATTTTTGAAGTATCCTGGAATTCATCCATCATAAAAAAGCGGTAAATACTCCCTGCTTTTTCATAAATAAAAGGAGCATCATTATTATCGATGATGACCTGAAGCAGTTGGGAAGCATCCGAGATGAGGAAAATATTTTGCTCTTCGCAGTAGCGGTGTAGCTTTGTGGAGATATCCGTTAAAATACCGAGGGTATGGATAAACTTACGAATTTCAATGGCCGAATAGTATTCTTCCTGGTTGTTTTGATGAAAGCTTACCATTTCAGTAAACAGCTTAAATAACCCATGGTCCAGAACATTTTCAAGGATTTCTTTTTTCGGACTGCTTTGGCTTATCCATTCTTTATAATCTTCCGTTCCTTTTAACGTTCTTGGTTTTAGCTCAAATACATTTTGGAGATGTATTTTATTGAAATAGTTTGGAACACCTGTTTTACGATTTTTAAAATCATCGGTAGTCAGCCCGTTTTTTTCTATGAGCGCAAGCGCTTCTTTCGCGAGCTTTTTCAAATGATTTTCAAATTGAGCAATGATATTTTGAAGCTGCGAAATATAATCCTTTACAAACTGTTTATCTCCGAATTTGTTAATAAGCTGGATGTCAAACGCCTTAAACTCTTCATTAAAAATTTCACGGGCCAGCTTTAAAATATCTTCTTTAAAATCCCATTTTTTTCCTTGTTCAATTTTATTTTCAGCTAATGATGAGGTTAACTCCCGTAAATCCTTATTATCTCCAATATCCATCAGTAGTTTGTCAACTACAAGCGACAATATCTCCGATTGGTTTAATTCAACGCTATAACCGGGTTGGATTCCTACTTCGTGGGTAAAGGAGCGGATAATTTTTTGAAAGAATTTGTCAATGGTACTTACCGAAAATTTGGAGTAATCGTGCAACAGCAGGGATAATGATTGCTTTGCTTTTTCCTGTATAGATTCTTCTGATATATTTAAATCATTTTGAATGATTTCGAGGTAGGGCGATGGTTCTTTTTTGGATAATTTGTAAAGCTCACGAATAATACGGCTTTTCATTTCGGCTGTAGCCTTGTTGGTAAAAGTTACGGCCAGAATTCTTTTGTAGTTCCATTGATTGGAAAATAAAATTTTTAAATATTCGGCAGTTAACCTGAATGTTTTTCCCGACCCTGCAGAAGCTTTATAAATGGTAAGTTTTGACATTTCTTTTCCTGTTTAAAGGATAAAATTACTTAAAATATTTCCCATATCAGAATTATCTTATCAACAGATTTGGATTCGTTGAGTGTCAATTCCAACCACATAAAAAATCAATTTTAGCGTAGTCGGGCATAACATCAAACGATATATTTTGGTTAGTTTATCGCAAAATAAATATCTTTGCATCCGAAAATCTTAATAGGGTTTGTGATGAAAAAAGTGGTTGTAGGAATGTCGGGAGGAGTGGATTCAAGTGTTGCTGCATATCTTTTAAAACAAGAAGGATATGAAGTGACAGGACTGTTTATGAAAAACTGGGATGATTCTTCCGTTACACTTACCAGTAATTGTACATGGGAGGATGATTTACTTTTTGCTGAGATGGTTTGTAAAAAATTAGATATCCCTTTACATACCGTAGATTTAAGCAATCCGTACAGAAAACGGGTCGTTGATTATATGTTTGCCGAGTATGAGCGTGGGCGTACGCCTAATCCTGATGTATTATGTAATCGTGAAATTAAATTTGATTTATTTATTGATGAAGCATTAAAACTCGGCGCCAATTATGTTGCTACCGGGCATTACTGCCGAAAAGAAACCCAAATAATAAATAATAAACCGGTATACCGGTTATTGGCCGGGAAAGACCCGAACAAGGACCAAAGTTACTTTTTGTGTCAGCTTAGTCAGTCACAAATTTCGCGGGCACTGTTTCCTGTTGGTGAACTGTTAAAACCAGAAGTACGCAAAATTGCCGATGAACAAGGGTTGGCAACAGCTACCCGTAAAGATTCGCAGGGAATATGTTTTGTGGGTAAAGTAGATTTACCTACTTTTTTACAGCAACAATTACAGGCTAAAGAGGGTGATATTGTGGAGGTTCCGGAAACGTACTATAGTGATAAAGAAACTTCTGAGGATATAAAAGTGATAGCAAAAGCCCATAAGTACAAAAGAGAAGATGGAAAAGTATTGACAAAGCATCGTGGTGCCCATTTTTATACCATCGGGCAACGGAAAGGATTGAACATAGGAGGTACGGACAAACCCATGTATGTTATTGCTATAGATGTTGATGAGAATATTGT
>JBNJFS010000250.1:0-4033 GCA_051747085.1 Bacteroidota bacterium
ATGCTCTAAAATGACATATGCGTCAGGGTTTACATCCCATATTTTCAGCGCCATTCGTTCCAGAATATCTATCCTCGACTGATCATAAGCCCATCCATCTCCGGGCGTATTGGTAAATCCCTTGGTAAAATCAAACCTGAACCCGTCAATTTTATACTTCTCCAACCAAAACCTGTTCACCGAATCAACAAATTCCCGGGTATACAAACTTTCATGATTAAAATCAAAACCCCACGAGTAGGATGAATTGGGTGACTGAGTATTATACCAGGGATTTTCTGCCGTAGGTTGTCCATAATCTCCGGCTTCGCTATCAAAATACATTCGAACTAAAGGAGATTGTCCATACGAATGATTTAAAACCATGTCGATAACTACAGCTATGCCACGACCGTGACAAGAATCAACAAATGCTTTCAAATCATCCTTAGGTCCGTAATATTTATCGGGAGCAAAATAAAAGCTCGGATTGTATCCCCAGCTTTCATTCCCTTCAAATTCATTAACCGGCATTAGTTCAATGGCATTAACCCCTAAGCTGTCCAGGTAGTCCAACGTGTCGATAAGTGTTTTATAATCGTGTGCGTCAAGAAAATCACGCACAAGTAATTCATAAATAATTAAATTTTCTTTGTCCGGTTTCTCGTAACCGGTATTTACCCATTGATAATCATTTTGTGCTGGTTGTAATACAGAAGCGATATGTGTAGTTTTGGCTGCCGGATATTCAATTAAATCCGGATAGGTTGACGATGGAATATATTGATCGTTCGGATCGCTTATTTTTTCAGTATAGGGATCGGCAATTTTTAATTTCCCGTCAATATAATACTGAAAAATATATTCCTGCTGTGGTATAAGGTTTCCAATACCCAACCAGTAGTATTCACCATCGGGGGTAACATTCATCATAAAATCTTCCTGAATCCTCCAGTCGGAAAAGTCTCCAATAACAAAAACGAACTCTTTATAGGGTGCAAACAATACCAAACCCACAGAATCGTCAGCTAAATAATTAGTCCCTTTTTTCCACCCCTCGGGCAATTCAGCAACATTATTATCACCGCGAGCAAAATAGTAAACCGAGTCATACACCGTTTCCTCGGTATTTTCTGCAGCTATCATTATTTTATGTAATCCCTCGTTGTTTTCAGTATGATCATATTGAATGGAGGTACCAGCAACTTTATCAATCAAGACCTCATCAATCCACAAAAGCATTGAATCCGATTCGTTCGAGGATGCGGTTATATTCACAGCATCTCCGGGAAGGATAATTTTATCATCGACGGGAGAGCTTATATTAATACTTAAGCCGGGGGGATAAACCTCTGCATAAATATCACCACCATCAGCTTCCCGGGCTATTTTAGTACCCCCGGAATTCCTAAACACAAAAGCCATCTTAAATATTTCCTCACCGTCAGCTACCCCGTAAAATTCGTTGATACTTGGTGTAATATCCAATTTATAGTAGTTGGTTGAAACCTTTGTTAGCCTGGCTTTCTCAGTATCACTTGTCCAATTAGCAATAACATATTGCCAATCAGTAGGGTCAGAACTGTTTTCCGTAATTAATCCGGTATGGGCATAAATATCTCCATCATAATTCATCAATTCCTGATTTCCCTGTGTAGCGTCAAAATATAAGGTTACAGCATTATTTGCTGTTGGAAATTCAGGGTCGGTTGTAACTACCTGAGAAAAAGTCAACATCCTTGAAAAAAGAATAATAAACAGTACAAAAGCCCCTTTTTTTATTATCATATCCGTCTTATTTAAAAATAGATTAATCATTATATATTAAAATGATGGCCCGGGTTGAATTTAAATCAACATTAACCATCCCTTTTTCCGTGTGATAAACTTCACCTTTATCCAAGGCATTAACAAAACCACCCTTCTTTTTAACAGGAATATGAAGCGATTGTTTGTTATCCGATTTATTAAAAGCCACAATAATCTCGCTTGAATCATTATAACGGGAATATGCGAGCGTTCGGTTTGTATCATCAACTAAAACAAAATCAATATCACCATAAACCAATACCGGGTTACTTTTTCTGATTTTAATTAACGTCTTATAGAAATATAACAAAGAAGTATCCTGCTTTACTACATCCCTTTTTCTGGGTTTATTAAAAGGATGGGCTGTTTCATCTTCATAATCAATATCGGGCCAAACCATAGGTTTTCGGGTACAGGGATCGTCAGAACCCCACATTCCAACCTCATCACCGTACCAAATATGCGGAGCGCCAATATAAGTATACTGATGAATTAACAACATTTCCTGTATTTTACGTGTTTGCTCACCAGGCTTATCAATCTTATAATCAGTATTTTCCCAGGGTTTTGTTTTGTATTTATACCTTCCGTTATTATACAATGAGGTGGATGTTCTGGGAGCATCATGACTTGCCGTAAGGTTCATCATAGCCTGCAGATGGTCCATACTAATCTGCTCAAATTCTTTTTTTAATGATTTTACAAACTCACCTGGTTTCATCGGTTGAGGAGCATCAGCAAAAAACTGCCTGGCCGGGCGGTACCAATGGTAATGCATTACCGCGTCAAACATATCGCCTTGCAGGTAATAATGAGGCAATAACAGCTCGTCGGGCCAGGACTTCCACCAAATCTCTCCTACCAAATAAGCCTCAGGATTCATTTCCTTTACAACTTCCCGATATTCGCGCCAAAATCCTACGGGAACTTTCTCTGCAACATCTAACCGGTAACCATCTACTCCATCAGATGGATCCCCATCACCGTCAGGGTCAAGCCACCGTTTGGTAATATTAAAAATATGTTGTTTTACCGATTCACTATGTAAATTACCCTTTAAAGGAATATCTTCATGTGTTCCTATAATATCTTTTTTTATTTCAGGCATAATCTGAACGCCAGCCCATCCGCTATATTTAAATTCATTCTCTTCAGTATCCGGATCATCGAAACTTTCTATTTCGTACCAGTCGGCAAATTCTGAATCTCTTCCATTTTCCAGTACATCTTTAAATGCCCAAAATTCTTTCCCGGTATGATTCCACGAATAATCCAAAATAACTTTAATCCCTCTGTTATGACACTCTTCGATTACTTTTAAAAACAATTTATCGGCATGGGTCCATTTCCAGGTTGTAGGATCAACAGGGTTCTCACTTTCAATAATTTTTATATCTTCTTGTGGTTTAGGCCCAAAATTTCTATCGATATGCCGCCAATGCCTTGGATCATATTTATGCAATGATGGAGAATCATTTAAAGGATTAAAATAAATAGCTGTAATGCCCAATGATTTTAAATAGTCCAACTGATCCAATACCCCCTGCAAATCGCCGCCATAACGTCTAAGTTGTAAATTATTCCATTGATCAGGTAATGGTGATTGCTTGAAATATTCATCCGGTTGATACCAATCGCTTGTCCAGGCAGTAACTTCCCAGTTCCCAGGTATGCTATCGGGATAGGTCCCAATAATATCTTTGGGAGTCGGATCGTTGTCCGGATCTCCGTTTCGAAAACGTTCGACAAAGATCTGATACCAAATAGCTTCCTTACTCCATTCCGGAACATTACTGATATCGTTCTCAGAATTTGGGATCGTTTTGTTGTTTTGATTACAGGATAAGAATACACCTGCAACAAAAATCAAACTGAAAATAAACTTATATTTCATCGGCAATGATTGTAGGATAACAATAGCCCGCCAAAAGCGGGCTATTGTTTATAAGTAATAACCAATTAAAAATTTTCAATAATTGAACCCACACCTGTCCGGAAATTGAGTTCAACAGTATTAGAGCCTGCATTCACATTTACTCTTTCCTGATCGTTTCCATTACCTCTAAACTCGATGGTGTTATTTAGCACCATAAATTCAGACTGCCACCAATCGGTAAAATATGAATGCCATGCATACATCCTGATTTCATCAGCGGCTAAATCTTTGGTAATGGTAATCACTTCATTCGCATTATCTACCGTAAATTTAGCATTAGGATCTGCAGTATCCCAGCTACCACCAACA
>JBNJFS010000251.1:0-4031 GCA_051747085.1 Bacteroidota bacterium
GCTGTTGGTGTTTTAAGTTTTTGGCAGGCTACCAGGTCTACAATCGATTCATCCTTATCATGCCCAATTCCTGTTAAAACAGGGATGGGGAATTGGGCAACATTGGCTGCTAAAAGATAATTGTTAAAACAATTTAAGTCTGCTTGCGAACCGCCTCCCCGTATAATAACTACAATATCAAAAAAATGGTCGTGTTGAAAAATCCTTTCCAGTGTATCAATAATAGATTCTTCTGCCTTTAAGCCCTGCATTATAGCGGGGAATAATTTTATATAATATGTATACCCATATTTATTATGCGTTAGTTGGTGCATAAAATCCTGATACCCGGCGGCAGTTTCCGATGAGATAACCGCAATTTTTTGAGGTACGATAGGGAACTCCAGCTCTCTATTCATATTGATAATCCCATCTTCTTCAAGCTTTCTTAGGGTTTCGGCTTTTTTTTGGGCTAAATCGCCCAGGGTATAATTCGGGTCAATATCGGTTATGTTTAGACTAAAGCCATATAATTCATGAAACTCAACGGTTACCTGCACTAATATTTTTAATCCTGAAATTAGTTCATGCCCCGTAACACTTTCGAAATATGGTTTTAACATGCGAAAAGTAAAAGCCCATATGGTTGCTCTGCTTTTGGCAATTATATTTTCACTTATAGCCTCTTTCTCGATTAGTTCAAGGTAACAATGCCCGTTACGATTAATTTTTAATTCACTTATCTCAGCTACTACCCATATCGATTCCGGAAAATTAAATTTTATCTTTTCCCGGATGGATTGATTGAGTTCCAGTAAGCTGATTTTATGTGTCATAGGTTAAGGTTTGCTAATCTGTTTACTTAGGTTGTGACTCCCAATCGTTACTTTTAAAAAGTAAGTCCCTGATGGTAAGTGGTCTAAGTTATCAAGAATAAATACAGATTTTTCCTGTGTTTGATTGTTAATATAATCCTGTGTTACCTTTTCGCCGGTTATATTAAATAATTCAATATACACCTTTTGAACTTTCTTTTCAATATTGGTTTCGATAGTTATGCTATCATAAAAAGGGTTGGGATAAATATTACATATATTGTTTTTTGAAAGCGGATGTACATTGGTTTGTATAAGGTTTGCTGCTTTTCCAAAATCAGGGATCCCATACCCGGTATAATAGTCATAGGATGAATACTTATGGGCACTTTCTTCAATTTTTTGAAGGATTTCCATATTATTTAAATCCGGATAAAGCTGCCATAAGCAGGCTGCCAGTCCTGAGATTAGCGGAGCCGAGAAAGAGGTCCCATTTGAGTTGGTAATGGCTCCGTCGATTCCTTGTATGGCTGTTTGATACCCCATGGCTACAACATTCGGTTTTATTCTGCCATCATAAGTTGGGCCAATGCTGCTAAAGTATGAATACTCGGCATACTGATTAACAGAACCTACGGTTAATATGCTATCCCCATCTGCAGGTGCAGTTATATATTTCCAGGGGTCATCTCCCTGATTACCTGCACTTGCTATCACCAGTATCCCTTTTGATGCAGCTATATCGGCTGCTTTGGTGATAAAAGCAGTATTCCCGTCCATATCTTCGTAGGTATAGTTTAAAACCGTATCATCAAATTCAAAATATCCCAATGAAGTATTGATAATATCAGCACCTACGCTATCTGCAAATTCAGCAGCTGCTACCCAATTATCTTCTTCAATACTATACTCCGAAGCGGTTTGTTCTGTTCGTAAAAGCCAGTAGTTTGCTTTTGGCGCTGTGCCAATTAGTTCACCCGGCAAATTTGCACCCATTATAGATAAAACCTTCATTCCGTGCGACGAGGCATCAAAGATTTCATTGTCCCCGTCCACAAAATCGTAATAGCCCAGAATTTGATTGTTGCTCCATAAACTATCGAAAGCAGGTAAAATATCTACATTGTAGAATCCGGCATCGAGTATGGCAATGGTCATACCCTGCCCAATATTCCCATTACGGTGTAATATATGTCCGTTAAGCATTGAAATTTGCCGGGTGCTATATCCGTAATCAAAAATACTGTCGCCTTTTAGCTGATATTCTTTGGGAGGAATTTTCGGTTTTTTAGTTTTTTTCTGTTGAAAAGTATACCCTGTTTTATGACTTGATTTTATAAAACCTAAATTTGATATCGTATCCATGAGTTGTTTGTCGGTACTATAAACTAAAGCTGTATTTAACCATTTGGAATTGTTTTTAATGGTGAGCCCTAGTTTTTTTAAGCTGTCAAGATAGTTTTTATTCACCGGAAGGTCATTTTCCTGGATGGGTATATTTTGTTTCGTTCGACGCTGAATAGCTTTGGTGGATAAAAAGGCCTCCGGATATTCAATAGAGTACTCGCTGTTATTTTTATCGGTAAAGAAAATGCGGAAATGGTCAGGAGCTACCTGTGAAAAAAGAGGGGATGACCAAAAAAGAAATAGAAAAAACAGGATAAATTTCTGCATATTAAATTTGTTGTTCTTTACAAATTTAAAAAAAAATGTTTAGAAAAGTTTAAACGATAATTCCGCCCCCTAAAAGGATATCGTTCTTATAAAAAACGGCAGATTGTCCGGGTGTTATGGCAAAGACCTCTTTTTGGAAATAAACTAAGATTTCAGATCCTTTCATTTTGAGGGTGCTTTTTATGCCCTCGCTTTTATACCTAACTTTGGTAGTTACTTCCAGCTCAGAATTTTCAGGAATATCTTCGAAAAGATTATAATTTTTTATCCTGAGTTCCTGTTTGTACAAATCACTTCTTTTGCCTAAAACAATTTCGTTGTTTTTTGCATTAATATTTAAAACATACATGGGTTCTCCCAATGCTATTTTTAATCCTTTACGCTGTCCTATGGTATAAAAGGGGTATCCTTCATGTTTGCCCAGGTATTTCCCGCTGGTTGAAACAAAATTTCCGTCCCCGATTTTTCCTGGTTCAGGAGCATGGTTTTTTAAGAACTTCCGGTAATCATTATCGGGGATAAAACAGATTTCCTGGCTTTCTTTCTTTCCGGCAAGTGTGACAAACCCTTTTTCTGCTGCCATTTTTCGTACTTCATCTTTGGTAAACTGCCCTAATGGCAACAGCGCTTTTTTCAAGATATCCTGTGTTAGCCCCCATAAAAAATAACTTTGATCTTTCTTTTTATCTTTTGCACGTTTTAGTTGATATCCTGAATTTGATTTTATGATTTGAGCATAGTGCCCTGTGGCAATATACTCGCACTTTAATTCTTCAGCTTTACGGAGTAATATATTCCATTTTATTTTTGTGTTGCATAAAACACATGGGTTGGGTGTTTTCCCATCAAGATATTCATCGATAAAATTGCATACCACCGTTTGATTAAATTCATGAACAATATCTTCGGTATAATGCTGAATATTTAGTTTTTCAGCTACGGCTTTAGCTTCGTGAACAGAATCAGTAGTATGCGAGCCGTCGTTTTTATGGCGTGGGTCCTTTTCAATGTTATCCCACATTTTCATCGTTAATCCAACAACATCATACCCCTGTTCGATGAGTAGTATGGCGGCTAATGAGCTGTCAATACCGCCACTCATTCCAAGTAGCACCCTTTTTTTGGTCATTTAATACATCGAATTTTTTTACTGTGGTGGTTTTTGGTTAAATAGATCTTCGATAGAGGGTTCTTTAATTTTTCCTTTGTTTTGTTCCAGCTTTTCCAGTTGTTCCTGTTCCAGTCGTTCTAATTCTTCCTGGTTTTCAGCTATCCCGTTTATGTAGTTTAGCTCATGTTTAAGTGTCCCATCTTCATTATAGTATTTCCATTTTCCTTCTCGCTTGTTATTCTCGTAAGAGCCGGTAATAAGAATGGTGCCATCCTCATTAAATACCGAGTATTCACCATCCAGCCGGCCATTCATATATGCTATGCGCATCATAACTTCACCATTTTCGTAAAATCTGATGGTCATCCCGTCCTGAATGCCGTTTCGCCAATTGGCTTCTTCTGATAACTGACCGTTTTCGTAGTATTTTTTCTCCAAACCATGTTTATTGT
>JBNJFS010000252.1:0-4024 GCA_051747085.1 Bacteroidota bacterium
GCTAAATGGGTATGATAGGCAAAATTCTCAAGCCACTTATTCATGGCAAACCAGGCAATAGGCCAGGCGATAATATTGGCAATAATCACTAATTTAATAAACTCGATGGTGAATAGTTTAATAATTGTAAGTACTGATGCGCCCATCACTTTTCGTATGCCAATTTCTTTTGTTTTTTGTTCTGCCATAAACGACGCTAAACCAAAGATGCCCAAACAAGATATTAAAATAGCAAAAATAGTAAAGTAATTAATCAACTTATTACTTCTTTGTTCAGCCAGGTAAAGTTGGTTAAGCGTTTCATCTAAAAACCTGTAATTAAAGTCATAATCGGGTTCAAAAGTTTTCCAGGTATCCTTTACATAGTTTAATGTTTTGTCCATCTTTTCTGAATTAACCCTGATAAAGCAGAACCTGGCTTCACTTGGATTAATATACAATAACAGGGGTGCTATTTTATTTTTAATATTGTTAAAATTAAAATCTTTCATTACACCAATGATATATTTGGATTCGCCCCAAAACTGAATGCTTTTACCCACAGGATTTTGCATACCCATTTTCCGAACGGCCTCCTCATTGACAATAACTGAGTTTAGGGTATCCGAGGCTCTTAGTTCACTAAAAGAACGTCCTTCAACTATATCAATTTCCATGGTTTTAATAAAATCAAAACCAATATCAATAAAATGGAGTGGCATGGTAAAATCATCATTTTTCCCCTCCCACTGACTGAGTGTCATCGACGGGCATGCATAAATGGGCAGCACCCGGCTTGTGGTTACGGATTGAACATTCTTGTTTTTTAAAAGTTGCTGTTTTATGGTTTCATAATTTTTGCGGGTATTATTATTCATTACCAAATAAATTAAATGGTGTTTGTTATAACCCAAATCTTTATCTTTAATAAAATTGATTTGTTTGGATATTAATATGGTTGAAATGATTAAGGCTACGGATAAAGTAAACTGGATAATAACCAAAACTTTTCTTAAAGAAGAACTTTTGGAACCATTGCTCAATTTCCCTTTTAATACTTTTAAGGGTCTGAAAGCCGATAAATATAACGAAGGATAACTGCCGGCAATTAACCCGGTTAAAACAGCAATACCTATTAATAAACTCATAACCAAAGGATTGGTTAATACATTGATTGACAAACCCTTCCCCGACAACTCGTTAAATTTTGGAATGAATAGTATCACTAAAATAATGGCTAATAAAAAGGAAAGAAGGGACATTAAAATGGATTCGCTAAAAAATTGGGTGATGATATTTCTTCTTTTGGCACCGACAACTTTTCGTAAGCCAATTTCCTTTGCCCTGTTACCCGACCGGGCCGTGGTAAGATTCATAAAATTGATACAAGCAATTAACAACACTAAAAAAGCTATCGCAGAAAAGGTAATTACATTATTCATATCCCCACGAATGGTAAAATCATACGCAAAATGCGATTTTAAATAAATATCGTTTAACTTTTGAGCAAACAGTTCTCTGTTATTTTCTTCATCGAACTTATCTAAGTATCGTTTTAATTTTTGGTTAACTGTTTGAAAAGAATCTTTATTTTTCAATAAAAAATAGGTAGTAAAATTATAAGATCCCTGCCCCATTTCATCAATATTCTCTCCATCCTGTCGCAAATTGTGGAAAGGGAATAAAAAATCAAAATCAAAATGTGAATGATTGATATTCTCAATAATACCTGTTACTTTATATACACCACGCTCTTTTACTTCAAGCATCTTGCCCATGGGATCCTCATCACCAAATATACGATTAGCCAGATCCCGGGTCAGAACTACACTGTGTTCATCAGAAAGTGCACCCTCAGCATTTCCATGTATAAATTTAAAATCAAAAATATTAAAGCCTGTTGTGTCAATAGCTCCACTACTTCCCTGAATAAATTCTCCATCATCATATTTAAACAACCAGTTGCCCCAGTTTTTGAACCGGCACATCTGTTCAATTTCAGGAAAATCATGTTTCATGTTGGGTGCTAATGCAGCAGGAGTTACACCTACTTCAAATGTATCATCACCCTGTATATCCCGGACTAAAACGCGCCCAATACGTTCGTTTTTTGTATGCCAGCGGTCAAATTTTAACTCATCCTGCACCCAAAGCAGAATCAAAATACTACAGGCCATACCGATAGACAAGCCAATAATATTAATAAGGGAAAAAGCGGGATGTTTTTTTAGGTTACGAAAGGCTGTTAATAAGTAATTTTTTATCATTTTTAAAAAATTTGATTATAGTCATCACGTTTTCTATCAAGTTTAGTGCCAGTAGTACATAACATTCTCACTATATGAATTTTACAACAATACCAAAATAAACTCCTAACACCTTTTTTGTTCGATTTTAGGTCATGAATGTTCGATAATGAACAAAAAATGGAATCTTTTTTAAACAAGTTAAATTTTATTCAGCTATTTCATCTAACTTCTGTATAAAATGTCTCTCTTTTTTATATTTTTTTTACCTTTAATGTTTAATCTTTTAAAGAATTTTAACGTCCAATCAATTAATAACTCAAAACATAATAACATGCGAAAAAACAAACTAATTATCACACTAACGACTTTAATTTTTTTTAGCTTTTCTTTAATGATAAAAGCTGAAAACGATGTTCGATTGCTACGTTTTCCGGATATCAATAATGATATCATAGCATTCGTTTATGCCGGCGATATCTGGACGGTAGCTATCAATGGCGGCGATGCCAAGCGGTTAACGTCTCACAAAGGGCTGGAATTATTCCCGAAAATTTCACCCAACGGACAATGGATTGCTTTTTCTGCCGAATATTCGGGTAGCAGGCAGGTATATGTAATGCCTTCAGATGGGGGAACACCCAAACAATTAACCTATTACAACGATGTTGGAGAAATGCCTCCACGCGGTGGTTGGGATAATGTTGTGCTGGACTGGACTCCTGATAGTAAACAAATCCTTGTTCGCTCAAACAGAACCCCTTTTGGTGAAAGAAATGGAAAATACTACCTGGTAAGTATTGATGGCGGGTTAGAAGAGCCGCTACAAATTGTTAACGGGGGCTTTGCTGCGCTGTCGCCGGATGCTTCAAAATTAGCATTTACTCCTGTAGACCGTGAATTCAGAACATGGAAGCGTTATAAAGGGGGGCGTGCTTCGGATATCTGGGTTTATGACCTGGAAAAGGATTATTCAGAACAGATTACCGATTTTGTGGGTACGGATCAAATACCCGTTTGGCACGAAAATAAAATCTATTTCGCGTCAGACAGAGACCTTACATTAAATATTTATAGCTACGACATTGACACCAAAGAAACAGAACAAATAACTACCCATGAAGAATTTGACGTAATGTGGCCATCAGGGCACAACGGAATGATTGTTTATGAAAATGGCGGGTATATTTTCAAGTTAAATACACAAAACGGAAATACCGAAAAAGTACCCGTAAATATTAATTTTGATAACCCAAACATCCTGCCTTATTTTAAGAATGTAAGTGAATTTATCGAAAGTGCTTCCATTTCACCCGCAGGAAAACGTGCTATTTTCGATGCCCGTGGCGATATTTATTCCGTACCTGCAGAAAACGGGTTAACGGTCAATCTTACCAGAACACAGGGCATTAGAGAAATGTCCCCCAGCTGGTCACCTAACGGAAAGTATATTACTTATCTTTCTGATGTTACCGGCGAGTATGAAATTTATTTACTGGAAAATAAAGAAGAGGCAAAACCCAAACAACTTACTTTTAATTCAAAAGCCTGGAAATATGAACCTGTTTGGTCGCCAGACAGTAAATATATGGTGTATTTCGACCGTACCTTAAATCTTAAGTATATTGATATTGAATCAGGTAACAAAAAAATCATTGCCCATGCAACCTCTGATGAAATAAGAGATTATAAATTCTCTCCCGATTCAAAATGGGTAACGTATACCAACAACAGCGATAATGGAAACAGTGCTGTATGGGTTTACAACCTTGCAAACGGCAAAAACTATCAAGTTACCA
>JBNJFS010000253.1:0-4003 GCA_051747085.1 Bacteroidota bacterium
ATCAAATACTCTGTACTAAATAAATCGTCTTCGACAATTAACAATTTTTTCGAGCTCCAGTCATTTGTTAAATTATCCATATCACTTCAGGTTCATTTACAATTACAAATTTAATATTTTATTTTTTTTCTCTAGAGGAATCGTAAAATAAAACGAAGAGCCTTTTCCTAACGCAGACTCAACCCATATTTCACCTCCCAGTAAATTAGCCAGCCGCTTACAAATGGTTAATCCCAGGCCTGTACCTCCGTATTTTCGCGTGTAGCTTTCCTCAACCTGACGAAAACGTTCAAATATTATTTCTTTTTTATCTTCCGGGATTCCTATTCCTGTATCTTTAACAAAAAATAATAAATGGTTGTTTTGCAATTCACATCCAAAATTGATTTTACCTTTGAAGGTAAATTTTATCGCATTATTTATCAGGTTACTTAAAATTTGTTGTATTCGCTGCTCATCTGAATCAATCTTTAACTGATTTACAGCAGGTTTCGTTACCGTAAAATTAATATCCCGCTTTTCAGCCTTTAACTGATTGGAAAAAGAATCATAAAGTACATCGAGCAATTTAATTATATCAAACTGATAATGAACTATTTCTATCTGGTTGGCTTCAATTTTTGAAAAATCGATAATATCATCAATAATGGTAATAAGTTGCTTCCCGTTAATATTGATGATATCAATGAATCGATCCAGTTTTTCCCGGTCATCTTTTTTATCTTTTAAGAGCTGTGCAAATCCTATAATGCTGTTCATCGGCGTACGGATTTCATGACTCATATTGGCCAGAAAGGATGTTTTAAGACGGTCTGCACTTTCTGCCTTTTCCTTGGCTTCTTTCAATTCTATATTATTTTTCTCTAAATTCTGGTTCAACCAGTGCAATTCTTCATTGGTAGATTTTAGCTCCTCTTCGGCTGCCTGCAACTCTTCATTTTTTTGTTTTATGTTTAGCTCATATTTTTTCTGCCGGGTAATATCTCTGACGATGCCTAAATTTCCTATCACTTTATTGTTTCGGTATAAAGGAGTAGCAGTAACCTGTATTGTACATTTTTTATTTTGATTCGTAGTAATCTCATGCTCATAGGTTGATTTGACTCCTCTTATACGTTTTTGGGTTTCTTTTTTGATAAACTGCACCTGTTTTTCATCAATAAATTCGGCTAAGTTGTGTCCAATAAGGCCTAAATCGCGAAGACCAAAGATACTGGATGCTTTGGGGTTGCAAAACAATACATTTTCCTCTAAATCAACAATGACCATTCCCTCGCCCATATTTTCTATCAGGTTCCGATATTTCTCTTCGCTTTCTTTTAGGGCATTTTCTGATTGTATTTTTTCAATAATACGACTAAGATTTTGTGCAACATAAATAAGCACCTCTAAATCATCCTCATTAAATTCATGTTCATTTTCATAATTCTGTATAGCAATTACTCCAAAAGCTTCTCCTTTAGCATCAACAAGCGGAGCACCAATCCACACTTTTGTTACATGTCCATAATTAGCAGATAACCCATCCTTTTTATATTTTTTAACTTTTTCAGGATTGATTAAATGGGGTTCATTCTTTCGTCTGACAAAATCAGTAAAAGAATTTTTTAATTTGAATTCTTTCTCCGGATCATCATAATTGTCGTACTGATCAACATGATAGGGTAACGTATAAACATCTTTTGTTTTATCGTATAATGCAATATAAAAATTGCGTGTATCAATAATCTTAGAAATTTTTTCGCGTGTTGAGTGAGCAAAGCTCTTGATATCAGTTTGCAGATTTGCTTCCTGGTTTATCGAAAGCAAAATATCTTTTAATAAGGCATTTCTTTTCGATTCGGTAATATTTAATACGGTAAACGTAAATCCTCGCGATAAATCATCCGGATCAATCAGGGTAGACGTAAGAAGTACGTCAATAACTTCTCCGTTTTTACATTTAAACCGGCTCTCCACCTTACCGATTCCCTCTTCGTCAATATTTTGGTAAAGCTCTTTCCCTACAAATTCAAACTCTTTTCTGGAAGGATAAATTTTCAATACACTTTGTCCTATTAGATCTTTACGCTTATATCCTGTAATTTCAAAAAAACGGTCGTTCAGCTCAATAAAAACCCTGTCTTTTACCACCCCTATACCCACAGGTGATGATTTAAAAATGCTTCGTAAAGATTGTTCCCTCTTTTTTAATTCATGTAAATATTTATTTGACTTTTCTTCTAATTCAATCTTATGTAAAATAAACCCCAGCTCAAAGGTTAAGTCTTTAAAGTACTGCTGAAAATCTTTATCTCCACTATACCTCTCATCAATATTAACATTAAAAAACCCATAATTTTTATGCCGATAAATGACGGGCATGGAATAAATTGAATTTTCTTTGTAACAACCTGCCATAGGACAACCTTTACAATAATCTTCCGGGTTATCAATAATTAAAATTTCGTTATTTTGATGATTCCTGTAACATTGAAAAGTTTCCTCATTTTTCAATCTCATTTTAAAATCATCATAACATTTATCAAAGCCCTTATGTGCCCCTCCCGAAAATTTTCCATTCTTATATAAATTAATCATGGAGGTTGAAAAGCCCATATGATTAACAGCAATATTGCAAAATTGCTGAATTAATTTTTGCTGTGACGGAACATCAACTCTGAGTTTGTTTAACTCTTTAAATCCATATAGGATCTTATTTAAATTTTTTAAGCGGTTTTCCTGCTGTTTTTTCACGGTAATATCACGAAAACTCCAAATGCTACCCACAATTTTGCTTTTTGAAATAATTGGCTTTGAATATCGTTCAAACACTCTTCCATCCTTAAAGGATAAAATATCAAAATCAATATTTGTGGTTTGTTTTAATGCATCGATTTTTTCTAAGAATTGCGCTGAATTAATCAATTGAGGGAGAATAATATCAAGAAATTCTTTATAATGCGATGCTGTTCTTTTGGAGGCAGGAATTTTCCACATTTCAAAAAACCGGGTGTTGACATAATCAATCCTTCCATTCTCACCGGTAACCAATATGCCATCGGCTGTTGATTCAAGTACTGATTTAAAAAACAGTTGCCTTTTTTCTATCTCATCACGCTGTTTTATAATTTCGACCGTGCTTTTTTCCAGATCCCCTTTATGATTCGAAATTTCTTCCAGTAGCGACTCCAACTCTTCATTCTGAGCAAGATACTCTTTATTTAGCGAATAATATTCATCGGAAATTTCTTTTTGTTTTAATTCACTTTTTTTGATTTCAGTAATATCGGTAAATATAGTGACAAAATATTCTTTTCCAGGGCTGTAAGCCAAAACTTTAAACCACTTTTTTAAGGCTTTTGAGTACTGAACAAAACTACTTTTTTCCTGATTTAGTGAAATTTCACCATATATTTTGATCCAGTTAAATTTATCTGTTAAAATAACAGGTAATACCTCGGTTACCCTTTTATCAATAATTGCTGTTCGTTTAAGGCCTGTTATTTTTTCGAAAGACTTATTTACATCTATAAAAATATAATCGACAGGAATATTATTTTCAAGTACAATTTTATGCAATGCATATCCCTGTGACGAATAATCAAAAATCTCACCAATTTTTTCTAAATAAGAGGGTTTCATATAGAAAAGCAGTTAAAAAAATGAACACCTGAAAAAGCTAAATATAATTGCACAAGATAGAAAATAAATTATCAATAGTAACAGGTTTAGTAAAATAATCCGTACAACCTGCGCTGATATATTTTTCACGATCATGTATCATTGCATGAGCTGTTTGTGCTATAATTGGAATTTCTTTATTAAACTTTCGTATCTCGCGGGTGGCATCATCACCATTTATCCCGGGAAGTTTGATATCCATTAAAACGGCATCAAAAATATCGCTGTTTTTTAATATCCTTACAGCCACTTCGCCATTTAAAACAACAATCGTATTAGCCCCTGTATCGGCTAATGCTTCAACCAGAAGATCTGCACTATAAGGGTCATCTTCAACGAT
>JBNJFS010000254.1:0-3991 GCA_051747085.1 Bacteroidota bacterium
CTTAAAAGATAAAAAACTCGAAATTCAGTTAAGTAAAAAAATGCTACCTATCGTTTATCAATATCCTAAAATGGATTTTGAATCGATACTAACCAGTATTCATTTTAAACAACTGCCAAAAGAAGAGATTTTATCAAAAATCCCTTTTCTAAAACAAAAATTTAAAGAAATCAGGCAATCCAAAAACGATAATGTGGCAGTAGACTGGATTATGGGCGAACTTCAAAAAACAGCAGTAGGAAATATCGCTCCCGATCAATTAGCAAAAGCCATAGAACAAAATTAATATCATTTCTAACGATTAAAAACAATTCAAATGAGCGAAGATATTTTTCAAGGATATAAAGGCAAAGCATTAGAAGTTTTAAAAAAATATAATGTTCGTGTTTGGGGACAAACCAATATAAAAACAACCAGAGGAGGTTTTCAGGGAACCGTATTACCACGGTCGGAAAATGATGATGACCAACACATTGTTTTAAAAATTGCTACCGGTTACAATATTGGTATAGATATTAAGACGATTACCGATATGAAAGAAACCGGATATCAAAAAGCCAATTATAAAATTCCGGAAAAAGAATTCCCTTACTCTAAAGATAAATATAATGTAAAGCTTTTTGGAACAGGGGGAACCATTGCTTCGCGATTAGACTACCGGACGGGAGCAGTGATTCCGGCATTTTCTCCCGGAGAACTATACGGAGCAGTACCTGAACTGGCAGATATTTGTAATCTTACTACCGAAAAACTTTTTGCTGTTTTTAGTGAAAATATGGGACCTGAGCAGTATAAAGCTTTAGCTATAGCCATTGGCAAAGAAATTGAAAAAGGGATTGACGGAATAATCATTGGCCATGGAACGGATACTTTAGGCCATACTGCTGCCGCATTAACATTCATGGTTCAAAATTCACCGGTTCCTATCGTGTTGGTTGGTTCGCAACGTTCATCCGACCGTCCATCTTCCGATGCTGCTTTAAATCTAATCCATGCCGCATACACAGCAGCCCATTCTGATATCGCTGAAGTAATGGTTTGTATGTTTGGTCCCACATCTGACGAATATGGATTCTTACATCGCGGTACACGGGTCAGAAAAATGCATTCTTCGTACAGATCAACTTTCCGCACCATTAGTGATGTTCCTTTGGCAACCGTTAAATGGGGAGAGGTTAAGCCTATTAAAAAAGATTATAATCCCAGAAGAAAAGATAAAAAAGCAACCATTTTACCCTTTTTTGAAGAAAAGGTTACCATCGTATATTATTACCCCAATATGCAACCTGATATTATTGATATGTTGGTTGATAACGGTTATAAAGGAATCGTTATTGCAGGAACTGGACTGGGGCATGTTAATAAGCCATTATATGATGCTATTGAACGGGCTACAAAGAAAGGTGTACACATCTATATGACCGTACAAACACTTTGGGGTTATGTTCATATGTTTGTTTACGATACAGGACGTGATTTAATGGATAAAGGTGTTATCCCTGCGGAAAACATGTTACCCGAAGTTGCTTATATTAAACTGGGGTGGGCACTCGGACAAACCAATGACCCACAAAAAGTGAAAGAGATCATGTTAACTCCGGTAAATGATGAAATAACCCGTAAAGAACCTTACAATGGATATTTAATTTACCAGGGTGGTGTTCCGGAAGTAGAAGAGTTTATTAGGAAGTTCAGGAAATAAATGTTTATTTATTAAGAGATACAGCGTTAATGTATTCAGATTTTTTTAATCAACTAAAAGAAGAGTTTAGAAGAGAGTTACCCGGGGAGCCAGCTCAGGAAAAGATGGCTCCCAAGGTTCGCAGGCATTTTAAATCTACAACAAAAAGGCGGAATGCAGGAGTTTTAATTCTTTTATATCCTAAAAATAACCAGTTATACACTGTCTGTATTAAACGTTCTGAATATGAAGGTGCACATAGTGGACAAATATCATTTCCCGGAGGGAAATTTGAACCCGGAGACTATACCCTTGAGAATACAGCCCTGAGGGAAAGTAAGGAAGAAATAGGGATAGATATTGAAAAAGTTAATATTTTAGGACAACTAACACCATTACACATTCCGGTCAGCAATTTTTATGTTCTCCCTTTTGTTGGTTTTTATGCGTCAGCTCCTAAATTTAAGCGTGATCCAAACGAAGTAGAAAAAATTATTGAAGTTCCGCTTTCAGATTTGCTTCATCCTGAAAATTGCACATTACAAGAATTTCATTATGGCGATTTAGCTTTTACGGCTCCCATTTACAAACCCAATGAATTAGTGATTTGGGGGGCAACAGCAATGATTATGTCAGAATTTTTGGAGGTTGTTAAAAAGATAAACCTTGTATAATCTAATTTTCGGGTAAAATATTTTTATAATGTTCGTATCTGTCCAGAATTTGATAAACGTATTGATACGTTTCTGACCCGCGACAATATCCATACTTTACTACCGGATCATGATAATATTCAGGATCTGATTTTTTAAGAATAAATTCATCTACATTATCGTCCCAAAAATCGGGGTTTTTGCCATATTTCTCAGCAAGTCTTCTTGCATCTAAAACATGCCCTAGCCCTACGTTATAGGAAGCAAGAATAAACTTAATCCTCTCTTCTGTATCGGTAATTCCTCTATTCTCAAATCGTTTATCAAGCCATTTTATAAATTGAATCCCTGCTTTTAAATTCTTTTCAGGAGGTGAATTTTTACTTACACCAAACCTTTTTGCAGTAGAAGGCATTAATTGCATTAAACCATAAGCCCCTGCCCATGATTTTACATTAGACTTAAATCTTGATTCCTGGTAAATTAGTGATGCGATTAACCTCCAATCCCAGTTAATAATCTTACTATATTCTTGTATATAATCATCATATGCAGAAACCTTACCACTGGAAAGGGTATAATACTCGCTTTCTACAATTTTTGCAGAACGGGGGCTTTTAAAATACTTATTGTAGATTAGCGCATAATCCAAAGTGTGTTTAAAATCTTTAAGCCAGTTATTAATAGCTACTTTAAATGTGTCATCTTCTTCTCTAACTCCCCAGGCCAGACTTTGAGGAAAGCTGATAGCTGTTTCAATATCTAAAATTGGAAAATAGGTTTGATTTACCATCGCTATATTTTCATCTGCCACAGTATAATCAATTTCTCCACTTGCTACTAATTCAATTAATTGCTCAACTTCTAAATCTGCTTTTTCAATAATAATGATATGATCACCAATCTCTTCGGATAAGTTTTTTAACCGTTCGGCATAAGAAGTTCCTTTTTGTACATATACAATTTTATTGGCTAAATCCAACTGATTCCTGATTAGCTTGGAATCCAGTTCATCTTTCGTTAAAGCTCTCCAGTTATCGGGTTTTCGTTGTACTAAAACTTGTCTTGCCTGACTGTGAGGAATCGTAAAATCTATGATTTTACTTCGTTCTTTTGTTTTTGTTAGGTTTATAGCTATAATATCACATGTTTTATCAAGAAGCATTTCAAAATTTTTATCTACATCATTTTCTACTACTATTTCCAATTCCACCTCCAGGTGCTCAGCTAGCAACTTTAAAAGGTCGTATTGATATCCCATGGGTTCACCACGATAAATAAAATAGTTGGTAGAATTAAAATCAGTTACTGCAATTAATTTCCCTCGTTTCTGAATTCGTTCTAATGAATTCTTGGAGACAGATGAATCATTTTCACCATCTTTACAGGTGTTAAAAGATAAAAATAGTATAATAAAAAGAAACGGGATAACCAGATTTTGGAAGGATCCTTTCAAAACAAAAATTTTTGGTTTATAAATAAATTTACGAAATGATTATGATTTGGTTACAAATAATTATGACAGGCAATATAATATTAAGAAGCAGAAAAATCAATTTAATTTTTAAGTAAAAAAAGCCTCATTAGCAAACTACTAATGAGGCTTATATAAAATCGGCGGCGACCTACTCTCCCACATATGCAGTACCATCGGCGC
>JBNJFS010000255.1:0-3983 GCA_051747085.1 Bacteroidota bacterium
AAAGGCAATATTGCTTTTAAGGCGAATCCTTATGTTTATCAGTATTTTGACAAAGAGATAGATTTTGGAGTCCGTGAAGCGTATATCGATATCTATTTTAAACATTTTGATATCCGTTTCGGGCGGCAGCAAATTATCTGGGGTAAGGCCGACGGCGCTTTTATTACCGATATTGTTTCGCCCAAAGATTTGAGCGAGTTCCTGCTCCCCGATTTCGAAGAAATACGTATGGGTGTTAATGCGTTAAAAATCGATTATTACCTGAAAAGAAACAGTTTTCAGCTGGTTTGGATTCCGGTATTTACACCAACCAAATTGCCCGATAAAAATTCCATTTGGTATCCACAGTTGATGGATCAGGAAATTCCTTTAACATTTAATGATGCTGAAGAGGTAGATGTAAACCTGGAGAACAGCGAAATATTTTTTAAATACTCCATGCTTTCATCAGCTATCGATTTTGAAATAATGGCCGGTTATTTATGGGATGATGATTTTGCTGCACATAAAACACCACAAATGAATCCCTTAACGGGTACTATTACCGGAGTTGAGGTTAATCCTGAATATCACAGAATGGGTGTTGCCGGGGGAAGCTTTTCCACAACCCTGGGAGGAATGGTTTTACGAAGCGAAGGAGCTTACTATATGGACAAGCATTTTTCTACAGAGATCATGCAGAATGAAGGGTTAATGAAAAAAGACTACCTCCATTATTTGGTGGGACTGGATTTTTCGATTGCCGGAGTTACCATGAGCACCCAGTTTATTCAGGAGTATATCTTAGATTATTCGAGCGATTTGGTTAATGATGAATTTGAAAATACCATGACCTTTTTAATAAATGACACATTTTTCCGGGAAACCCTGATTTTAGAGCTTTTTTCCTATGTAGGACTGAATAATGGAGATGCTTTGGTAAGGCCAAAAGTAACCTATAGCATATCGGATGGATTAGATGTGCTGGCAGGAGCCAATTTGTTTTTTGGCGATTCGGGACGCTTTGGGCAATACGATAAAAACGATATGGTATTTGTGAAATTGAAATACAGCTTTTAAAAGAAAGGTAAAGTTATGAAAAAGTATCGGCTTATCATTTGGATGATGTTGTTTTTGCCATTGCAGGCATGCGATGATCTTTTTGAGTATTCGCCTTATGTGATCGATTTTGATGAACATGAAACCAACCTGACACAAAAGAATATTGATCTTCTTTTAGCGAATGAGGTACCTGATACTCTTACGATAGCACTTGCCGGCGATAGTCACCGGTTTTATGATGAGTCTGAAGAGGTGGTAAGTACCATAAACAATCATTATGATATTGATTTTTTTATTCATACCGGTGATATTGCCGATTTTGGTATACCCCGCCAATACCAGTGGGGGAATAATATTTTTTCAAAACTGAATGCACCTTATTTTGTGGCGGTAGGCAATCACGATTTAGTGAGTAACGGAAACGACAGCTACCGGGAAATGTTTGGCGATAATAATTTTTCGTTTATTTACGGGCAGTACAAATTTATTTTTGTCAACACCAATAGCCGCGAATATGCGTTTAATGGGAAAGTGCCAGATATAGGGTGGTTTGAAAATGAGATTTCACCTTCAGAAGATTTTGAAAAAGCTGTGGTCGTTTTTCATACCCCGCCATTCGATAATGATTTTGATTCGGAGCTTGAGGAACCTTTTGTAGATGTTCTTACCCGCTTTAATAATGTTTTGTTTGTCACGCATGGACATTTACACGGATTCAACTTTTCTTATCCTTATGTCGACGAGATCCCTTTTGTGAATACTCCCAGTCCTGAAAAAAAACAGTTTGTTATCATTAAAATTTTCAATCATGAATTTACAGTCGATCTTATCGGGTTTTAACCAAAAAACAACACGAAAACTACGCTTTATCGTACTTCTAATTTTTTTATTATTTCCGGTGTTTGTAAATGCTGATACCATTCCGGAAAATAAAAAGAATAGTTTAGGGTATACTCTTTTACCTGATTATTATAAATTACAGTATGCCGGAGGAATCGGTTTTTTGTCTGTGGGTACTGGCTATGGCTTTTTTAACGAGCGTGTTGATATTTCTTACTTTTATGGTTATGTCCCTAAATGGTTTTCTGAAAAAGCGTTACACAGCGTTAGCTTACAACTTACGGGCAAACCATTTAGAATAAAACCGAATAATAAAACCGAATACTATCCTTTGAATATTGGCTTTTTTGTTCATCACACATTTGGTAGTGAGTATTTTATTGCTTTACCCGATCACTATCCCGAAGATTACTACTGGTGGGCGCCGGGCAGGACAGGAGGGCTGTTTGTTGAGGGGCAGTTCAGCTATAAATTCAACACTTCGCGTAAAATGTTTTCGGAAATTGGAATATATTATCGCGTCGTTACCCGCGGAATTTATCTTACCAGCAAATTCTCTAATGCTTCTGTTCCTTTAGAAGATATATTCAGTCTGGGACTTGGTATTGTTATTTATAAATAATTAAATTATGATATACAAAGTAATCATAGGGCTCGTTTTTTTGTTTTTTGGTCTTTTTAATGATTTAAAGGCACAGGAGCCGTTAGATACTGCGAAGAATATTTCTTTAACAACCATAGCGCAGGCACATCAGGGAAACAGCTACATAACTTTTCTCGAGGGAATAGGAAAGATAGAAGATTTGTGGTTCGAAGCAAACCTTATTCCCAGCTTCTATATTCGTAAAAGCAAAGATTCAAGACTACTTGGCGTTTTGACATCCCAGGTTATTTTGCGAATGTACCAGGAAGAGTCCTTTCCCGTGCGTACACCAAGCTATATGCCGCAAATTACGGTTTACTATTCGCTGTATAACAGGAACCAGTACGAAAGTATGAATTTGTTTGGCCGGTTAGCCCATCATTCGAACGGGCAACAGGGCGATTTTTATCTTGATGATGGAAGGATAAACTATAAATCAGGAAATTTTTCTACCAACTATTTCGAGGCAGGAATCATTAAAACATCGATGAACAAAAGATTTGGAGCAGTAAAAATGTACCGCACATCGTTCCAGGTAAACCCACCGGCTTTGTCAGACACCGAGCTTGATGGCAGGTATAGTTTTTACCGGTGGAACAATTTGCTTTATATCTTTAAACTGAACAATTCATCGGCAGATTTTAACCGCTCCAAACGGGCTAATATTTCTTTAAAAGCAGAACTAAACTGGCTGTTTGGCGATTTTGATGATACCCGTTTTTTGGATTTTGACCGGATAAGTTTTTCCGGAACCTTTACCTACCATCCCAATTTTTTCGAAGATATTGTCCTGTTTCTTCAATATCAGTATGGAAAAGATTATTACAATATTTATTTTACCAATACCATCAATGTTTTCAGAGTGGGTATTATGACCGAATTAATAAGATTTTAATAAAAAAATATGGATATAAAAATTAAAGAAAACCGGGCTCTTAAATTCGCCAGTTTAATGGTTATTATTGTAGTTTTTGTTTTTACAACATCTTCGTCAGCTCCTACAGATAAGGCCGACATTATAACAGGAACGTGGTTGTTGCCCGACCATCTGGTAATTGAAATTTATAAAGTCAATCAGAAATATTACGGAAAAATTATTGACGTTACAAAGTTTAATGATGGCCAGGTAAAAGATATACACAATCCCGATAGGTCTAAACGTAATGACCGATTAGTGGGTAAAGTTATTATTTCCGGCCTTGAATACAATCAAAAATCGGGTGAGTGGATAAACGGCATTATTTATGCTCCGCAAAAAGGACTAACCTTAGATTTAACGATTGTTAAGATTAATGGGAAGAACCTGGAAGCAAAAGGGAGCAAATTCTTTTTTAGTAAAACAATTAACTGGAAAAGAATCTAAAACATTTTTTAAAAGGTTGACAGAAATTTGTTGCATAACAATAAAAAAGAAAATTGCAATGTGTATTTGACATTATTTTATTATTTTTGCAATATG
>JBNJFS010000256.1:0-3961 GCA_051747085.1 Bacteroidota bacterium
TGTTGAATACATATGGGAACAGTTTGCAGAATCATATTTTGATGAAGGGACAAAAAAAATCACTCAGGATATTTACAAAATAGTACAGGCTAAAAATCATCGGCCCAGAAGTACTGAAACAGACGCACATAAAAAGTTTATAAAATCTCAGATAAAGCAGGTTGAGCAATTAGCAAAGCTTTATCCTTTTATTGATTTCAGCGACGATTTGCAATATTTCAGCAATGCATTATAAAAAGTTCCGGCTTCTGTACAAGTTATTGTGGTTATTACGATGGTGTAAGCAAAAATTTGTACTGTAAACTTAGGGAACAAAAAACAGATAATATCTTCTTTATTTTTTTTTGATTATGCTTTATGATCTAAATATTTGTTTAGGATGGAAAGTAATTTTTTAGGATTAACGGGCTTTGTAATATAATCATCCATTCCCAGGAGATGCCCCTTTTCAATGTCACCGGGCATGGCATAAGCAGATTGCGAAATAATCGGAACTTTCAGATTTAAGCTTTTAATAATTTTAGTAGCCTCATAACCATCCATTTCAGGCATTTTCAGGTCCATAATAACAAGATCAATATCCTGATGTTGTTTAAACATTTCAACAGCTTCTTTCCCGTTGGTAGCTCTTATTAATTTTGCTTTGGTTCTTCTTAGCACTTCCTCAATATAGAAAAAGTTCGTTGGCTCATCTTCGGCAACAAGTATGGTTTTATCTTTCCATTGGTATGATGTTTTTTTACTGGGAGATTCTTTTATTTCTTGATTTTTCCTGATTTTTTTATAAGGGATGGTAAAATAAAAAGCCGAGCCCGAACCACGAAATGACTCTGCCCATATCTGTCCGCCAAGCAGCTCAATCAGGCTTTTGCATATGGCAAGGCCTAATCCGGCGCCACGATATAATTTAGTTTTATCGTCTTCAATTTTCCTGAAACGTTCAAAGATGAACTCTTTTTTCTTCTCATCCATCCCGATTCCACTATCTTTCACATAAAAAAGGATTGTATCTGATTTTTGGATTTCATAGCCAAAATTTATAAATCCTTCTTCGGTAAATTTTAATGCATTATCAATAAGGTTTGAGATAACCTGAGTTAATCGAAGGGGGTCGGTAATGATGGAAATGTCTTTTTCTTTTTGAGCAAGATGAACCGACAGATCTATATGTTCCTTTCCTTTTTGTTTTTTTATTTCTATATATGATTCATAGATATCGGTTAGGGTTTGGTTTATATCACATGGTTTAGGAATAATTTTTAATTGTCCGGCTTCAATTTTTGAAATGTCAATAATATCATCAATCAGTTGGAGAAGATTGTTTCCACTATTATGGATTAGTTTTATATAATTTTGTTTTTCCTTTGGTTTTATAGAAGAATCGGACATCGTAAGCAATTCTGTAAACCCGAGGATTGCATTCATAGGCGTTCTTATCTCATGCGACATATTCGCTAAAAATGCAGACTTTAACTGGTCGCTCTCTTCCGCTTTTCTTTTTGCTTCAATCAGCTTATTCTCAGCTTCGTCGCGGGCAGCTTCCCTGCTTAATATTTGTTGAAGCATATTATTAAAGTCGTCGTAAAGCACCCCAATTTCATCATTGCTTTTTCTTTCTATTCTTATATTATAATCCCCTTCTTGTGATATTTTTCTTGTAAGCTTGGCTAAATCTAATATTGGTTTTGATATTGGTTTTTGTAAACCACTTGCAAGGATAAATGATAAGACAATCATTCCCGTTAAAACACCCAGCATGATAATAATATATTCTTTGATTTTTTCGGTTAAGATGGATGTGTCTATTTTGGTGATGATTATACCATAGGTAAAATCCTGATAGGTAATGGGATCCTCAATCGTTAATATGCCCGATTCAAAATTATATTTTGTATCAGTTAAGTTATCCGGGTCATCATATAGCGGGGGTACAAAAACTTCATTATTTCTTTTATAAGATGCAAATAAAATTCCGCTACGATCATAAATCGTTCCACTAATAAAGTGCTGAATAGATTCGAGCTTAGATAAGATTTCCTCAGCCCCCTGGTTGTCGTCAAAAGTTAAAGATGCTACTGAATAATCGCCAACTAACTTAGTATTTAAGATTGCATTTGCCAGCAGATTTTTTTTCAAACTGTTAATATCATTGATTCCAATAATCGTAAAACCAACAATCAGGGTAACACTGCTGGTAAGTAAGATAATACCAACAATTTTGTTTTTTATAGATTTGTTTTGAAAAAATCTCATTAATCTTATTCTTCTACGGGTTGTACTATTTTAGCTGAATTTAATAAATAATAACTCATTTGTAATGGTGATTTTAACACCGCCGTTTCGTTTATCTCAAAACGTAATTTATTATCTTTTTCGAAAAAATTAATTAAAACCCCTTTTTCTGCATATCCTATCGTTTCGCCAATCGTTAATATGGGTTGATGTTTTGTTATGGAAATAATTTTATCGATATTTTTCTTTTCAGATTCAGCAATAAATAAAATGTGAGAACCTTCAATGTCTTTAATACTGCTAATTGACTGTATGATCACTCGTTTATTTTTAATCTTTTGGATAGCATAAATTTGTTCCAGGTTTTTAGTTAATGGCGTAATTCCAATAACCGATATAATAAATGGTTTGCTGGGGTCATCCGTTAAGCTTTCTTCGGGCCAGGTTATAAAACGTGAAAATTTTTCTAAATACACCGCCTTAAGCACATAAATACTTGCTTGTGAAAATCCCTGTAATGACAATACAGATAATAGGATTATTAGTCCTGTGCGTTTAAATACAGAACGGGAGAAGTTAATTTTTAGGATTATATGTTTATTGATAATTACTGTCACAAAGTATTTCCATAGTAACTTAATTCAACATATTCTTTATTTTCGAATCCCCATATTACAATTTTAGGTACAGGATCCCCGTTCACATCAAAATTAATTGGCCCTGTTGCCCCTTCGTAATTAATGGGTTTCCCTTTTAATAATATATTCCTTCCAATATCAAATTCATTAACATTTATTTTTAACACTTCATCGGTTTGCTCATAATACTCTTCACCCGAAATTTCCTGCAGGTATTCTTTTATGAATAATGGGTTGGTTGTGTTTCCTCTTTGCATTGCATATGCGATACAATACACTGCATCATAGGCATGTTCGGAATAGGGGGCGGGAGAAAAACCAAAGCGGGTTTGATAATTGTTTTTGTATATTGCGTAGTTAGGATTTCCCTCGTTGGTGCTTGTTATTCCTAAAACATCATCAAGCAACTCCGGATTTCCATTGGTTAAAATTTCTTCGGCTAAAATACCATCGTTAACAAAAATTAACGGTTTTACATCTAGTGACTGGTATTTAGCGTTGTTATAAATTTTATTGGTAATAACCGATATCTCCGAATTAAAGGCAACAATATAAAGTACATCAACAGGCTGACCAAATACGGTATTCAGCTGATAATCAAAATTATAGTCGCTAAGATTGATTTCTTCAACGGGATAGTTGACGGTGGCAGTAATTGTCCCTCCAAGTGCGGTGAAATTTTCAATAATAATATTCGAAAGTCCGCTTCCAAATCTGTCGTCCCGATAAAGAATTGCTGCTTTATTTAGCTCCAGTGAATCATAGCAATAGCCTGCCGAAATTGTTCCGAAGGTATAATCGGACGGGCATGTTCGCCAGATTAAATTATTATCGTTTAAAAAGGTTAGTTCAGGGGTGGTAGCTGAATAAGTCATCATAAGCATATTATACTCGACACATGCTTCAGCCATTTCAACGGCTACAGACGAAAATGTTGGGCCAATAACAATATCGATTCCCTGGTTTTTTAATTCTTGAACTATCTCAACACCTGTTTCAGGATTTCCTGCCGAGTTTTTAAAAACTAATTCTATCTCTCTTTTTCTGCCATTAATTTCGAGTCCTCCTTTTTGATTAATTTCTTCAGCGGC
>JBNJFS010000257.1:0-3916 GCA_051747085.1 Bacteroidota bacterium
CCTTTTATTTCGGGTATTTATGCCGGCGACCCGCAACAATTAATTACCCGGTTTGCACTTCCGAAATTATATAACCTGGAACAGAACTATGGAAGTTTTATTCGTGGTGCTATACAGAAGAAAAAGGAGCCTAAAACAGAATTGGAAAAAAGAGCGACCAAAAAAGTTTTTTCCGTAAAAGGAGGATTGCAAAATCTTATCGATGCATTAACGAAAGGGATATCATCAGAAAATATTTTTTATAGTTGTCAGCAAACGGAGATAAAAAGCGTGGACAATGGCTTTATAACTGAAACACAACATGCCGGAGCGTCCTTGATAATTCGCTCTGAAAAGGTGATTACAACCATCGGAAGTTATGCTTTGCCCGACCTGTTTCCTTCGATTGAAAAGCAGGACTGGAAAGATATTCAATCAATGAATTATGCTGGTGTTGCACAGGTGGCTATTGGATTTAAAAATTGGCAGGGAATACCCATTCAGGCGTTTGGCGGACTTGTACCATCGAAAGAAGGGAAAGACATTCTGGGGATTTTATTTCCTTCATCTATTTTTAACGGCCGTGCTCCGAAGGAAGGAGCATTGTTGTCGGTATTTTTGGGCGGAATAAAAAAGCCTGAGCTGGTTAAACTGAGCGACAATCAAATCATTCAAATTGCAAAAGAAGAAGTTCAAAAAACGCTACAAACAAAATACGAACCGGATTTAATGAAAGTTTTTAAATATCCATATGCTATTCCGCAATATGATAATCTTACTGAGCCCAAATTAGCAGCCATAAAAAATATAGAAAATAAATATCCCGGATTGATTTTAGCAGGAAATATTAGAGATGGAATAGGTATGGCTGACCGGGTTAAACAAGCAAAAAATATTGCAAAACAAATGATAAGGGGTAACGATGAGTAAAAAAGCTGTTGTATTAATTAATGTGGGTACACCCGATAACCCTGATCGGAAATCGGTTAAAAAATATTTAAAACAATTTTTAAATGATCCGGATGTAATTGATATTCCTGCTTTTTTCAGGTATATTTTGGTTAATTTTATCATTATTCCTTTCAGAACGCGTAAATCAGCGAAGCTATATAAGAAACTATGGAGCGGTGAAGGTTCACCTCTACTGGTTTACACCAAAAAGTTGGTAGAAAAACTCAATCAACAAACGGATGGCAATACATCTTTTTATTATGCCATGAGGTATGGGAACCCAGCGATTCGTGATGTATTTGCTGAAATTGAAAAAGAAAATTATGATGAAATTGTTGTGTTTCCCATGTTTCCGCAATATGCCTCCTCAACAACAGGTACAGTCATTAAATATTGTAAAAAGTTAGCTGAAAAATTAAACCTGGTTGATAAAATAAGATACATTGAGCAGTTTAATAGCCATCCGTTGTTTGTTAAAGCTTTTACAACAAGAGTGAATGATTATAAACCTGACAAATACGATCATGTAGTTTTTTCATTTCATGGATTGCCGTTGAGACAAATCCGAAAAATACATCCCGAAATACATCCCGAGAACTGTAATTGCGTATCAGAATTGCCAGAATATGGGCATTATTGTTATAAAGCAACCTGCTATGAAACCACACGATTAATGGCAAAAAAAGTAGGTGTTAAAAAAGAAAACTATTCTGTGGCTTTTCAGTCACGCCTTTCGAGAAATTGGCTACAACCCTTTACCGACGAGTTCATAGCTCAGCTTGCATATGAAGGAAAAAAATCAATTTTGGTTGTTGCACCATCATTTGTTACCGATTGTCTGGAAACAATAGTTGAAATAGGAGATGAGTATAATAAATTGTTTAAGGCTAATGGAGGAGAACGATTAACACTTGTAGACAGCCTCAATACGACGGATTTATGGGTTTCTGCTATAAAACATATCGCAAATAACCGGTAAAAAATATGTTGTATAAAATACGTTGTATAACATATTTCTAAAATAAACTTCTTTTTTGTCTGATAAACAGGGTGTAACGTTGGTTTGTTTTGCTTCTTGATATTTAAATTATTGTTAATTAATTAACAGTGTGAAAAAAATAACAAATAAATTTTTATATTTGCAGTGGAATTATAAATGATTTTTTTAATGTTTGTTTAACACCATTTAAATCACTAATTTAAATGAGAATAAAAGAGGTAGTAGATATTGTTAAAGGTAAGGTTGTTTGCGGTAAAGATTGGATAGATACCGAAGTACAAAAAGGTTTTGCATCTGATTTAATGAGTGATGTATTAACACTCGATACCGATAATATCTTGCTTATAACCGGTTTGGCAAATTTGCAGGCTATTCGGACAGCAGAAATGTCAGATATTACCTGTATTATATTTGCAAGAAATAAGAAAGTTTCTAAAGAGATGATTGAACTTGCAGAAGAAAATCAAATGGTGTTAATTGAATGTGCATGTTCGGTTTTTAAAACTGCCGGTGAGTTATATAGAGCCGGAATAAAACCTGTATTTTAATGATTATGCATTTTGAGTATGACATAGAAGGGGGTGACTTTTCAAAGGCAGGAAATGTTTCCAGTCTGTTGAAAAAAACATTAAAACAACTGGTCGGCAATCATAAGATTGTTAAACGAATTGTAGTTTCTATGTACGAAGCCGAAGTAAATGTGGTTGCTCATGCATATTCAGGAAAAGTTATTATTGATATTGATACCGATAAAGTAAGTATTCAGGTTAAAGATAAAGGCCCCGGAATAGAAGATATCGAACAGGCTATGCAGGATGGTTATTCAACAGCATCCGAACAAGTAAGGGAAATGGGATTTGGTGCAGGAATGGGGCTTTCTAATATTAAAAATAATTCGGATGAATTTGAATTAACCAGTACAGTGGGAGAGGGAACAGAGTTGAAGATTGTGGCATATTTGAAAAATATATAAGCTATGGACAATAAAATTTTCCATCATGCATTAAAAATACAAAAAGAACAGTGTATCGGATGTTCACACTGCATGAATATTTGTCCTACCGAAGCTATTCGTGTCCGGAATGGAAAAGCCGAGCTTTTTGAAAATCGTTGTATCGATTGTGGTGAGTGTTTTCGCGTATGCCCGGTTAATGCAATTATTATTGAACAGGACGACTTTAATAAGATTTTTCAATATAAACATCGTATTGCCCTTTTACCAGCCGTATTTAGCGGGCAATTCCCCGAAGAGGTGAAAACCACGCAAATATATGATGTCTTAATAGATTTAGGTTTTACTGATGTTTATGAGGTAGAGCATGGGGTAGAAGAGTTAAAAGATGCCATGCAGGAATTTGCACAAACTCATCAGGAAAACAAACCCTTAATCTCATCCTTTTGTCCGGCTGTAATCCGTTTAATTCAGGTTAAATTTCCTGCTTTAACGGAAAATATTATTTCACTTCATCCTCCATTGGATGTTGCAGCCCTTTATTACAAAAAAATGCTAATCGATAAAGGCATTGATGAGTCGGATATCGGCATTTTTTATGTCACTCCCTGTGCTGCTAAAATTGCAGCTATAAAAAGTCCGGTGGGAAATGAAAATTCTCCAATTAACGGCGTTATTAATATGGATTTTATTTTTAATAAGGTTTATACCAATATCCGTAGAGGAAATTTTCAAGCCAGTCAAAATATAAATAAAGAGCAACTTTCTCCAGAAGGTGTTCTTTGGAGTCTTACCAATGGAGAGATTGATAACATGGAAGGCCGGTGCCTGGCCATTGATGGAGTACATAATGTTATCGACTTTTTAGAAAAGATTGAAAACGAGGAGATAAAGGATGTAGACTTTTTAGAACTCAGAGCTTGCGATGAAAGTTGTGCCGGCGGAGTGCTAACTACCAAAAACAGATTTTTAACCGTAGAGCGATTAAAGAAAAGAGCCAGTCGTTATAAAGAAAGCAGCCAACTAACTGCTGA
>JBNJFS010000258.1:0-3899 GCA_051747085.1 Bacteroidota bacterium
GGAAAAACAGCATGATGAGTTTGAAAAGCGTTTGGTGGTTACAGGAGCTGATGACGGAAATTCTGTGCTGATACAATCCGGACTTGATGCAGGAGAAACCATTGTTACAGAGGGTGTATATCAGGTCAAGCTCGCCAATATGTCGAATGAGTTACCGGCACATAATCATTCACATTAAAAAAAGGACGTTATGCTAAACAAATTAATAAAGTTTTCATTAAGTAATCGTTTACTGATAATCTTTGGTGCAGTGATTTTATTGGTTGCGGGAGGCTATGTAACTTCACGAATGGAAGTTGATATCTTTCCGGAGTTAACAGCTCCCACCGTAGTTGTGATGACTGAAGCCCATGGCATGGCGCCTGAAGAGGTCGAGAAGCTGGTCACTTTCCCCATTGAGACATCCGTAAACGGGGCTACTAATATCCGCAGGGTTCGTTCTTCATCGTCTATGGGTTTTTCCATTGTGTGGGTCGAGTTTGATTGGGGTACAGATATATACAATGCACGGCAAACCGTTACAGAAAGACTGGTAGCTGTTCGCGAAAGATTGCCCGAACAAGCCGGTGACCCGTTTATTGCTCCTCAATCATCGTTGCTTGGAGAAATAATGATTATTGGTTTGACCTCAGAGGAAAAAACTCCGATGGAGTTACGTACTATTGCCGAATGGAACATCCGCCCCCGATTGCTTTCTATTGGTGGTGTAGCTCAGGTTACAACCATTGGGGGTGAGTTTAAGGAGTATCAAATTCTGGTCAATCCGGAAAAAATGAAATACTATGGTGTTTCTTTTGGTGAGCTGATTGAAACAACCCAATCGATGAATGAAAATGCTACCGGCGGATTTATTGAGCAATATGGAAATACGTATATGGTGCGGGGAGTGGTTCGTACAACAGATGTTGAGGAGCTTGGCAATTCGGTCATTAAAATAAAGAACGGGTTTCCGGTAAAAATTTCCGATGTGGCGAAAGTAAAAACCGGAGGGTCTCCCAAAATTGGTGATGGCTCTTACAATGGTAAAGATGCCGTTTTGGTTACCATCACTAAACAGCCCAATGTAAATACCATTGACTTAACTGAGAAAATTAATAAGTCGTTAGCAGATATACAGAATAATTTAGGAGGAGAAGTCCAATTTCATACCGATATTTTTGAGCAGGCACGGTTTATTGAAACATCCATCAATAATGTTAAAAAAGCGTTGATTGAAGGTTCGTTTTTTGTCATCATCATCCTGTTTTTGTTTTTGATGAATTACCGAACGACCCTGATTTCGCTTTTAGCCATTCCCCTGTCATTACTGGTTTCTATCCTGGTTCTTAAAGGGTTGGGGTTTACTATTAATACCATGAGTCTGGGAGGGATGGCAATTGCCATTGGTTCTTTGGTCGACGATGCGATTATTGATGTAGAGAATGTATATAAGCGCCTGCGGCAGAATGTGGGATGCAAAACGGTACATCGCCAAAAGCCACTTAAAGTTATTTATGAGGCTTCTGTTGAAATCCGGCCTTCCATTATGAATGCTACGCTTATAATTATTGTGGCCTTTATTCCTCTGTTTTTCCTTGGCGGGATGGAAGGACGCATGTTAAAGCCTCTGGGTATTTCATATATTGTGGCGCTCTTTGCCTCGTTGATTGTGGCTGTAACCATTACACCGGTTTTATGTAGCTTTTTGCTTACCAACGAAAAAAGAATAAAAAAGCATAAACATGGAAGCTGGCTCGAACAACGCCTGAAAAAAATGTACTATGGTTCGTTAAAAAAGATTTTACACTATAAACGTACAGTTGTTGCAACTGCTGCGATTCTTTTTGTTGCTACAATTATTGTATTTATGCAGTTTGGGAGTAACTTTTTACCGCCTTTTAACGAAGGTTCATTAACGATTAATTTAAATACTTTGCCGGGAATATCGCTTCAGGAATCCAATAAGCTCGGACGAAAAGCAGAAAAGATTCTGCTTGATATTCCTGAAATAGAAACCCTAGCCCGTAGAACCGGACGTGCCGAACTGGCAGAACATTCGTTTGGTGTTAATGTTTCGGAACTGGATGTTCCTTTTGAGCTAAATGAACGTTCAAGGCCGGAGTTTTTAGCCGATGTCAGAAGCCGTTTGAGTCAGATCCAGGGTGTTACTGTAGAGGTAGGGCAACCGATTACGCACCGTATGGACCATATGCTATCGGGAACAAAAGCAAATATTGCCATCAAACTTTTTGGGAATGATTTAAATGAAATGTATCGTGTGGCTAATACCATAAAGGGTGAAATTGAAGATGTGAATGGGATTGGTGATTTATTTGTTGAGCAACAAATTGAGATTCCTCAGCTAAAGATAAAGCCTAAACGAGAAATGCTGGCAAAATACGGAATTCCGCTTAATCAATTTTTAGAGTTTATCGATTATGCTTTTGCCGGAGAAAAAGTATCTGATGTTTTCGAAGATGAAAAATCTTTCGACCTTGTACTGCGTTTTGATGATGAATACAGAGATAACATTAATGCTATCAGGGAAGCAATGATCGATACCCATGACGGGCAAAAAATACCTTTGTACTATGTTGCTGATATTACATCGTCTTCAGGGCCAAACACCATTAACCGCGAAAATGTGCAACGCAAAATTGTAGTTTCTGTAAATGTTGCCGGCAGGGATGTGGGGAGTGTTGTTAACGATATACAAGAACGTGTTGATAATCATATTACTCTTCCCGAAGGTTATCGTGTTGAATATGGCGGACAGTTTGAAAGTGCCGAAAATGCGTCAAAAATTTTAGCCATAACCTCTTTGGTTGCTTTGTTAATTATTTTTCTGATTCTTTACCAGGAGTTTAAGCAAATAAAACTGGCAGCCATCATATTGGTAAATTTACCGTTGGCTTTAATCGGAGGAGTAATCGCTATATGGTTATCTTCGGCGGTTATAAGTATTCCGGCGATTATCGGATTTATTACTTTATTTGGAATTGCTACAAGGAATGGAATTTTATTGATTTCCCGATATCAGAACATCAATAAAAAAGGGGTTAAGTTATACGATGCTGTATTAAGGGGCTCGTTAGACCGGTTAAACCCGATTTTGATGACTGCCTTAACCGCTGCGTTGGCATTAATACCATTAGCAGTTGCCGGAGATAAACCCGGGAATGAAATTCAAAGTCCGATGGCTGTTGTTATTCTTGGAGGACTGTTAAGCTCTACCTTCCTGAATATTTATGTAGTACCGGTTATCTATCTTTTAATCAATAAAAGTAAAAATCATGATGAAGAATAAAATAATTTTTTTATTGGCATTGTTATGGATGATTTCTGTAAATACATCTGCTCAATCCATTCAGGATATATTAAAAACCATTGAAAAAAATAACCTGGAGATTCAGGCAGGGCAGAAGTTTTTAGATAGTAAAGAACAGGAATATAAACATAATGTTTTACCCGAAGGACCGGAATTTTCGTATGGATACTTTCCGGATAATTCGAACAACCCCGGACCAAAAGAGACTTTTCAGATAAGTCAGTCTTTTCAAATGCCTTGTTTTTACAGGAATCAATCAAAATATTCAAAGTTGCGGGTTAATCAGGAGCAGATAAATCAAAACCTGTTGCGACAAAATATTCTGTTTCAGGCGAAAGCAATGCTTATTGAATATATATATTACACTAAAATGGAGCAGGAGCTGGAAAAAAGACTTAAACATGCTGAAAATCTTTTTGAAGCTTACCGGCAAAAACTGGAATCAGGTGATGGGAATGTGTTGGAACTAAACAAATCGAAGCTGCATGTTTTACATTTAAAAAATCAGCTTAAACGAAATACCAGTGAATTAAGCAGTATTAAGAAGCAGTTGGATTATCTAAACGGAAAGCAGGAGTTAGATCTGGATATT
>JBNJFS010000259.1:0-3892 GCA_051747085.1 Bacteroidota bacterium
TCATCTTCGTACTCAATGTAAATTGTTTTAGCTCTGCGTAAATTGTTAGCCAGAAGTTCTCCGAACTCAAGCATTTCCATGTCGTCGGATTCATAGTGCCAGTTAAGATAAAAGTGTCTGATTCTGGGATTTTTATCAATTAATTTGATGAGTTGCATTAAATTTTTGGATGACGAGGTGTTGATATATTCCAGGATCACATCAATATCAACCCTTTCTGAGGTCAGCTGATCAGCCCAATTAAATAAGGGGGTAAAAAACCTTTGTGGATTTTCGGGTAATGATTTTCCCTGAATTTTTAATTGCCCCGATTTCCTGAAGTCAATTAATGGAGTTATAGCTGTTTTATTTATTAATAAATCATCCATTAAACCTAAAACTTAAAATTTAATATACAAGTTACTGATATTTATTGGATAAACAAATAGTGATTGATTTTTTTATTATCAATAACAAGTAAATCCAAATGAATTAAACAGGCTTAAGTCGTTTTTGTTTAATGGGTTTTTCTTTCTATCGTCATTAATTTTATAAAGACATCATTAAAGAAGAGAGAATTAACGATTCTTTAATTATTCATACCTCAACGATTCGGCAGGATTTTTCAATGCTGCGTTCACTGTATGAAAAATATTGGTTAACACCGAAATAACTATTACTGCAGCAATTGCAATGACAAAATAGTACCAACTAAGTTCAATTCGATAAACAAAATTATTTAACCATTTCGTCATATAATAAAAAGCAACAGGAACAGCAATAATGCTCGAAATCAGAATTAACTTAATAAAATCGAGATTGATTAACTTTACAACCTGAGAAGCAGAGCTGCCTAAGGCTTTCCGTATGGCAATTTCTTTGGTTCGCTGAGTAACCATATACGCTACTAATCCATACAAACCAAGGCAGGAAATTACAATACAGATGATGGCAAACATCCCAAACACTCTCATTGAATTAATCTGATGTTTATATTCAGATTCAAACATTTCATCCATAAAATGCCCGTTAAAAGGAACATTGGGAAACAATTCACTCCACTTCTTTTCAAGATAATCCAATACTTGTTCTGTTTTCTGTGGATTAATTTTAATTACCATTACCCTAAACTGATTGGGATTAAAGAAGTATGCTGCAGGCTCAATCGGACTTAAAAGAGAATAATAATTATAATCTTTTACCACACCCACTACTTTTAAGTTTGCTGCCGTGCTATCACTTGATCTCGGATTAAACTCTTTTCCGATAGGATTATCCCAGCCTAGTTCTTTTACGGCACTCTCATTTAAAATAACGGCCTCTTCCCTATCGGTTGAAAAATCTTTACTAAAATACCGGCCGGTAACTACCGGGATTTCCATCATCTCGAAATAATCCTCATCAACATAACCTAACCTTGACATCAAAGGCCTTTGCGATGAATCGGCGGTATAAATCTTACTTTGGCTGCCGGAAATACCGGTATTACCCGATGCAAAAGCTATAGAATAAATATCTGCATTTTCCTTTAACTCTTGCTTATAAATATCCATATTTTTTAATCGCTGCTCATCATCGTTAATATGAAATGATATGGAATATACAGCAGCATCATTATATCCTTTGTCTTTTTTGTGGAAATAATTAACCTGGGCAATCGCAACCAATGTGGATATTATAATTGCAATAGAAATTACAAATTGAGCTACCACTAATATTTTTCGCAGTCTTCCGTTACTTCGATTATTCATATTTATCGCACTTCCTTTTAAAACTTTTACCGGATTAAAAGATGAAAGATAAAATGCCGGATAGCTACCCGACAGAAAACCAAGAACTAATATTAAAATCACTAAACCTAAGGTTAAGCTCCAATTAGCAAAATTCATCTCCAGATTAAGTGATAACATCTGATTAATGTAGGGCAATAACAGCTCAATAAATAGAATAGCAATAAGCGTTGAAATAAAAGTAATAATAACAGATTCGCCTAAAAACTGAAAAATCAGACTCCCTTTCTGTGCTCCGGCAGTTTTTCGAATGCCCACTTCTTTAGCTCGCTTAACAGCCCGGGCTGTTGAAAGATTGATATAATTGATACTGGCAACAATTAAAATTAGTAACGCAATAGCTGCAAAAATATAAACCTGGTTAATATCCCCTTGTTTTTCGTTAAAAACCTGAAATTTTATATGATTTGATTTTAAATGGATATCCAAAATCGGTTGTAGATACATTTCCAGCTTAGTATCCCAATAATCAGAAGTATATTTCTCAATAAATTCGGGAAGTTTTTTCTCCAGATCTACCGGTTTCGTTCCATCGGCTAATTGAATGTATGTATCCAGGGAGTTACTCCCCCAGTTTCGCATCCATACAAATCTTGATTCCATAATCTCAAATGGCATTACTATTTCAAAATAGATGTGCGCATTTTGATTAATATTCTCCATTACCCCTTTTACGATAAAAGGTTCATAAGCGATTTCAATAACCTTTCCGACAGCTTCATCAGCTGAGTTAAAATATTTTAATGCAATTTTTTCGGATATAACTACAGCATTCTTCTCGGATAGTGCATGATCGGGATTCCCATGCAGCAGGTTAATCGATAACATGTCGAATACATTTGTGTCGGCAAAGCAAGTAAATTGCTCGTTAAGACTTTTATCCTTATAACTCACTATCTGCGTCCCTCCCCTGGTTATTCTCATCGATTGTGTAACTTCAGGGAAATCATTTTGTAATGCTTCTGCCAACGGTCCCATAGTTACTGCAACATGCTGACTTCCAACACCGGGAGCTTCCTGAATCTCAACTACCCGATATTTATTTTCAGCATCAGCAATATGTTTATTATAGCTTAACTCATTTTGGATATATAATAGAATAATAATAAAACTTGTAATTCCGACGGCTAAACCAAAAACATTAATAAATGAATAGGCTTTCTGACGGAAAATATTTCTGAACGTAAGCGTAAGATAATTTTTGAGCATAACAAGCTGTTTTTTTGATTTATTACAATTTAACAAAAAGAATGCCATAAACATATAAAACACTACAAAACAAAATGTTAGACGATAATCATAATTATTAAAATTGCACGGTTTCGAACAAACCTGTTCGGTTTTATAATGCTAGCTCAACGGCAAAAAATAAGCACGAATAAAAATTCGTGCTTATAAAAACAGATTAAAATACCCTAAATTTTAATCCATGAAAACCATTTTCTGAGTCTGGGTACCTTCAATAGCAATCAACTCTTTTTCCAGTTTATCCATCTCGGATAATTCACCGGTAAGCTCTAATAAAATAAGACCGCTTGTACTACAAAAATCATCTGTTGTTTCATGCAACCCTAACCGGGTTTTTATGGAACAACCATACTTTGTCAAAACATTTTGAACTTTACCTGCTTCTTTTTGGCGGTCGGTAATTAATATTCCTAAAATTCGTGTTTCTTTTGCCATAATTTTTCCCATTTTGGGTAATCAAGTTACAAAATTTATTGATTCAAATCAAAGGACATTTTTTGAATATATTGACAAAGAAACATACTCTACTCATTTACAGATTTATATATTTTATTTCTTGGTTATTTTATTAAAAAAAAATGAATACCTTAAAAATAATCCCACTCTTAAATCATTAAAAATATAAATCCCGCTCACCCTGTTTTATCTTTTCTACTCGTTTCTTTAATTCATCTACTCTGCCAAAACCATCCAGCGCATCAATTTCCTTCCGAATTAGCTTCCAGCCCTTTTCAGCGGTTTCAGGTGTTGCATAATCAACTAAGTATTCCGAAAGGGTTAAAATAGCATTGGGAGTACAATAGCGCTTTATAAAACCGGGTACTGAAAATTCCATGAAATGTTCGCCGGTTCTTCCTAAACGGTAACAGGCTGTA
>JBNJFS010000260.1:0-3875 GCA_051747085.1 Bacteroidota bacterium
GTTTATCGTCTTTAAACTGCATTAGCCTTGTAACCTTTTGTATTTTACAGGCGTCGTATAAAAAAATAAAACGTTATCAAATGATTAAAAACTTTTTCCTTACGGCTTTCCGTAACTTAACCAAAAAATGGTCATACTCACTCATCAATATTTTAGGATTAACCATTGGGCTTGCTGCGGTTATTTATATCTTTTTATTTGTAAGTTTTGAGCTCAGCTACGATAAAATGCACGAAAATCACGACCGCATTTACCGTGCGGGCGTAAGAGGCATGCTCATGAACAGCGAAATCAACCAGGCTATAACAGCTGCTCCCATGGCCGAAGCCTTGCGGAACGATTATCCCGAAGTCGTGAGTGCCTGCAGACTTACAACCGCTGGCGACTGGTTAATGACCTATGAAGATAAAAAGTTTAATGAACGGGATTTTCTGTTTGCCGACTCTACCTTTTTTGATATTTTTTCATTTAAGCTGATTAAGGGCGATCCAAAAACAGTACTAACCGAGCCTCGCAGCATTGTTTTTACAGAATCAGCGGCAAAAAAATATTTTGGCAATGAAGACCCTGTAGGAAAAACGATTCACGTTGAAAATGATACCGTTTTATATCAAGTTACAGGACTCATGCAGGATGTTCCGGAGAATTCCCATTTTACGTTTGATATGCTCGGTTCCATGACAACCTTACAAAGAAGCGAAAGCACATTTTGGATCAATCATAATTACTATACGTATATTCTTTTAAACGAAGGAACAGATCCCGAAGCCTTTGAAACCAAAATGGAAAGTATGGTTGAAAAATATGTAGGCCCGCAAATAGAACAAATACTTGGGGTTAATATGCAGGAGTTCAAAGAATCAGGAAACTCTTTTGGATATTTTATACAACCGCTTACAGATATTCATCTGAAATCTGATTTACAGTACGAAATAGAAGCCAACGGGAATATATTGTATATTTATATCTTTATCTCGGTGGCTATTTTTATTTTAATTATAGCCAGCATTAATTTCACCAACCTGGCTACTGCAAGGGCAGCGAATCGTGCCACAGAAGTGGGCGTAAGAAAAGTTCTGGGAGCCCAAAAAAAACAACTGGTTGCCCAGTTTTTAACCGAATCATTTTTAATTACCCTTTTATCGCTGGCATTAGCTATTGTGGCTTTAGAAGTGGTTATGCCTTATCTGAATAATATTACCCAAATCCCTTTAGCGATTAATTATTTTAGCTCGTGGTATATCCTGCCGGTAATCCTGTTATTAATTGTCCTGGTAAGTTTTATGGCCGGAAGTTACCCTGCCTTTTTCCTGGCATCGTTCAGGCCGGTTGCTGTTCTAAAAGGAAAACTTAAGCTGGGAGCTAAAAATGGCATGCTGAGGTCTGCCCTTGTAATCGTTCAGTTTGTGGTTTCTATTTTTATTCTTTTATCCACCTATACCGTTTCTGATCAGCTTAGTTATATGCTCAACAAAGACCTGGGTTTCGAAAAGGATCATGTTTTAATGATTCGCCGTTCGGATGGCTTGAGAAATCAGATTGAAGCATTTAAAACGGAAGTAAAAAGTTTGCCCGATGTAATGGAGGTTACCAGTGCCCTGGATTACCCGGGAGTAAATTTTTCTAATAATGCCTTTTTTAAAGAAGGAGAGCGGGCAAATACCTATTTATTAAATCAGGCCTGGATAAGTTTCGATTATGAAAAAACATTTGGCTTTGAAATGGTAAAAGGGAGGTTCTTTTCCAAAGATTTTTCTACGGACTCTAATGCCATTGTTATCAACGAATCGGCAGTTAAATCTTTAGGATTTGATGAACCGGTAGGAAAAAATTTATTGTTACCCGCCGGCGAAAATGAATACCGGCCCTTAAAGATTATTGGGGTGGTAAAAGATTTTCATTTTAAATCGTTGCACACATCCATAGAACCCGCTGCTTTTACCCTGCTGCCAGGTAATTGGGAAGGGGTGGTTTGTGTTAAGATGAGGCCGGATAACAACAATAATACCATCTCATCCATTCAAAACATCTGGGAAAGTTTTACTTCTCAGTACCCCTTCGAGTATTTCTTTTTCGATGACCATATTGAAGATTTATACCGGGCCGAAAAACGAACCAGTAGTATATTTATCATTTTCTCGCTGCTATCTGTTGTCATTGCATTATTTGGTTTATTTGGTTTGATTTCATTTATTACCGAACAACGGAAAAAAGAAATTGGTATACGAAAAACGTTTGGGTCTACATCCCTCAATATCGTGGTTATTATTTGTAAAGACATTTTAAAACTTATTATTATTGCAACCATCATATCCTGGCCAATTGCTTACTGGGTGATGAATAACTGGTTACAGGATTTCTCATACAGGGTGGATATTAATTTTTTCATGTTTTTTATCATCCCTGTTATAACAATGCTTGTATCTCTGTTGGTTGTAATTTATCAGGCGTTAAAAGCCGCATACAAGAATCCTGCAGAAACCTTACGTTATGAATAATATAATGCAACATATGTGAGATAAATACGTCTCTTGAAAGAAAACGATAAAAAAGATGTTAAAAAGTTTTAAAACGTTCGATTAACCGTGAAATATTTTATAACTTGTAACAGATTAAGAAGTTATTCGTCATATAAACACAAAAAACAAAAAAATTACTAAAAATGGTTATGATAAAAACAAATAAGCTGGTAAAGGTATTCAGAACCGATGAAATTGAAACTACCGCTTTAAACAACGTTGACCTGGAGGTTAAAAAAGGTGAATTTGTTGCCGTGATGGGCCCTTCGGGTTGCGGAAAATCAACCCTGTTAAATATTGTGGGTCTGTTAGATAATCCTACAGGCGGCGAACTTTTGTTCGATGGTATTGAAGTATCCGGTTTTAAAGAAAAACAACGCACAGAATTGCGAAAGTCAAACATTGGCTTTGTTTTCCAGAGTTTTAATTTAATTGATGAATTAACCGTATACGAAAATGTGGAACTGCCCTTGTTGTATTTAAAAGTTTCGGCAAAAGAACGTAAAGAAAAAGTTGATGCTGTTTTAGACCGTATGAAAATAGCTCACCGCCGCAAACACTTCCCACAACAATTGTCGGGCGGTCAGCAACAACGGGTAGCCATTGCCAGGGCGGTAGTAGCCAACCCCAAATTAATACTTGCCGATGAGCCCACAGGTAACCTCGACTCGGCAAACGGCGAAGAAGTAATGAAACTGCTTACCGAGCTCAATAAAGAAGGAACAACGATTGTTATGGTTACGCACTCACCATCCGATGCCGAATATGCACACCGGATAGTGCAGCTGTTCGACGGACATATTGTAACCGAAAATATTACTAAAATTTTATAATAAACACCTTTCAAAATAGTTTTAAAAGGGGCATGTTTTTTGTCCCTTTCTTTTTGAAAATACAATTTATTAGTCATTACTAAAATTATAAAATCATGAAAACAAAAATATTATTTGTTCTCTTATTTACATTAACCATGTTTAACGGGAATGCCCAGGAGACTGTCGAAAGGAATATCGATTCATTTGATAAAATAGAGGTTTTTGGCAACATCCGGGTTATGCTAACCAAAGGAAATGTTGGGACGATAACAATTGACTCCAAAGATGTAGCCCCTTCAGAAGTGGTAACAAAAATAGAAGATAAGCTCTTGAAAATAAAAATGAAATCCAATTTATTCGAGGATGTGACGGTAAAAGTATTTGTAAATTATGATGAGCTAAGAGAGATAACAGCCCACGGAGCGGCAGAAATAATTATAAAAGATAAAATAAAAGCGGATAAAATTATTGCCACGGCTACCAGCGGAGGAAGAATAAAATTAGAAGCAACTTTAAACGCTGTAGATCTAAAAGTATACCA
>JBNJFS010000261.1:0-3874 GCA_051747085.1 Bacteroidota bacterium
TTGTAAGCTGTCGGTCCAGATAATGGTTTTTATTCCTCCTTTAAACGTATATAGCCAGATTAAAATAATCGTAATGATTACGGTTATTTCAAACGGAATATTTAATTGATTAAATACAGCTATTTGCAAAACATTAGCTACCAGGAATAACCGAAACGAGGCTCCAATTACCCGCGATAAAAGAAAAAATGAGGCCCCCGTTTTATAAGCAAAAAAACCAAACCGTTGCTCCAGATAAGTATATATTGATGTTAAATTTAACCGGTAATATAAGGGGATTAAAATTTGTGCAATAACCGCATAACCCAATAAATATCCCAGCACCAGCTGCATATATGAAAAATTGCTGTCAACCACCCAACCCGGGACAGAAATAAAGGTTACACCCGAAAGCGAAGCACTAATCATTCCAAATGCAACAATATACCAGCGAGATTGTCTGTTTCCCAGAAAAAAAGCGGCATTATCTGCATTCCTGCTTGTAAAATAAGATATAATTAAAAGTATGGCAAAATAAACTGCTATAATAAATATTACCAGGTATGGAGACATTTTTTAAAAATTAAATTTTGAAGGTACAAGGATAATAAAAAGATTTATAACTTTAAAAATTGTTATTCGGTCAATTGGTATTAATTTTGAACTGTATTAAAGATTAAACATTTTATTCCCATTTTGGTTTGTTGATACATGAGTATACAAAATTTTTCATCAAGATTATTAGAGAGTGCGGTGGATGAATTTGCCAAATTGCCCGGCATAGGACGAAAGACGGCTTTACGGTTAGTTTTATATCTTTTAAACCAGGAAAAAGAAGAGGTAAATCATTTTGGCGAAACCATCATTAAATTACGAAACGAGATAAAACATTGTAAAAGTTGTAATACGATATCGGATACAGATGTTTGCTCGATTTGCAGCGATAAGAAAAGAGATCACAGCACCATTTGTGTCGTTGAAAATGCCCGTGATTTAATGGCCATCGAAAATACGCATCAGTATAAAGGAATTTACCATGTACTGGGAGGTATTATATCTCCTATGGACGGTATCGGGCCAAGCGACCTAAACATTGAGCCACTGGCACAAAAAATTGAAGAAGGCACTGCCCATGAAATAATTTTAGCCCTAAGTACTACCATGGAAGGTGACACCACCAATTATTTTTTGTATAAGAAATTTAAAAATTATCCGGTAAAGATAACCACTATTGCAAGAGGAGTATCCATTGGCGACGACCTCGAATATGCCGATGAAATAACATTGGGAAGATCGATTGTTAAACGAACATTATTTGAAACTTCTGTTTAAAAACAGATAATTTGAAAAATATTTATTATTTTCACAGAATAATGCATCGATATTAAATCATTAAACAATGAAGCGTTTCTTATCCATACTTTCTGTTTTTCTTTTATTAAACTCATTCTTATATGCACAAACACGCGATTTGGAATCATTAGTTAATCAAGGAAATGATTTGATTAAACTAAATAATTATAAATCGGCATTAGAAAAATTTGACGATGCATTAAATGGCCTTCCTACTTATGCTCCTGCATTAAACGGCAAAGCAAGGGTCTTAATCTTAATGGAAGAATATCGACAAGCAGAAAAAACAATGGATAAAGCCATGGAGTTTAATTCCGATTATGCCCCTTTCTATCTTACCCGCGGAAAAGCCTATTATCATCGTAGAAAATATAAAGACGCATTAAACGATTTTAACCGGGGAATTGACTTAATTCCAAATCAGGATAATAAAGAGCTAAAAAGCGATTTTTTTGTAAACAGAGGGGCTACTCATCAGAAACTCATGAATTTTGATCAAGCCCTTGAAGATTACTCAGAAACCATTCGTATCAATCCTAATAATCCGGATGTTTATTTATACAGGGGATCATTATATTATCAAAATAATGATTTTAACGAAGCGATTGATGATTTTACGAAAGTAATTGATTTGGATCCTCAAAATCCATTTGCTTATTATAACCGGGGCATGATATATTTAAAATTACAAGAAGATGATAACGCCTGTAAGGATTTTCATAAAGCTTGTGAGTTAGGAAATACCAATGCATGCAAGATGGTTGTCAGCCGATGTATTGACCTTTAAAAAAGTTATAAACCATTGATTTTCTTACAAATTCACAGCATACTAAAAGTTTCTTCTTACTGAACAGCACATATCCTCATTGTCTTTGGCTTTCTGGCAGGTTGATAATAAAAAAACCGACAGGTATCTGCCGGTTTTTATTTAAAAACTTGTCAACCTATTCTAGGGCAACTCAAAAACTATATTTGGCTGCAAAAATAACCCTGTGATTTATGGTAGGACTATCCGATTCGGTTGGTTTATAATTTTCATCAAAATTTGTTGCGTAAGCTGCACCGGTCATCATATGCTCAAGAATCAAAGTTACAGGACCTGACGAATATTGTACCCGCGGTGATATTCTAAAAATATAATCGATATTTTCTCCCCGTGCATAATCCAAAGAAAAATAATTGTCACTGGCACCCAGGTTCGATGAGTAACCTGCAAAAATGGCTGCATTGAATGCTTCAAAATTAGTAAGCAATTCGGCCCAAAGGGAAACGGTATTCTTGTTAATATAAGAATAATCATCGTTGCCAGGCAATAATGGATCCTCAGCAGCTCCATAACCACCAATCATTACATAATTCGTCATGTTTTGTCCATATGCACCCTGGAGCTTAATAGTAACCGGGCGGGTAATAAATTTGGCAAAAGCCTGTAAATTATAACTCCCAATAGTTTCTGAAGTTTTTACGCCCATTTCCGTTTCAGTACGTGGCGTTAAAAATTTATATCCGGCAGTAAATCCGGTAAAAACAAAATCATTTTTATAAATCATCTGAAATTGCATATCAGGCAACCCTGAATTTTGTTGAGCTCCGAGGGGGCCTGAGCTTCTAAAATCACCATGAAAAAGAGCTGCCCCCATAAGACTGATATTTTGATTGGGTTGATAGGTATATCTCACCTGCGGTGCTCTATTCAAAGGATTAAATGGTGCCCCTGCACCAAATGAAAACACCCCGGGAAAACATCCGGTTACAAACATCGGATGCCAGAATTGTCCGGTTAATAGTTCTGCATTTTGCCAGTTTAACTTAATAAAAGCATGACGCAAACGAAAATGCCTGGTATAATCCTGGGTTGTACCTAAAAAATCACCTTCTATTGCACCGGTTGCCTTAGCACCAAAGGCTTCAAGCCCTGATAATGTTAAACGGGTTCTTGACTGAATAGCGAGCATCTGTGCCTGGAAATTTTTATTTAAATCATCGCCATTTGCATCTAAATCCTCCGGCAAGGGATAAAAATAAATTTGCCCATCCCTGGATGTTGCAGAATTATAGGTATCAAAATACATTTCATTGGCTATATAGCCATTAATACTAACTTTTAATTTTTGTTCAGATTCCTGTGCAACCAGGATACCGGGAATTAAGTATCCTGCTAATAAAATTAAAAACAAATGCTTCATAAACTAAAAATTTTGTTGGTGGGTAATAATTTATTCATCATCTCCCAGGACATTTTCAACCATCGCTGATTTTACTTTATTTTTTACATCCTGAATATTAATGGGTTTGGTAAGGTAGTCAAAAGCTCCCCGATCCATGGCATTTTTTATACTCCACGAATCAGTTTTGGCCGAAATGATGATGACATGTAATTTTTTTAATCGTTTATCTTGTTGAATCTTTTCTAGAACCTGAAATCCATCCAGTCCGGGCATCATTATATCAAGTAATAATACCTGATAATTATTCTCTCTTACTAATTCTAATCCTTTCTGAGGACTGTCTGCAATTTCGGTATGATATCCTTCGTCTTGCA
>JBNJFS010000262.1:0-3869 GCA_051747085.1 Bacteroidota bacterium
ATTTAAAAAGAGTATGCCTGTAAAAATTCGATTAACAAGAAGAGGTAGAAAAAAATTACCTTATTATCACATTGTTGTCGCAGATAGCAGGGCGCCACGGGATGGTAGATACATTGAAAGCATAGGATCTTACAGTCCTATAACAAATCCTGCTACTATTGAACTTGATTTTGATAGAGCATTAGATTGGTTACAAAAAGGCGCTCAACCTACTGATACTTGTAGAGCTATCTTGTCGTACAGAGGTGTTTTAATGAAAAAACACTTACTCGATGGAGTAAAAAAAGGTGCTTTAACTGAAGAGCAAGCGGAAGAAAAATTTCAAAGCTGGCTTAAAGAGAAAGAAAGCAAAATTGAAGCGAAACGCGAACAAATTCGAAAAGGTATAGCCGACGAAGACAAAAAACGGTTAGAAGCTGAAACGAAGATTCGTGAAGCCAGAGCTGAAGAATTAGCGAAGAGAAATGCCGAAGCTGCTGCTGAAGAAGCAAAAGCGAATGCAGAGGAAACTGAGGAAGCTAAGACTGAAGATGCTCCTGCCGCTGAAGAAGCAAAAGCTGAAGAGCCTAAGGCTGAAGAACCAAAAGCGGAAGAGCCAAAAGCGGAAAAGCCTGAAGACGAAGCACCAAAAGATGAAAATAACGACGAAGCACCAAAAGCTTAAGCATATTTTCATGCATGAATAAGGAGGATCATTATTTAACAGGATCTATTTTGCGACCTTTCGGTACGAAAGGAGAAGTAATCCTTAAATTTAAAAATGATATTCCTGAAAAAATAAAAAAACTGGAATCAATTTTTATCGAAGTCGATGGAAAATTGGTTCCTTTTTTTATTGATACCCTTCGGGAGAAATCAGCAGATACCGTTTTGGCAAAACTTGAAGGTGTCGACAACGAAATGAAATCGAAGGAATTTATTGGGGCTGACTTTTATTTATCCCCGGAACAAATTAAACGCATAGACTATCTAATCGAAGAGTTTATCGATATTACCGGATATGAAGTGAAAGATCCGTTGAATAAACATGTTGGTCACGTTCTTGAATTTATTGATATTCCGGAAAACCCCTTGTTAAGAGTTAAAACACCTGCTGCCGAATTGTTGTTGCCCGCAAACGACGATTTGATCATAGAAGTAGATGATGACGAACGGTATATTCTACTCCATATCGTGGATGGTTTGTCGGATTTAGATTAGTTATGGTTTAAAGTCAATATCTTTTTCAAATTCAATAATTTTCTGTCGCCAGTTAACAGGTATGGGGCAGGTTTTATCTGCAGAATCATTATAAGCAACCATTACCGAGTCGCAAGTAGCTTTTAACTCATTTGTTTTTATATTTATTATTTGTTGAAACATCTTTAGGCTTTTATTCCCTAACCAATATATTTTGGTTAACACTTCTATCTTTTCATCCATCAACACAGGGCGAATAAACTCAAGGGTGACTTTCGCTAAAACAAGGCCACTTGTATTCCATCGCATTTTTTCTTTAAAAACCTGTTCAATATAATTCGAACGGGCAAGGTCGAAATAGTTTTGATAAACCGAGTTGTTTACATGTTTTAGTATGTCGAAATCATTAAATCTGATTTGAACAGGTATCTTATGGAAGAATTCAAAGTTATCTGTCATTATTTTCTTGCTCTTATCATTCAATAATCTAACTCTTCATATATCGAATTTTGACTTTTAAACTCGGGAACGATCTTTTTCATTTCCCTAACAATTTCCATGTTGTTATGTTTCTTATGGAGCAGGATTAGTTGTTGAATATGCTGTTCTACCTTTTTAAAGTCGTGGGTGCTGACTTTCGCAGTCATAATTTTTGAATGGTGGGTAGGTATCGTATTTTCTTTATCATTTAATAACTCTTCGTACAGTTTTTCCCCAGGTCTTAAACCTGTATATTTAATTTGGATGTCTTTGCCGATTTCCAATCCGGAAAATTTAATCATTTTTTTAGCCAGATCGATAATTTTAACTGATTTTCCCATATCGAACAGAAAGATTTCACCCCCTTTACTAATCGCTCCTGCTTCGATTACCAGCTGGCAGGCTTCGGGGATGGTCATAAAGTAGCGGGTCACTTCGGGATGTGTAACCGTTACCGGGCCTCCTTTATCAATTTGTTTTTTAAATCGTAAAATTACCGATCCGTTGGATCCAAGAACATTACCAAACCGGGTGGTAATAAAATTTGTATCTGATACCTGGTTAAAAGCCTGGATATAAATTTCGGCAATACGTTTTGAAGCCCCCATAACATTGGTTGGATTAACGGCTTTGTCGGTGGAAACCATTACAAATTGCTCAACATTAAAGGAATGGGATATGTCGGCTAATATTTTTGTTCCTATGATGTTTGTTCTTAATGCTTCGGTAGGATTGCTTTCCATCATAGGAACATGCTTGTACGCTGCAGCATGGAAGACAATTACGGGCTTGTAAACCTCAAAAAGTTTGTTGACCCGGTACTCGTCGGCTATATTACCGATAACGATTTCAAAATTATAAAAATTACATTTCTCCTGTAGATCAAGTTCCATATCGTATAAAGGAGATTCAGCCTGATCAAAAAGGATGATTTTTTGGGGGTTAAAAGCAATTAACTGATGAACAATTTCACTTCCTATAGAGCCTGCTGCTCCTGTAACTAAGATACATTTGTTTAAAAGTTTCTTTTTAATTTTTTGGATATCTAAAATAATGGGAGGACGCTCCAATAAATCTTCAATTTTAATCTCTTTAATTTGATTATAGCTTAGCTCCCCATTAATCCAGGTATTCACATCGGGCAAAGTAAGTACTTTAATATTATTTTGCAGGCACTGTTCAATAACAGCCTGTTTTTCTTCTGACTGAATATTTTCTTTGGCAATAATCAACTTTTCCACATCATTTTTTTCCAAAATGTTTTCTAAGTATTGCGGATGGTAGATGGTTACCCCTTCGAGTGTTTTTCCCAGGTTGGCCTGGTTAATGTCAAAAAATGCCAGTACCTTGTGCTTGCTTTCTGCATCGCGATCAATCGTTCTTTTGGTGATTACGCCAAACTGATCCGCACCATAAATAATAATGCCTGTTTTTTCTTTTGACGGATTGTGTAACTCCTGATAAATTATTTTTGTAGATAATCTAAATGAAGACATTAAAAATATGGTGGTAAGAAAATCAATCGCAATAATCGAAAAAGGGATAATGAATGTTTTATTAACTAAATAATAATTTAGGATATTTATGATGATAAAAATCAAGCTTCCGGTTATGGCTACAATAAAAATACGTTCAGTATCCTTAGCTCCTGAATACCTTATTATTCCTGCATATGTTCTGAATATTAAGAAAGTAACCGACCGGATAAACAAAACAAATGGAATAATAAAATACAGACCATCATAATAGGGTTGAGGAATATCAAAATTAAACCGTAATAAGAAAGCTAATGAGATAGATATTGCACATATAAATAAATCGATCAAAAAAACAATCCATCGGGGAGTATATGACTTGGGAAACCGGAACATAAGATTTTTTTAAAAGTTTATCTATAAGTAAAGGGTGATAACTAAAGAATCAAAATTAAATAAAAATATTAAAGGAAAGATAATTTTTGTGTCTCTTTTCATGAAGAATATGATAAATAGTAGGAATATTAAAAATTTTAAAATAACGATTTGGGAACCAAAGATTCTTTCATGAGTAGGTAACTTAACGGTTCCTTATGGTCTTTCCTGGAGATGGGGTTTTAAATTTAATATATAGAAAAAAATACCGGTTATTTTCTTATCACCTCAATTTCTCCGTTGATTCCAAGTTTTATTATCCCGGAAGGAGTTGCTTTGGTAAAATCATTTTGTCTCCAG
>JBNJFS010000263.1:0-3836 GCA_051747085.1 Bacteroidota bacterium
ACATCGGGCGAAAGAGATGCGGTACGATTCGTCGGGCCCATAGAACCCACCACATAATGCGAATGTCCGTCCTTTCTTCCATATTTTTCAATGGCCCGGCGGGCCAGTTTTGCCGAAGCAACATTCAATTCATAAGCCAATGCTTCCATCCCATAATCAGCCAACGAAACAGCATTGGCATTAAATGTATTGGTTTCAATCAAATCGGCTCCTGCTTCAAGGTACTTTTGATGAATCTCACAAATAACCTCCGGTTGTGTGATGGAAAGTAAATCATGATTTCCTTTAACCGGCTTTTCAATATTCCTGAACCTTTCCCCACGATATGCTTTTTCATCCAGGTTATATGTCTGAATCATTGTACCCATGGCTCCATCGAGCACCATTATCCGTTGTTTTAACTCTTCTTTTAATTTTTCCAGTAGATTCATATTCTTTTCATTTCTTCTGTCTCAGGATCCTCATCCATACTATAAATTTACAAAATCCTGACTATCAAAGTCAAATTATTCTTTAATATAAGCCAGAAATACATTCAATTTCGGTAAAATATTTTTAATTTTTATCAGCTTATCCAGTTTGATATTCCCTACCACATAATTGTATTCCTGCCCGGAGTATTTTTCTGTGATTTTTTCAAAATCGAAATAGCTTAAATCAACCAGATTATGGTATCGCAGATAAATTTTTATTTCATGGTTGGTTTTATAATCCACTTTTTTAAAATATTTCTGCTTTTTGTATTCGTATTTATAATGATGCGAGCGGGCGGTAATATCCGAAAGAACAGCCGACCCTGTAGGAAATCCTCCGGCTCCTTTTCCAAACATAAACTGCTTATCGTAAAACTCGCCCTGGATAACGACCCCGTTGTACTCATCTTCCACATTATAAATGTATTTTTCTGAGCTAACCAACCGTGGTATTACAAAGAGGGTAAACGATTCGTTGTTGAGTTTTAACAACTGGGCCACCAGTTTTATTTTCAGGTTTTTCTCACGGGCAAATTGAATATCAGACTGTTGAATATTTGCTATTCCGTAATTAAAAATCTCCTCAGGCTTAACATACGTACCTAAGGCATGAGTAGCTATAATAATAAGCTTATAGAGTGAATCAAATCCGTCCACATCCAGCGAGGGGTTGCTTTCGGCAAAACCCAGTTCCTGAGCTTGTTTTAGTGCTGTTTGATAATCCAGCCCATCGTTAAAAATCCGCGAAAGAATAAAGTTGGACGATCCGTTTAATATCCCGGTAACGGATTTTAACAGATCATTATCGTAATACTCTTCGATATTCCGGATGACCGGAATACTTCCGCAAGCCGAAGCATCATACAGCAAAGCGGTTTCGGTTTCTTTCTGTAGTTCAATCAGCTCATCTAAATGGTGGGCCAGCATTTTTTTATTGCCGGAAACGACCGCTTTTTTCCCGAGCAAGCACTTTTTTACGATATCATATGCTTCCTCAGCATCATCAATCAACTCAACCACCAGGTTGATATCTTTATCGTTAATGATATCCTCTTTGTTAAAGGAAAACTTATTTTCAGGTAACGATCTTTTCTTATCTTTTTGTTTTACACAGATTTTATTTACCGTTGCATCAACGGTTTTGCTGTGTTGTAATACATGGTACAAACTTTCGCCTACTACTCCGTAGCCAAAAAGCCCGATATTAATTTTATGTTTCATGCTTTTTTTCGCTTAAAAATTGTTTAATGAATTTTGTTAATTGTTCTGTTTCAATCAAAAATCCATCATGACCATACAGCGAATCAATTTCAAGGTATCCGGCATTGGGAATATACTGTTGTAGTTCCTTTATTTCCTGAGGATAAAACAACAAATCGGATGAAATAGCGATTAATAATGTTTTTGCCTGAACACCGGCTAATGCTTTAGCTATACCACCCCGGTTTCGTCCTACATGATGTGTATCAAAAGTTTTGGTAATGGTATAATAGGCAAAGGCATTAAATCGTTTCACCAGCTTATCGCCCTGGTACTGTTGATAGGAGATTGCCCGAAAGTGATCCAGCTTCTCTTCGGTATCCTGTTGCGTTTTATTGTACGTTGCCGCATTGCGGTAACTCAACAAAGCAACAGAACGTGCTGCTTTCATTCCTGCCAGTCCTGCTTTTGCGTGTTTTTCCTGAAAAGTAGAATCAGCCGAAATGGCCAGCCGCTGCGACTCGTTAATGGCAATATTCCAGGGCGACGCAAACGCACTGCTTCCAATAAATACCAGATGTTCAATCAACGAAGGATTCATAATGCTCCATTCCAGCGCCTGAAAACTACCCATAGAACCTCCGGTAATCATAAAAATTTTAGCGATCCCCAAATGATTCCTCAATAGCTCGTGGGCATTCACCATATCGCGAATCGTAATTAACGGGAAATCGTGATAATAAGGCTCCCCGGTTTTCGGATTGGTTGATAACGGCCCGGTAGTTCCATAACATGATCCCAAAAAATTGGCACAAACAATGAAATACCTGGAGGTATCGAATAACAACCCCTCGCCCACCATGCCGGGCCACCAGTCGGCAACGTCCGAATTGGCGGTTAGCGCATGACATACCCATATTACATTATCCTTAGCCTCATTTAAAATACCGGCCGTATGATACGTAATCCCGATATCATGCAATGATTGCCCGTTTTCGAGCTTAAATTCTCCTTTGGTTTGAAATTGATGCTGTGTCATGATAATTTTTTTAAGCGAAAGCCGAAAGATAAAAGAATTTTTTAATTATTGGAGGATAATTAACTTCGTACAAATTCTGATTTATCCCCGGCATTTCGCTTAATTTTTTAGGTTGCCAAAGGCATTTCGTTGTTTATCGATTTATTTTCAACATTCATTTTTTCAAAAGCCTGTTCAAAATCACCGATGATATCATCAATATGTTCCAGTCCGACCGACACGCGTAATAATCCGGGCGTTACACCGGCCTGCACCTGCTCATCTTCGGTTAACTGCCTGTGCGTAGTGGCTGCCGGCAAAATAATTAATGATTTGGCATCGCCCACATTGGCCAGATGACTAACGAGTTGAAGACTGTCTACGAACCGGGTGGCTTTTTCCACGCCTCCTTTTATCTCGAACGACAATACTCCGCCATACCCGTTTTTCAGGTACTTCGATGCATTCTGATGGTTGGAGTCATCGGGTAAACCCGGGTAATTGACTTGCCGGACCTTCGGATTTTTACTCAACCAGTCGGCCAGAAGCAATGCATTTTCCGTATGCTTCTGCATTCTAAAAGAGAGTGTTTCCAGTCCCTGTAACAGTAAAAATGAATTAAACGGGCTGATGGCCGGGCCAAAATCACGCAACCCTTCCACCCTGGCCCGCACAATAAAGGCAAGGTCACCAAACTTTTCGGCGTAGATTAACCCATGATACCCCTCCGATGGTTCGGTAAACTGAGAGAACTTGCCCCGGCCCCAGTCAAAGTTCCCTGCATCCACAATTACACCGCCCATGCTGGTTCCGTGTCCTCCAATCCACTTGGTGGCCGATTCAACCACAATATTGGCGCCCCAATCAATCGGTTTACACAAATAACCACAAGCGCCAAATGTATTGTCTACAATCAGCGGGATATGGTATTTACCGGCTAACTGAGCCAACGCCTCAAAATCGGGAACAAAAAATCCGGGATTGCCAATGCTTTCGATATAAATGGCTTTGGTGTTGCGGTCGATTAATGGTTCAAAATCGTCTGCACTCCCCGACGGTGCAAAACGGGCATCTATCCCCAGATTTTTAAACGACAGCTTAAACTGGTTGTGCGTACCTCCATATAAATAGGGCGAGGTAACAAA
>JBNJFS010000264.1:0-3829 GCA_051747085.1 Bacteroidota bacterium
AAATTCCCTGAATCAAAAAAATACCTTGTAAACTATATTAATGTAGGAATAACTTTACTACTGGTTGTCTATTTTCTTACTGTAGAATGGATGCCATTGGGGGTGCAAAATAATACACTGGTCAATTTTATGTTTATCATTTTAATTATTGCACTGGTATTGGGTTTACTCTTAACAGTGATTAGATATTACACTAAAATTTTAAACTGGGCCTTACATCATAAATGGACATTTTTAGGATTACCCATTTTTGTTGTTTTATTTGGTATTGTTATCTGGCAGGGTTTCGACAAAGTATTTGGGTTTGCACCCGAAAAAATTAAAAAATCGGATACCTGGCAATCAATAAACAATACTTTCCCCGGAATTGGTAAAGAGTTTATGCCTGCGTTGGACGAAGGTTCATTCTTGTTAATGCCTACCACCATGCCACATTCAGGAATTGAAGAGAATTTGGATGTGATACGATTGCTGGATAAAAAAGTTAATTCAATTCCGGAAGTTGAAAATGTTGTTGGTAAATGGGGGCGTGTAAATTCAGCTTTAGACCCGGCACCTGTATCTATGTACGAAAATGTTATTAATTATAAGCCGGAGTTTATACTGGACGAGAGTGGTTACAGGTTAAGGTTTGAAGTGAATAAAGACGGTGCATTTGTTCTTAAAGACGGAACGACATACCACCCTGAAAATGAAGAATTTAAATTAATAAGCAGGGATCGTCTAATACCCGACAAAAATGGGAAATATTTCAGGCAATGGAGAGACCATATAAAAACACCGGATGATATCTGGGATGAAATAGTACAGAAATCAAATATTCCGGGATTAACCTCAGCTCCTAAGTTGCAGCCAATTCAAACGCGTTTGGTAATGTTGCAAACAGGAATGCGCGCTCCCATGGGGATTAAAGTTTTTGGACCTGATCTTCAAACCATTGAAGATGTTGGTTTTGAGCTTGAAAATCACCTGAAAAATGTAGAAGGTGTGAAACCCATGTCGGTATTTGCCGACAGGGTTGTTGGCAAACCGTATATAGAAATTAACATTGACCGCAATGCCCTTTCCCGGTATGGCTTATCAGTTAAGGATTTTCAGTCTCATATTAGCAGCGCAATTGGTGGAATGGTGTTGACCAACACCGTGGAAGGCAGAGAGCGATTCCCTGTTCGTGTCAGATATGCCAGGGAGTACCGCGATAATCCTGACGATTTAAAGAAAATATTGATACCAACACCGACCGGAGTGCAGATACCTTTAGGTGAGTTGGCAACCATTGAATATACCCGTGGCCCGCAAATGATCAAAAGTGAAAATACATTCCTGGTAGGTTATGTTATTTTTGATAAAAAAGATGGTTATGCAGAAGTAGATGTGGTTGAAAATGCTCAAAAATATCTCAACGATAAAGTAGATGACGGTACTTTTGAAATACCGGCTGGTATTAATTATGTCTTTACAGGAAATTACGAAAATCAGATACGGGCTACCAAAAGGTTATTAATCGTTATTCCTGTATCGTTAATCATTATATTTTTGATTTTATACTTCCAATTCCGATCAGCTATAGCAGCAAGCTTAATTTTTTCCGGAATATTTGTTGCGTTCTCTGGTGGATTTATTATGCTGTGGTTATATGGGCAGTCATGGTTTATGGACTTTTCACTTATGGGGGTTAACATGCAGGATATGTTCCAGATCAAAACCATCAATTTAAGTGTGGCTGTATGGGTCGGATTTATTGCCTTGTTTGGAATTGCCACCGATGACGGAGTGCTTATAAGTACTTATTTAAAACAGATATTTGATAAAAAAGCTCCCGCCTCAATACCTGAAGTGCGTAAAAATGTTATCGAAGCCGGAGAAAAAAGAGTTCGTCCGGCAATGATGACCACAGCAACAACAATTATTGCATTGTTACCTGTATTAACATCCACCGGTAAAGGATCTGATATTATGGTTCCAATGGCTATCCCGGCAGTGGGAGGAATGCTGATTGCTATTCTTACAATTTTTGTTGTTCCTGTACTTTACAGTATGTGGCAGGAAAATAAACTGAAAAAATTATCATCAAATAAAAGAGACCAATAATATGAAAGTAAAATATATTATACTGGCATTACTTTTAGTAATTACAAATACTGTTTTTGCTCAGGATGAGCTGAATAGATATCTGGAGATATCAGCAGACAATAATCCTGAGCTAAAAGCAAAGTTTAATGAGTATTTAGCTGCTCTGGAAGTCGTGCCACAAGTTAAATCACTACCGGATCCGCAACTGGCTTTTGCCTATTTTATTCAACCTGTAGAAACCAGGTTAGGGCCGCAGCAAGCGAGTTTTTCGCTTACGCAGATGTTTCCCTGGTTTGGAACATTATCTGCCCGCGAAGATGTGGCTGTAAAAAATGCAAAAGCCAGGTATGAAGCCTTTGAAGATGCAAAATCGAACCTGTTTTTCGAAGTGAAAGCGAGCTATTATGATTTGTATTTCATAAAACAGGCTATACGCATTACAACATCGAATATTAAATTGCTGAATACAATCAGAGATATTGCCATAATTAAGGTGGAATCAGGTTCAGTATCTGCGGTTGATCAATTAAGAGTAGACATGGAGCTGCTTGATTTAGAGAATAACCTTGCGTTATTAAAAGATAAGTGGGATGTGAATCTTGTTAAATTTAATAAACTGCTCAATATCGAAAAATATTCAGAAGTAATTATCCCTGAAGAATTATGGGATGATGATTTAGCCTATACAAAACAGGCAGTTTTAGATAGTTTGCAACAAAATAATCATCAAATAAAAAACCTTGATTATTTAATAAGATCATACGAAAGTAAGGAAGCATTAGCTAAAAAAACCGGTATGCCCAATATTTCTGTTGGAGTTGATTATATTATGATTGGCGCCAGCGATAATGACATGGTTGATCCCGCATTAAGCGGGCAGGATGCAATTCTTTTTCCTAAAATCGGAATTACTATTCCGTTATATAGGAAAAAATATACGGCTATGGCTAAAGAAGCAGTTTTAATGCAGGAAGCATTTGAGAATAAAAAATTAGCTAAAACAAACAGCCTTGAAAGTGTTTTTGAGAAAGTTTTTAAGGAATATGAAGATGCCAACAGAAGAATTGATTTGTATAAAAAACAAGAAATATTGGCAGAAAGAGCTATTCAGATGCTCGAGACTGAGTATTCAACCCATGGAAAAGACTTTGAAGAGCTCTTGCGGATGGAAAAGCGATTATTACGCTATTCGTTAGAACTTGAAAAAGCACGAAGTGACAAGCAAGCTTCAATTGCATTTATAAATTATTTAATTGGAAAATAAAAATCTTGATATATCATGAACTTAAAAATTTTAAAAAAGATAACCAAAAGAGATATATTGCTAATGGTAGCAATGCTGGTAATTGGGTTATTATTAGGCGGCATTTTTGGTAATAAGTCACAAGAAAAAGAAGAAAGCCACGAACATGCCGAAAATGTTGAAGAAGAAACGACCTATACCTGCTCGATGCATCCGCAAATTAGGCAGGACGGACCAGGCCAATGCCCGATTTGTGCCATGGACCTGGTTCCGGTAAGCAGCGTCGAATCTGATGACGAAGATATAGATCCGGATGAAATTCAAATGACGGAATCGGCTATTGCTTTGGCGAATATCCAAACCTTTAGGGTAGAAAAAAGAAATGCTGTAAATGAGATTCATTTACTGGGAAAGGTAAAAGCCGATGAAAGAAATAAAGCCGAATTAACGGCCCGTTTTAACGGACGAATAGAAAAACTCTTTATCAATTTTACCGGCCAGCATGTTACAAAG
>JBNJFS010000265.1:0-3828 GCA_051747085.1 Bacteroidota bacterium
TCGTACCCCCATTTGTTAAAACGGTATAATCCGGCAGCGGTTAGGTTATGATCCTTATCCATTTTTACAGCTACCTCGGCAACCGATGTAAAACCGGTATAGTATTGCAATCGCAAAGCATCGCTTCCGGGGCGTTCTTCATAATCGAAATCGAAAAAAGAGTATACATTAAAAATATCGTTGGGATTCCATGCAAACGATTGCCCCCAGTTGATACGCTGGCGGCCTAATGTAGCTGTAAAACTGTTTTTGTTATACTCAACATAGGCACGGTCTATGGATGTATTCAACAAAAAAGATTTTTCCTCCACCAGGTTGGTTGTCAGAAAACCAAGCAGTCCGTTATCCTGTTCAATCATATCTGCATATCCCGGAATCATTTTATTAAAATCCCCATAGATAAACCGGTTTCGGGCTTCCACAGCCAGCGTCAGGTTGTCGTTCATATACCACCTGAAATTAAGCCGGTTGTGAATCATGTTATCCACCAGCCATAGCGAATCAACCTCATTAAACATGGCCGTGTTCATGTATTTTACATACCCGTTTAAGGTCATGTTTCTTAGAAAGGATTCCTTTTCTTGTCCTTTTACAATACTTGTAATAATCAAAAATAATAAGATGGTTAATATTTTTTTCATAAGCACCATTTTTAGATACAAGATTCAAGATACAGGTTTCAGGATATATTCTGCATAAAAATTATTTATTCGAGATGTGACTTTTAAATACAGATTGAGTGAATCTGTTGATCATTTTGCTAAGTTTTACATACTCAACATGTAAATAATTGTACAAGTCTTTATCTGTTAATGATTTTGTTTTCCATAGTAAATCTAGATGATTTAGTGTTTCATCACATTCTGTATGAGCAACCGTTAACGATCGTAATAAATCATTTTTATAATTTCTCTTACCATACCCTTCTACAATATTTGACGGAACACTTTTGGAAGATCTTCTTATCTGGCTTCCTTCTTCATACAGCTCAAACTTAGGTAAAGTCATGGTCATTTCATGGACCTCAATGGCCAATTTAAACGCTAATATATATATTTCCAGATCTTTATAGCTCATCGTGTTTCTGTTTTAAAAAATAAAATATTATCCTTTAGAGGTATTTACCAGCATCCATCCTGCATCCTGTATCTTGCATCTTGCATCCTGTATCCTGCATCTTACTTCCTTTTTTCATCCGAAACCACATGTCCGTCTTCAACGGTAATAACCCTGTGGGCTTTTTTTACTACCCGCTGGTCGTGGGTAGAAAAAATAAATGTGATTTTTTCCTCTTTATTCAGATGTTCCATAATATCCAGTAAGGTCTCTGTTGATTTGGAATCGAGGTTTGCGGTAGGCTCGTCGGCCAGCACAAACTTAGGCTTTGAAGCCAGCGCCCTGGCCACAGCCACGCGTTGCTGCTGTCCGCCGGACAACCGGGAAGGCCGGCTGTGTACCCGTTCTTTTAAACCTACTGCCGACAGCAATTCCATGGAACGTTGACTCCTGTCTTTTCGTTTTTTGCCCTGTAGCTCCATAATAAACTCCACATTTTCTTTGGCTGTTAAAACCGGTATCAGGTTATACGCCTGAAAAACAAAACCGATATTTTGAAGCCTGAAATTAATCAGTTCCGAGGAGCTTAAGGCCCCAATATCGGTGCCATCAACAACAATCTCTCCTTCGGTAGGGGTATCCAGTCCGCCAATTAGATTAAGCAACGTTGTTTTTCCTGAACCCGAAGGACCTACAATGGCTGCAAACTCTGCCTCTTCAAACGAAAGATTGATGTTATCTACGGCTTTTACTTTTACTTCTGAGTCGTCGTATATTTTTACCAGGTTTTTTAATTCTACTATTTTCATGGCTGTATATTTATAATTTTTTGAATCCTTTTTATTTGTTAATGCTACATTTCTATTCTTAATGCATCTGCGGGTTTAAGCTTTATGGCTTTTCGTGCAGGATAAATCGCGGCTATAACTCCTGTTAAGATAACAAGCAAGGTAACAACAATGACTGCATCAAATCCTATTTTGGGATAAATCACGGCGTCAAACCCAAGTGAGTTTAATCCTTCGGCCCACAACGAGAGGTCGAGGCCTGTCTTCCCGGTGATTGCTGTTAGCACAACTGCCAGTGCAATTCCAATAACGCCCCCGGTTAGCGACAGATAAATGGTTTCGAGAACGATCATCGAAAAGACGCGGGCTTTATTCATTCCGATGGCCATTAACATACCTATCTCTTTTATCCTTTCAAGAATTACCATTAACATGGTGTTTACAATGCCAAAGCCAAGGGCAAGTAAGATAATGACAACAAAAATGTACATCATCAGATTCATGCTTTCGTTCATCATTTTCATGTCGGGCATAATTTCTAACCATGACATTACCTCAAGGTTAGAAAATTCTGCCTTCAATTGGTCAGCAACTTTTTGCTCCATATTGTTTTCCTTGAGCAGGATTGCCAGTTCGTGTCCGGCCTTTTCGTCTATCTTAATCAGCCTTTTTAAGTCTGAAGCCCTGACAAAAGCTTTCCTTTCATCGTATTCGGAGTTGGCCGTCTGGTATATTCCTGTGACCCTGAACGCACCTCCGGTAAGGGTGCCGTCCATTTCGGTAAGCGTAACGACAACTTTTGATCGGAGTTTTACTTTCAATTTATCGGCCAGCTTTTTGCCAATAACCAGCTGGTTTTTCTTCGTTTCTTCAAAATAGTTTCCCTCAATTAGCTTTTCGTGCAGATTGGTAACTTGTTGTTCTTTTTCAGGATTAATACCAACAAGCTGTACACCCGAGCCGGTTTCTGCAGATGAAATCATACAGGTAGACAGTACTCTCGACGAAGCGGCTTTAACCAGGGTTTTGTTTTCTGCAGCAGATTGTATCGTCTTTATATCAGGGATATAATCGTGAGCATCGTTTGTTTTAATATATTCGGGATGATGAACCTGAATATGTGATATTTCGGTGTTGATTACCGCATTTATACGTTGATTAACCCATCCAAACATAAATGCAATGGTATAAACGCCGGCAAAAACTCCCAGGGCAATGGCTGTAATAATAACCATGCTTCGGGTTTTGTTTCGCCATACATTACGCCATGATACAGACCAAATCATAATTTTATCCTTTTAAAATTTAAATTTTAAGCTCTTAAAGCATTGGTTACTTTAAGATTTTTCACTTTTAAAACCGGGTATAATGATATTATCAGGGTAATAATAAAAACGGTTATTACCTGGTTGACAAATACCGAAGGTGCAGTACCGAAAAAAAGATAGGGTTCAAACCCATATTGAAGGTATGCATCGGCAAGCTCGTCTGGTAAAGGAATTGGTTTTTCCACTAATATAAAAATGACCGGAATACTTGCGATAAATCCGGTAATAACGCCAATAATACCAATAAGTATCGTTTCGTAGAAAAGAATGAGCGATAATTTTATTTTTTGCATCCCTACAGCAACCATAACCCCCAATTCTCTTCTTCGTTCGGCCACCATCATGATAATTGTACCAAAAATACCAAACCCGATAACTATGTATAAAATAGCTTTCATTACTACCGCTCCTGCTTTATCACTTTCGAGAAACTGGACCATCTCAGGGTTTAGCTCCTGCCAGGTTAAAATTGCATGGTCCCCGCTTGTTATTTCATCCAGATTTTTCTCTGCGCGGTGAACATCTGTGTATCCATCAACCATTATCATGAGCGAAGAGACCATTTCGTAAGCCGAATAAAACTCCTGTGCCGTGGAAATGTCCATAAATACGCCAATGTTATTAAGCTGTGGCGTGGCAAACTTCAAGATCCCTTT
>JBNJFS010000266.1:0-3774 GCA_051747085.1 Bacteroidota bacterium
GATATTATTTTTACCGATGTGCCGGATATTGATAATTATTCTTGTGTAGGAATTGGCCCGGGAATAGGTATGAAACAAAATACCAAAAGAGCATTGCTTAACCTGTTTGGTAGGGTGAATACCCCTATGGTAATCGATGCCGATGCACTAAACATTTTAAGTGAAAATAAAGAATGGATCCGGAAAATTCCGGAGAATAGTATATTAACGCCTCACCCTAAAGAATTTGAACGCATTGTTGGCCAAAGTACTGATGATTACAACAGAAACAGAAAACAAATTAATTTTGCTGTAAAAAATAAAGTAATTTTGGTTTTAAAAGGTGCATTTACATCCATTGCATTGCCGGATGGAACCTGTTATTTTAACAGTACAGGAAATCCGGGAATGGCAACCGCAGGAAGCGGAGATGTACTAACCGGTGTCATCCTTTCGTTAGTAGGACAGGGTTATCATCCTGCCGAAGCTGTAAAAATTGGTGTATATTTGCACGGACTGGCCGGTGATCTGGCCTCAAAAGAAACAGGACAGGAGGCAATGATTGCTTCTGATATTATTGAAAATATTGGGAATGCTTATTTAACGTTAAAAACTAATTAAGAAAAAAAATGGAAAGAATATATTTTTTCGTTGTTATTATTGCGCTTACGATGTTTTCCTGTAAAACAACATTCGAAACAAAAGTATCTAAAATTGACAGTCTGACAAACCAACCTGAGAATGGTATCATTTACGCCTTGCCTAAAACAACCCTCCGTTTTACCGTTGAGGCTTTACGTACCGACATTATTCCCGGTCCGTATTATGAGTATGCCGAAAAGTATCTGGGGATGGATGATGTCCCGGAAGAAGAGTATTCTGACTGGCAAATATCGAACATCATGATCGACTCATACAATGAAATTGATCCGGAACAATTTTATATGTTAGAGCCTGAAGGAAAAATGAATATCAATGTACAAAAGTTGGTTGAAAGCGGGACTATTATGCCGGTTAATCAACGTGCGAAACATCAATTTCCCAATGATTTTTATGGTTTTAATGATCCCGGAAAAGAGGTTGTTTTTACTGATTTGAGTGTGAAAAAATATATTGGCGAAGAGAAGGTAACTTATTATAAGCGTGTTCAGCGTGATTCGCTTTTTGCCAAAGTACCGGTAGTAAAAACCCAGTCGGTAACAAAGACTTTTGAAGACAAAGCCGAAGAGGCAGCCAATTTTATTTTCATGATTCGTGAAAAACGGTTCGAACTGCTTACCGGGATGGCTGATTTTTATCCCGAAGGTGAATCGCTTGAAGCAGCTATAAATGAGTTAAATGATTTGGAGAGTGAGTATTTGTCGCTGTTTATCGGTAAAAAATTTACCAGCACATACCAGGCAACTTTCGAATTCTCTCCCCACGAGAAAGATTTAAATCAGCCTCATATATTATTTCGTTATTCGGATGAAAGAGGAGTGCTGCCCCCGAATGACTTAAGAGGACGGCCAGTTATTGTTGAGATAGAAAAATTGAATCACACCGAAAACCTTGATTTTTTATTAGCCGACCAGTTTAACCGTGAAGGAACCTCTTATCAAAATAAACTTTTTTACCGAATTCCCGACCAGGCATTTATTCAGGTAATCGATGGAAATCAATTGCTGGCTAAACGGAAAATAACCATTGAGCAATTTGGTACTGTAGTTCAAATTCCTTCGATGTTTTTAATGGATGATGAAAAGTTTATTGAATTTTACAAAGAAGAAGATTAAAAGATTTGCAGACCTCCAGGACTGATAAATCTATGGAGGTCTCTTTTTATTCAAAAATACTTATTACTTTCCCGCCGTTATTTCACTTTGAAATTCGTTTTGATATTCTTCAAATGATTTTGCTTTAAAAGCATCATCGGCAAAAAAGTTAAGAATAGGTTCCAGTCTTTCAGGTGTTTGATATCCGGGCACAGCTGTTAGTAGCTGATTATCTTCGTTCATATAGGCTACACTGGGATACGACATTTTGCCCTGCAACAATGCAATGGCTAGTTGATGAGGTGACCGGCTACTGTTCCCCTCATTGATAAACTGTTGACCCCCAAAAATAATGGTGTCTCTGCTTTCGGCATCAAATTTTACGGCATAATATTGTTCGTTTAATATTTTAGCAATGGTGGGATGTGAAAAGGTATTGGCATCCATTTTTTTGCACCAACCGCACCAATCGGTATATACATCAATGAAAATTTTCCGTTGTTCTTGCTGGTTTAATTCAACAGCCTCTTCAAATGTATACCATTTTACTTCTGTTTTTTGGGCAAAGCTAAGTGTGCTTACTCCCGCAAAGATTACTATTAACAGTAGTCGTAAAATGTTTTTCTTCATAAAAACTTCCTCTTTTATTCGTTAAATATGTAGTTATTTATATATATATGATAATAACGTAAAACGTGTAAAAATGTTCTATAAATTCAATATCTTTTTTGGTGTCTAAAGAAATAAAAGAATAAGCAATAATAAACTTTTTTATGGTTAGATTTTGATATTTGCCGTTTGTTTTTTGTTAATAAATGTTAAGTAAATATTTATTGCCGAGTAAAATTTTAATAAGACCGTAAAATTTTGCTAAATTTGAGCTTCTTTAATAAATATACAATTGAGTAAACATTGTTATATTTAATATGTTTCTCAATAATAATTAGATATTAACATTATAAAAAGGAGGAAAAACACATGAGTGACATTCGTAATTTAGAACCCAAAATAGTATGGGATATATTTCAAGAATTATGCGATATCCCGCGACCATCGAAAAAAGAGCGTAAAGCCGTAGACTTTGCTAAGAAATTTGGTGAGGATCTTGGCCTAGAAACCATTGTTGATGAAGTTGGAAATGTAGTGATAAAAAAGCCGGCCACCCCAGGTATGGAAGACCGAAAAACAGTAATACTACAAGGCCACCTGGATATGGTTCCGCAAAAAAACAGCGACATACAGCACGATTTTGAAAAAGATCCGATCCAGGCGTATGTTGATGGTGAGTGGGTTACTGCCAAAGATACGACTTTAGGTGCTGACAACGGTATTGGTGTAGCTGCATCATTAGCTGTATTAAAATCAAAAGATATCGAACATGGCCCGGTTGAAGTTTTGCTTACCATTGACGAAGAAACCGGGATGACCGGGGCAAGAGCACTAAAACCAGGAATATTAGAAGGTGAGATTTTAATCAATACCGACTCTGAAGATGAAGGGGAACTTTATATTGGTTGTGCCGGAGGTGTAGATACCAATGCTAAATTTTATTATAAAGAAGAATCAGTCCCTTCCGATACAGTAGCTTACCGAATTGATGTAAAAGGAATGAAGGGCGGACACTCGGGTCTTGATATTGCCTTAGGACGAGGAAATGCAGCCAAAGTATTAAACCGTTTTCTTTATCAGGTAAACAAATCGCTGGATATTCGTTTGGCTGACATCCAGGTTGGTGATTTGCGCAATGCTATTCCGCGTGAAGGATATGCAGTAGTTGTAGTACCAAATGCACAAGCAGGTGAATTTAAAAACTTTATCGACGAACTTATTCCGGTACTTAAAGATGAGTTGTCTGTTACAGAACCCGGCTTGCAGGTTGCTTACAAAGAAACCGATATGCCGGATAAAGTTATTGATGAAAAAACACAGAATAATTTAATCAAAGGGGTATATGGATGTCCTAACGGAGTAATGCGCATGAGCGACTCGATGGAAGGCCTGGTTGAAACATCAACAAACCTGGCAATTGTTAAAAAAGATG
>JBNJFS010000267.1:0-3772 GCA_051747085.1 Bacteroidota bacterium
CATCAGCCAGTTTAATTAAACCATCAACAATGAGCCTGATTTTTTTATCAAATTGTTTTTCTACTTCGATCAATGTGATTTTTTCATCGATAACGGCATAATATAATAACGAAGCAATAACAGAGCGAGTACCCAGACCAATTTGTTCGACAATAATAATTGCAATATTGAGCAATTCAATAATAAAAGGTTCTCCTGACGGGAGTCTTTTATTCTCATGAACCTCTAAGGCTATATCAAAGGCTTTGCGGATAAATTCCAGTTCTTTTTTTTGAGAAAATATTTCAGATGCTGTAATTAACTCACGATATTTTTTAATAATTTTTTTTCGTTCTTTCTCTGTTATCTTTCCTTCTGTTGTTTTATCGAAGTTTGTTTTCAGTAACATTTTATTTTACAATATTTTAAATTTATCCGCATCAAGAGCCACAGGAAATTTTTCTCTAAACCTGTTCAATTCATCTAACGATAAATTGGCATGAATTATTTGCTGATCATGTTCTTTTGTTTCAACCATTATTTCTCCCCGGGGATTAATAATCATTGTATCCCCTGCATAGCTTAACCCTTCACCATCCTTTCCTATACGGTTAATTCCTGCCACATAAACCTGATTTTCAATAGCTCTTGCCGGGAGTAGTTTTTTCCAAACTGCTCTTCTGCTTTCAGGCCAGTTGGCTATATATATTAACAAATCATAATCATTTTGGTTTCGGCTCCATACCGGAAATCTCAAATCATAACAGGTAAGTGGGCAAATACGCCAGTTTTTATAGTTGAAAATCAACCGTTTTGTTCCGGCACTGTAATGTTTGTGTTCATTACCCATTCTGAATAAATGTCTTTTATCATAATACTCATAACTACCATCCGGAAACATAACAAAAAGCCGGTTATAATGTTCTTCCTGTTCTTTGATAATTAAACTGCCAATGATAATTTTATTAACTTTTGCAGCTTGTTCCTTTAACCACAGAAAAGATTGGCCATCCATTTTTTCTGCCAGTTTTTTGGTTTTCATGGAGAAGCCGGTACTAAACATTTCGGGTAATATAACCAGTTCAGTTGATTTGGGAAGTTGAGCAAAATATTTATCGAACTGTTTTAAATTTTGTTCCGCATCTTCCCAAAATAAGTTTGTCTGTATACAGGAAATCTGAAGACTATTCTGCATCATGTAAATGTTTTTGATTATTAATTCAAAGATAATAAATGTATGTGGTAAAGCTAAAAAACACTTTACCACAGTTATATACGCTTAAGAAAATTTAGCTTTAGTGAGTTCTTTTTCGCTTACTACTGGCTGCTCCTTTACCACCAAGTATACCCCAACCTCCACTACCTATCAGAAATCCAAATGCATACCAGGCGCCATTGTTATTTTGAGCATAAACCGTTACATCATCACGAAAAAGCATCGCAATCAAATCAAAAGGAGCAATGATTCCGTGTAACAATCCACCCCAAAAACCGTAGGTATGTCCTTCCAGACAGGCATCTACAGATTCTTTATTGGCACAGGAAGAAAATAATAAAAGAAAAATAACTCCAAGCATTAACAGCATTAATTGATAGGAAGATAAGGTTTTCATTTTGTGTCATTTATTTTTAGTGATTCGTAATAATCATCAAAAATTTTTGTCAAAAGCGGGTAATAAAATTTTCGGTAGAATTTTTTTGTACTTTTATAATTATTCCTTGTAAATAATCCCGCCAAATAAGGGTAACCTTCAAAATAAACGGTATTATTATTTACAGCATTAGCAGCAAAATTTCCTCCAAAATAATAAAATTGGTAGTCCCCGTCATGTTCAATTACTGCAGGAAATACCGGGCGTAAATTAAAACTTCTTAAAAGGGAATCACCCTGTGCATTGACCGATAAATTAAAACTGGCCAAAACATCATTCCTATCGCCTGTAAAGGTTATGTCAAACCAGTTTGGGTAATATATTTTTTCGGGAACACCATATTTTTCTACGGTTTCCGGATTTGAAATAATAAATGGAATCTCTTCGGTGAGGTGTGTCTCGTATTCTAATACAGCAATAGTGCCAAATTTATGTACCAGCACAATCCCTGCATTTTTAAAAGGCCACTGATTGTTATTTTGCTCCAAATACATTTGGATAATCCATTCCGGGAAATAGCTTGTAGCAGAAGTATCTAAACTCGGAAAATATTTACCGGTCCATCCGCTCCAGTTGATCCCAAACACATCTTCTACTTTTTCACGTATTAATCCGCTGGTAGGTGCATTATACAAATTAAACTCTGTTATTATAAGCTTATTGAGTTCTTTCATTTCTTTGAGCAGAAGGTAATCGTTCTGGTTTAATCCGCCATAAACTTTTTGACTTATATCTGCATCATTCGCTTTGTTTTTATACCATTCATTATAATAAACGCCATAAGTATCCGCATAATAAAGAGCATCATAATCTAATGCTGCATCCTGAACTTCATGTATACGCAGGCTCTTAAAGTCAAATTCCTGAGACTTGGTATTTAACGGGAAAAAACCATAATAATCTTTATCTACATCATATAAACGACCATCAGGTTTTGTGAACTTATTATGTTTTAATACCCATACCAATGATTTATGCTCGGTTCGTTCTGTTGTTGGCACTGTTTTATCCAAAATATAAATATTTAAAGGTTTTTCAGGTTTTATATACCAAAATAACCAACTTCCGAAAAGGGCTAAAAAAAGTATGCCTGCAACAATAATTAAGGTTATGATTTTTTTATTCATCTTTGATAGAATTGATTAGGTTAATTCTTAGAAAACAACGATGCTCTAAGATACAAAGATTCGGGAAATTTACAAATTATTCAATTAACTGTTTGTTTATAAGGTATCGTTCATATAAATTCTTTGACAAGAAAAAATTGAACTTAAATATCATGAATATAAAACAGGTAAGTTTTATTTTTTTTGAAAATAAGTAACTGAAATAGAATTTACATAGTATCTATTTTTCTCGATAAGGTAACGTAAAATAAAAAACAGCCCCCTTGCCAGGCTCACTCTCTACCCATAGGCTCTCTTTGTGTTTTTCCATAAATTCTTTACAAAGGATCAATCCAAGACCAGTACCTTTCTCTTTATGAGTACCTGGTGTAGAGTTATTTGCATCCATATTAAATAAATTTTCAATCGCCGATTCTGGAAGGCCAACACCTGAGTCCTGAATTGAAATTTCTACTTTGTTTTGCTTAACCTTACTAAAAACTTTTATTTTACCTCCTTTTGGAGTGAACTTAACAGCATTTGAAAATAAATTTCTTAATATGGTACTCACCATTTCTTTATCAGCATAAACAGTTTTACCGGGAAGTAATTCCATGTCTATGCTGATTGATTTTTGAGCAGCTATATCAGAAAATAAATACACAGTTTTTTTAATCGCATCGTTTATTTCGAAATATTTTGGATTGAAATTCATTCTACCCGTTTGCGAGCGTGACCATTCCATCAGGTTTGTAAGCAAATCCATGGCCCTGTTTGATGAATTTCTTATAATATTCGAATATTCTGCTATTTTTTTGCTATCTAATTTATTTACTTGATTTGCAAGGAGATCACTAAAGCCAATAATTGAGTTAAAGGGGCTTCTTAAATCATGTGCAATGAGTGATAAAAATTTGTCTTTTTCGGCATTTAATTTTTGTAATTCTTGATTTTTACGATTAATATTTTTTGTTTTTTTCTTAATCTGTTTGCGAAGCAACCATACCCATATCATTACAATAGTTAATAAAATTA
>JBNJFS010000268.1:0-3743 GCA_051747085.1 Bacteroidota bacterium
CTCCGGGCGATTCCGAAGGGTTTGTTAATTACCCCTTATCAATTAAAGGGATACGCTTCTCGGCCATATTTATCGAAAACGATAAACATGTCAAGATCTCCTTTCGGTCAAAAGGAAATTTTGCCACCAACATATTTGCCGAAAAACATTTTAACGGGGGAGGTCATAAAAATGCCTCAGGAGGGAACGCATACGAATCTTTGGAAAAATCCTTACAGAAATTTCGTGATTTATTACCACAATATAAAACAGAATTAGATAATGGTTTGTAATCGTTTACTGGTTAGTAACATCATTTTGATATTTAGTTTAATTTTCTTTTCTTGTAATGATAAAGGAAAGGATATTGATAAATCCAGCGACAAACAACAATATTCGAAAAAATCACTGAAAAAAATCAACCAGATGCTGGTTGATAAAGACGTTGAAGTAATTAAAAATTATATTGAGCGTCGTGGTTGGGATATGAAGATGACCGAAACCGGCCTTTGGTATATGGTTTATAAGGATGGGACAGGCGATATTATTGAAGAAAACGATTATATTAAACTAAACTATAGCGTCTGGTTAATGGATGGAACCCTTTGTTATTCTTCTGACAGCTTAGGAGCAAAAAGTTTTATTGTTGGTAAAGGAGGTGTAGAGTCTGGCCTTGAACAAGGCGTATTGATGTTAAGAAAGGGAAGCAAAGCAAGATTTATTTTGCCTCCGCATTTAGCCCACGGACTTGTTGGCGATAATAAAAAAATTCCTGCAAGAGCAACCATCATTTATGATGTTGAAATTATTGATGTGAAGAAAAATATATAATACTGATAAATAGAAGATTATGATAAAACGAATTCTTTTCTTTTTATTACTGGCTTTAGGGATAGTTTCCTGCAATTATTTTTCTAAATATCCCGGTTACTCAAAAACAAAATCGGGTATTTATTATAAATTACTAAAATTCGGGGAGGAATCTAAAAAAGCGATGCCCGGAAATTATTTAACGGTAGATATTGCCTATAAAACGATTGATGACTCTTTGTTTTTTGAAGGCAGAAGAAAAATTCAGGCATCCGAACCAACCTTTCCCGGAGCTATTGACGAATGTTTTTTAATGTTGGCCGAGGAAGAAAAAGCTGAGTTTATTATTTCTGCTAATGATTTTTTTACAAAAACACTGGAAACCAGTCTGCCTGATTTTTTAAGTAAAGAAGAACCGATGAAAGTAGAAATAGAGATGATCGAAATCCAGACTGAAGAAGATTACTATCGTGAAAAAGAAGCTTTTTTACACTGGATTGAAGATTTTGGTGAATATGAAAAAGTGATTTTACGTCAATTTATTGAACAGGAAGAAATTAATAAAGAACCTACAGAATCAGGATTATATCATATTACACTGAACAAAGGAACCGGTGACAATGTAAGCGTTGGCGATACTGTAACGGTTCATTACGAAGGAAAATTTTTGAATGGTAAGTTTTTTGATTCGACCAAACGACGCAACTCACCATTTCAGTTTGTATATGGACGAAAATGGCAGGTAATTCCCGGCATGGAAGAAGCTATCGGACGAATGGTTGAAGGCGAAAGAGCTTTATTTATTATACCATCAAATATAGGTTTTGGACAAACCGGATCATCAACAGGCATTATTCCTCCATACACCTCAACCATTTTCGAAGTGGAACTATTAGAGGTAATCCCGGGCCAAAGAGAAAAAGATGTTGATCTGAATAAATATGATTAATGCAAAAAGCCGGAAATAAAATGATTCCGGCTTACTTCTTCTATTTAAGAATATTTATTTTATTTTTTAATAAAAAGTATAATCATAACGATACTGAATTCGATAACGGTAAAGAGCGTAGTAAACTTCTACTTTTTCCAGTATCCCTTTTTCATTATAAAAATATGTTTTTTTGGAGTTTTCGTTGGGATTATCATCATACCACTCCTCTTCAATTAAATTCCCCTCTTTATCGTATTCATATATGTTGCTGACAAAAATATTTCCTTTCGGTTGCTCTTTCTTAATCTCTACTAAGTTTCCTTTACTATCGTAGCTATAATACTCTTTATAAATAAAATTTCCAAGGACATATTTTGTTTTGTCAATTAAGAGTTTCCCGTTAAACGTGTAAAGATATTTTTCCTTTACATCCCCGTTAATATCATATTCAGTACTTTCAACGATGTTCCCCAAATCATCATATTGGTTAATAATTTTTCCAACTTCTTTCCCTTTATCAAAAATATTGATGGTACAAATATTGCCTTCATAGTTAAAATCTCGCTGGTGTTCAACACTACCAAAAATATCAGAACGGGTAATGCCGGCTAAACGATCTTTTTCGTCATAATTGTATTTAATAATCTGGTAATCTGTTCCATTATAACGCTCTTCGCGTATTTTTCTATTAAAGTTGTCATAAGTTATATTTTGTTTGTATAATAACTCATTCTCATTACCTTTATAGCTACTATATTCGACCTTATTTTCATTGTTATCATATTTATAACTCAGTTTTTGATCAATGGTACCTGAATGATAATATACCTCTTCAATAACATTCCCTCTGTGATCATATCGTTTGGTAAAATTCTTATAACCATTTTTTACCGGTTTCCCTTTTTCATATTTATGATTCCATTGTACCTGAGTCTGAATATGATTTTTTACAATATTTTCCTTCCATTTTTCTTCACCGGTATTTTGCGAAAAAAGATTTAGACTGAGTAAAAAAATACTTATGATAATTGCAATGTTTTTCATTTTCTGATGTATTATTTCATGTTTGATAACGAATGGTATTCCAAATGTATTAAAAAAATTTAATTATTATAAGGACTTTTATTTTAATACAAAAATCATGCATAAGTTAATTAATACATGTACATACGTATAATATTTTTTAGGGTTATAAATTTTACAGATATTTTTAACAGTAATTAATTGATATAATATTTTTTAGACAATAAAATACCATTTAGATATCAAAAAAAAACATCCTGAAAAATACTTCAGGATGTTTTCTTATAAAGGATATATATATATGTAGTTATTATGAAATTTTAATTTGTCGTGCCGGTTTTTCTATAGCTTCTTCTTTTTTAGGCAAGACAACCTGTAATAAACCATTTTTATAAAGAGCATTAATCTTCTCGGTATCGATTTTATCGGATAACCTGAAGGTTCGAGAAAATTTGTTGTAATTAAATTCTTTATAATTACATTTTTCTTCCGTATTTTCATCTACATTTTTATCCAGAGAAATGGTTAACATTTTTTTATCCAGGTCAATTTTAAAATCTGATTTCTCAAATCCCGGTACAGCCATTTCAATTCTGAAATCAAATTTGGATTCAATAATATTTGCTGGAGGAGCTGAGCAATCAGTAGTATTACCTAACTTTTCTGCTGTATACATATCATTCATTATGTCTGACAATCTACTATAACGGTTATCTCTATACATTTGAGATGCGGGTCTGTTTGTTTTTACGAGTGTCATAACTTTATAATTTTTAATTAGTTTAAATTAATATAATTATTTTTACATTGAATTATTCAAAACCTATGCCATTTGAAAAACAAAGGAAAGAATCTGATAAAAGTGCCAAACTAGTGACATAATGACCCTTATAACGAAACTTAAATGTCATTTTGTCTTAAAATAGATATTTTTCAAGTAAAAAAAGGTTAGGAATGATTTGAATCAATTTGTATTTTTGTTTTTTATAAAAAAAAGAAA
>JBNJFS010000269.1:0-3732 GCA_051747085.1 Bacteroidota bacterium
GATATTAGATTTTCTGGACGGAATGACTGCCCGTTTGTTAAATGTCTATTCTAAGGTTGGAAAAGAGTTAGATTCATTGGCTGATGTGGTTAGCTTTGGCGTAGCTCCATCGGTTATTGTGTATTTTTTGATGAAAAGTGCACTCTATAATACACATTACATTCCCACGTTGGCTGAATTACCGGTAATCGATATTTTATTTTTGATTTCACCCTTTTTAATTGCTGTTTTTTCTGGTATCCGTTTGGCAAAATTTAATATAGACGAAAGACAAAGTAATTCATTTATCGGACTGCCTACGCCTGCCAATGCTCTGTTTTTTGTTTCTTTATATATCATTACCCTGGTTAGTGATAATTACCTGGTACATTATTTAATCCAGAATAAAATCTTTCTTCTGGTCTTAATACTTGTTTTCTCATTACTTTTAGTTGCTGAGTTTCCGATGTTTTCGTTAAAATTTAGAAATTTGGGATTCAGAGGAAATAAAATTCGTTTTATTTTTGTTGGATTATCTGCCATTTTATTAATATTATTGCATTCAATTGCGATTCCTTTTATTATCATATTATATATTTTATTATCAACAATAAATAATTGGATTTATAACTTAGATTAATATTTACCATAATGAAATTTTTAGCAGAAATAAATGTAATGCCCTTAAAAGCACTATTAGATCCTCAAGGCAAGGCTGTAACCCATAGTATGAAAAATATAGGTTTTAATGAAGTATCGAATGTTCGAATTGGTAAGCATATTACTCTCGAAATTGAAGCCAAAAGCGAAGAAATTGCAATGGAAAGGGTAAATGAAGCTTGTAACAAGATTCTTTCCAATCCGGTTATGGAAGGGTATGATTATACGCTTAAAGAAATTAAATAACGACTATTTAGTTTTGTTTTTTTTTGAGGCGGCAATTTTATTCATTACTTCAGTTTGTTTTTGAATGGATTCTTTATGAACCAGCTGAAGTAATTTTTTGATAAAATCTTCGGATAATCCCAGTTTTTTACCCTGTTTTAGCCGTGTATTAATAATCTTTTCCCAACGCCGTAACTGAAGGATAGTTACCTCGTTTTTGCTTTTATACTTCCCGATTTCTTCAACAATACCCATTCGTTGCGATAGAAGTTCGAGCATTTGCTGATCGATGGAGTCGATTTTATCCCGTAAACTTTCTAGCACGCTGATAAATTCGTTATTTTTTACCGATATCGATCTGAATATTAGTTTATTCAGCAAATCATCCAACTGCTTGGGTGTTAGTTGCTGATTCATATCGCTCAATGCAGCTGTAGGGTTGATGTGTGTTTCAATCATCAAACCATTCATGTTTAAATCCATAGCTTTTTGGGCTATTTCAGGAACAAACTCTGTATTACCTGAAATATGACTGGGATCACAAATAATAGGTAAGCTGTGGCACATACTTTTCAATTCAATGGCAACCTCCCATTTGGGAATATTTCGCAGGGTAGTGGCTTCGAAAGGATAGAAACCCCGATGAATGGCAGCCAGTTTATGAATCCCTGCTTTAAAGAAACGCTCCAAAGCGCCAACCCATAATTGAATATCCGGGTTTATCGGGTTTTTTACCATTACCGGTTTATCGTACCCTTTTAAACTATCAGCCAGTTCTTGCACAGAAAAAGGGTTGGATGTTGTTCGTGCACCAACCCATAAGATATCAATATCATATTTAACGGCTAATTCAATATGTTCCGGATTAGCCACTTCAACAGTTGTTAACAGACCGGTTTCTTTTTTTACCTGTTGCAACCATTTGAGTCCCTGCTCCCCAACACCTTCGAAATTTCCGGGGCGTGTACGTGGTTTCCATATGCCCGAACGGAATACATTTACTTTGTCCAGTTTAGCAATGGCATGCGCTGTTTGCATAACCTGCTCTTCGCTTTCAGCGCTGCAAGGGCCTGCAATGAGTAAGGGTGTGTTTTTAAGCCCGGGATACCATTGTTGTATCGGTATGATATTTTTAAGTTTGGTCATTTTTATCGGTTGATACGATAAATGTAACGATTTATATCTGTTTTATGTTTATACCGATTATTCATCTTTAGCCAGCTGCTCATCAAATTTTTTTATGGCCCAAACCGATAGTTTGTAGCTAACCCAAATAAGTACCGGCCAGCTGAAGAGCCAAAGAATTTCTGTTAAATATGTCATAAATTTTGCAGTTTAGAATTAATAAACATGGATATCCTCATCCATTTCTTCTTTATCAATTTTTTTGTTATTAATTGATTTCCATGCATACCATATATACGCAGCGACAAAAGGAACCATTAATGAAACATAACTCATCGCTGTTAAAGTATATTTGCTTGATGAGGCATTTTCAATGGTTAATGAGCTTTGTAAATCAAATGTTGAGGGGTAAAAGGCGGTATGGTTAAATCCGGCAACAAGAAATAATGCAAAAACAGTTAATATTGTTCCGGGGCCTGCATACCATATCCCGTTGGAGCATTCTTTATGGATTGACTTTCCTATACCAAATAAAACCAATAATACACCTGCAATAAAAAGGATTGCTACTACAGGCATCTGTAAAAAATTATGCAGGTATTTATTTGGCTCCATGAATACTTCTTTCGTTTCCGGGTGATAAGCAAATCCATCAATAAGCAGCAGCCATATAACAAAAGTCAAAAAGAAAATGACAAAAAATATTGCATTATATACTAACTTCTTTTTTGCACGTGAAATCATACCCTCTTCATCAATATTATTCATAAAATAGAGGATTCCCAGTGTTCTGGCCAGGAAGAAAACGGCAAACCCGAGTGAAAGGTTATGTGGGTTTAACGCCAGTTCTAACCCTCGGGCTGAACCTTCCCAGAATGATGAGTTCATATCATTTATATAAAATTCCGACCCGGTAAAAAAGGTTGCAACAGCGGTTCCCAGCAAAATAGTTCCCAGTGCACCGTTAATAAAAAGGAACACTTCATAGGTTTTTGCTCCTAAAAAATTATTGGGCTTTGACCTGTATTCGTAAGAAATAGCCTGAATAATAAAAGCAAAAAGGATAAGCATCCATACCCAGTAAGCACCTCCGAAACTAGTGGCATAAAACAGCGGGAATGATGCAAAAAAGGCACCTCCGAATGTTACCAGTGTGGTAAATGTAAATTCCCATTTTCGGCCTAAAGAGTTTACCAGCATGCGGCGCTCGATAGTTGTTTTTCCTAAAGAGTAGATTAGTGTTTGACCGCCCTGAACAAAAAGCAGGAATACAAGCGTTGAGCCAAGTAGTGAGATAATGACCCACCAGTATTGTTGTAATACTAAATGTGATAATGTTTCAAACATTTTAATGTCCTCCTTCTTTAGGTCCTATTTTTATTTGTTTGGTCATGATTTTTATTTCTGCAATAAGCAGTGCCGTAAAGATAAAAGTAAACAGCCAGAAGGTAATTTGTACGGCGCTGGCATCAATATTTGATACGGCTGCAACCGTAGGCAATAAATCCTGAATCGTCCATGGCTGCCGGCCTACTTCGGCCACAATCCATCCCGACATACTGGCAATGTAGGCTAAAGGAATGGTAAATATCGCCAGTCGTAAAAGCCATTTTTTGGTTTCCAGCTTGTTTTTATAAATCAAGAAAAGTACAACCATAAATAACAGCACAAAATAAAATCCTAAAGCAACCATAATGTGAAAACTGTAGAATGTTAAAGGAACATTTGGAATAATACTTTTGG
>JBNJFS010000270.1:0-3720 GCA_051747085.1 Bacteroidota bacterium
ATTTCTGCTCTTTATTATTTCAACCTGCCTTTTATTGTTCTTAGCTTACTACCCGGAGATTTCAAAAACAGGAAAACATATCAGAAGACCTTAAAAATTATATTTATTTTTATTAATGCCGTTCTCTTATCGACCAACTTTATCGATACAAAATTCTTTGATTTTGAGCACAAACGTCTAACATCGGATATTTTTAATGCTGTGTGGCTCGGTGAGGACTTTATTACGTTATTACCCGTTTTTGTGAAAGATTACTGGTATTTAATTATCCTTTGGATAGTATTTGTTTATGCGCTTATACGCCTATATCCTCAAATAAATGATAAAAAAACAAGCTCAATATCATCATTAAAAAATCGACTCATTTATCCATCCATTTTATTTTTATTTTTAATGGGTATAGGTTTAATTGGCGGTCGTGGTGGCTTCCAGCTAAAACCGCTAAGGGTAATACATGCCGCAAAATATACCACAGCAAAAAATGTTCCTTTGGTGTTGAATTCACCCTTTACGATAATGAAATCGTTAGGAACAGAAAGAATTAAAATCAATCGTTATTTTGATCAACAAACCCTTGATTCTATTTACCATCCAGTTCAACAGTATAATTCCGTTCAGAATAAACCGCAACAAAATATTGTTCTGATTATTTTAGAGAGTTTTTCAAAGGAATATATTGGTTTTTTTAACAATTATGAAGGATATACGCCTTTTATAGACCAACTATGCGCTAACGGTTTAGTATATACCAAAAGTTTTGCCAATGGCAAGCGTTCTATTGAAGCTATGCCTTCAATAATAGCAGGTTTACCTGCATTAACTGATAATCCATACATTACTTCACAATTTTCAGCAAATAAAATCAATACAATACCTTCGTTATTGAAGGATTTAGGCTATAAATCCGTCTTTTTTCATGGGGGTAAAAACGGAACCATGGGGTTTGATCAGTTTGCAAACATTGCAGGGTTTGACGACTATTACGGAATGGATGAATATCCTGAAAAATCACACTTTGACGGGAACTGGGGTATTTACGACGAGGAGTATTTATTATATTTTAAACATCAGTTAGATCAATTCAGTTCTCCGTTTTTTGCAACAATATTTACCTTAACATCGCACCACCCTTATCAGATTCCCTCCAAATATAAGGGTCAATTTCCGGAAGGGAATCTGAATATCCATGAAAGTATAGGATATACGGATTTTGCTTTAAAAAAATTTTTTGAAGCAGCACAACATACTACCTGGTATCAAAACACCCTTTTTATTATAACAGCCGATCATACCGCCCAGGCAGAGCATGCATTTTATAAAACGAAAGTTGGAAATTATGCTATACCTATAATATTATACCACCCGAATGATCCCCTATTTAAGGGACAAAGGAAATTTATTACTCAACAAACCGATTTATTACCTACTATCATGGATTATTGCGGGTATAATAATCCTTTTATTGCTTTTGGAAAAAGTATGTTATCAGATACAACCGAAAGGTTTACCGTAAATTATATGAATGGGATTTATCAGTTGATAGAAGAAGAATTCTTACTTCAGTTTGACGGGAATAAAACCATCGCATTTTATAATTTACAAAAAGACCCTTTACTTAACAATAATCTGATTCATTCATCCAAAGATTATTCTGAATATGAAAAGAAGATCAAAGCCATTATACAATCGTATCAAGAAAGGCTGACAGAAAACGAGTTATCGGTTCAGGATTAGTGGATCGTTTTAGCGTTTATAATCCAAATTATACATTTTTTTGTTGAAGTATTTTATATCTTCATCCCTGTTTCTTTGAATTTATAACCGAATTATCTTAAATTGTAAACAACCAATAGGATAAAATTATGAATATTAAATCAGCCCGGGGAACAAAAATCCATATTATTCTGGCAGGAATGACGAACTGTTATCTTATCCAAAAAGACCATTTAAATATTCTGGTTGATAGCGGAGTAGCTAAGAGCTACCAAAAATTAAAACGTCAGCTTAAACTCATTTTAGGAGATCACCCTTTCATTGATTATCATTTTTTAACGCACACCCATTATGATCATGCAGGCAACTCGAACAATATAAAAAATGATTTTAATGCAAAAATTATTGTTCACGAGCACGAGAAAGAATGGATAAAAAATGGATTTACTAAATTACCCAAAGGCACCTCGTGGTTGTTTAAACTCATTACTAATTCCGGAAATAGATATGCAAGTTCTATTGGAAAGTATGAGCCCGCTATTCCGGATATTATAGCAAACGATCATTTATCATTATCTGATGACCTGAAAATAATACATACTCCCGGGCATACCATTGGGTCTGAAAGTTTACTTGTTGATGACGAGATTGCCCTGGTGGGCGACACTTTATTCGGAATATTTAAGCATAAGATATTTCCTCCTTTTGCTGATGATGTTAAAAACCTTTATAAAAGCTGGGAATTGCTCCTAAGTACAAAATGCAGTTTATTTTTACCGGGTCACGGAAAACCGATTAAGCGGGATAAATTTGAGCGGTATTTTTTAAAAACAAATTGTTTAAAATAAACAAAGGGGCTATCCCAAAAATGTTTATACTCTTTTTGGACAGCTCCTTTGATTAAATATCAATTAAACAGCCAGGATTAATGATGTCCTTCGTATTTAAAAGAAACTTTAACTTTTGCTCTATAAGCCTCAATTTTCCCTTCATTAATTTGCAAATCCAATTGGGAGACTTCGGCTATACGAAGGTCGCGCAAACTTTCAGAAGCTTTTTTCACAGCATTGGCAGCTGCTTTTTCCCATGATTCCGAACTTGTACCTACAAGTTCAATAATTTTATAAACATGATCAGACATAATACCTCCCATTTTTATGAATAAAAAATTATGAATATTTTTATGTATATAAATTTAAGGATTATGAAAGTCTTTGTCAATGAATACATTGATATTTTACCCATAAAAATGCAAACAAAACGATTATCAATTTTTTGAGGCTAACAAACGTATCACATTTGCCTGTCCATTATGGTGTGTTCCTTCGGAAAGATATGTTGTTGTTTTTTCTAAAAATTTAATATTCATTCCATCAAAATCATGTTTTAATTCATCTATAGAATAGAGCATGTCAGGGTTTTTGGGACCGCCTGTAGAATTATGGACTTGTTCTTTTGAAAATACCTCTAATAAAATGTGTCCGTCTTCAGTAAGATGTTCTACAAGTTTTTGGTGAAAAGATTTTCTGATCTTTGGTTCTAAGTGCAGATATATTAAGGAGATTAGATTAAATTTATGATCTGCATTAAAATCCATAACAGAGCATACATCATATTGAATCGAAACGTTCATTTGCCGGGCCAGCTTTAATGCTTTGGCTTTAGCTATCTTACTTGAATCAAATGCAGTTACCTGCCATCCTGATTTTGCAGCATATACTGAATTCCTCCCCTCTCCATCTCCGGGGAGCAATAATTTTCCGGGTTTATTTTTTTCAATAAAATCCTTTAAAAATAAATTGGGTTCGGTGCCGTAAATATATTCAGAACGATTATATCTTTTATCCCATTGATTGAGCATAATTATCCATTATTATTTTCAGAAGAAACAGTCTCCCCCTTTTTTTGTTCATTGTTTTCTGTTTTTGTTTCTTCCGATTCATTCTTCTCTTCATCTTCTTCCTGCTCAACAGGTTTTTCTGATTGTTCCTCTTTCAGTTTTCTCTC
>JBNJFS010000271.1:0-3719 GCA_051747085.1 Bacteroidota bacterium
ATATTCATATTGCATTCTTGCACTATCCAGAACTTCATTCTGAAGATAAAGATCGGCAAGATTTATCCTGTACCATTTGTTATCCGGGCCATATTTTACTGATTTTTTCCCAAAACGTATGGCCTCTTCAAATTCTTCCATCTGAGAAGCAATCAATGATTTTTGATAATAAGGAGCAGGAGCCTGAGGTTTAATTTCAGAACATTGGTTCAAATATTCAAGTGCGTCACTTGATTTACCCAATAAACGAAGCTTAATCCCTTCAATGTATTTATATTGATATTCTACCTGTTTACTTTCAGATAATTCTTTTGAAACAGTATCTTTTGAAGCTTTCTTATTTTCAGTTGAATCCGTATTATTCATCACGCTGCAACCACCAGCAGTAAGAATAATGACACCCAGCAAAACTATTCCCAAATTAAAACGCATACACTTTTATAGTTTGATATTTGTAAAATCCCCGACACTCAGATCTGAGGGTTTACCTTCCATATTGATGTTATTCCCAATCATGGAATTAACAATATTGACCCTTTCCAGATGGGTATCCGATTGAATGAGTGAATTACTTATTAACGAATTTTTTATACAAGTATTATTTTCTACAGAAACATAGGGACCGACGACTGAATTTTTCAGTTTAGCATTTTTTCCGATATAACAGGGTTCCACAACAACACTGTTTTCAATTTTAGCCGATTCATCAATCAATTCCTTATGGCTATAATATTTAAGAATTTCCCGGTTGGTTGCAACAGTAGCAATTTTGTTCCCACAATCGTACCACTGATTAACAACAGAAGTGGTAAAGAAGTTTCCTTTATTCCTCAGATTTTCCAGGGCATCGGTTAACTGATATTCTCCATTGCCCATGAGTTCATTCTCTAAAAGGTATTCAATTTCCTTTTTCAATTCTTCGCCTTTCCGGAAATAATATACTCCAATGATGGCCTCATCTGAAACATATTCTTCGGGTTTTTCATAAAATCCATCGACATAACCATTGCCATCCTTTCTAACCACACCAAATGCACTTGGATCTTCCACTTTTTTGGTCCAGATAATACCGTCGGACTCGGTATTCAATTTAAAATCGGCCTTAAATAAGGTATCTGAAAAAGCAACGATAACTTTATCCCGTAAAGATGACCGGGCACAATAAACTGCATGGGCAGTACCTAATGGTTTTTCCTGGTAAGAAATAACGGGTTTGGCTCCAAGTTCATGGGCCAGATCCTGAAGTTCATTTTCTATATGATCTCCAAAATCGCCTATAACAAAATTAATCTCTTCAATCTTTTCATTCAATACATCCTGGATTTCGTATACCAAGTGATTAACAATGGCTTTACCGGCAATTTTTATTAATGGTTTGGGTGTAGTTAAAGTATGGGGTCTCATTCGCTTTCCCATACCAGCCATGGGTATGATAATCTTCATAGGTTTAAGGTTTAATGGGTTCCTGTATGGCCAAAACCTCCATCAGAACGGGAGGTTTCATTGATTTGACCGGTTTCTTCCAATTCAATTTTTTCCACTTTTGAAACAACCAATTGGCATATTCTTTCACCGGGTGTGATTTCCACAGTTTCATTCGACAGATTGATCGTGATGACCCCAATCTCTCCTCTGTAATCTGAATCAATGGTACCCGGGGTATTCAGTATAGTAATGCCCTTTTTGAGTGTTAAACCACTTCTCGGACGTATTTGGGCTTCATATCCTGTAGGTAGTTCAATATACATTCCCGTTGGGATTAGTGACCTTTCCAGCGGTTTAAGTTTAACGGGCTCTTCAATATTGGCTTGTAAATCCATTCCGGATGATTGTTCTGTACTATACCGGGGCAATGAATGATTCGATTGATTGACGATCTTTACTTTCATAGGTTAATGTTTAATACCAATAAATGTTTTAATATCACGGACTTTTATTTTTTCTTTTTTTAAAACGATCCAGATAAATAAAAGCAAAAATAAAGAATTAAAAAGATTTTTCTGGATAATGGAAGGATAATGTATAAACTTTTGAATAATGAAGATTGTGAGAGCGATAATAAAATAGAACAAAACAGACTTTAATGCATAAGGGACATAGTAATGTTTCCTCCCAAGAAAGAAGGAAACCATCATCATGGTAAAATAACAGACAAGGGTAGCCCAGGCAGATGCTTCATAGCCATAGACAGGAAGCAGGGTTATATTCATGGAAATGGTTATGGCTGCACCAAATAAAGCAATCATTGCTCCATATTTGGTTAAATTGGATAATTTATACCAAATAGACAAGTTGTAATTAATGCCAAGAAAAAGGTTAGCTATCAAAATAATTGGAACAATATGCAGACCGCTGTGAAACTTGGAATCGATAAAATATTTAAATATTTCAATATATAAGTTAACCATCAGAAAAATAAAAAGACCAAAAATAATAAAATAACGCATGACTTTGGCGTACGTCTCTTTGGCATCATAATCTTTCATCTTGGAAAAATAGAAAGGTTCTGCTGCATACCTGAACATCTGAATAAATATGGTCATCAGCATACCCAACTTGTAATTGGCCCCGTAAATACCCAGTTGTCTCATAGGAGAGGCTTCATCCGGAACAAATCTTTTGATAAGTTCCTTATCGGCTACTTCATTTATGGTTCCGGCTAGTCCTACCACCAATAAAGGCAATGAATATTTTAATACCCGTTTTAACAGTTTCAAGTCGATCAAACCGGGTGAAATATCAATTTCCGGCAATAAAAGAAGCAATGTCAAGAAACTGGCAAGCAAGTTAGAAAGAAAAACGTAACCCACTCCTATGGAGGCATCATAAAAATTTAACAAAAAGGACGAAGGATAATGGGTGTTGAGATAGGGAAAACCAACAAAAAAAACAAAGTTAAAAAAGAGGTTGACAATGACATTAAATATTTTAAGATATCCAAATTTTTTAGCCTTTGCCTCAAACCTGAGTTTGGCAAAAGGAATTGCAGAAAAAGCATCCAGGGCAACAACAGCAGAGAACAATATAATCAGATATCGCCGGTCAGGATATTCCAGAATTCTTGCAATGGGCTGATTAAAAATAATTATTAAAAGTATAAATAAGATGGAAGTAGTAAAAAGAGAACCCATGATGGTAGAGTAAACCCTTTTTGGATTGTCTTCAGATTTGGTAAACCTGAAGTAACCGGTCTCCAGTCCATAGGTGAGCAGAATAAGTAAAAATACAACGTAAGCATAAAGGTTGGTTACAATTCCATATTGTTCCTGACTAAAAATATGGGTATAAAAAGGAGTAAGCACAACATAATTCAAAAATCGGGGAACTATTGTTCCCAGCCCATAGAGGGCGGTCTGTCCTGCTAATCTTCTGTACTGCTGCACGATTATTATGTTTTAAAGCTAAAGTGATCACCAAAAAGGTGACGAAATTAAAAAGAAAAATTTTTAACTTTATAATAGGGAAGTGTGAAGTAAAAAGTAGAACCTTTATCTGGTTCAGAATCCACCCACATATTCCCTTCCAGGCCTTCCACCAGTTTCTTGCAAATGCTTAACCCTATACCGGTTCCACTGCTGTAAAAGTTGTGGTTATGTATGGTAGTAAATTCAATCCGGGTTTGCAGTTCTTCTTTTTGCAGCTTCATATCCCGGAATTTTCCGGAAAGCTGAGATTTCAGGTTGGCCTTCTCATTATCCAGACTTTTAATATACAATAAG
>JBNJFS010000272.1:0-3683 GCA_051747085.1 Bacteroidota bacterium
TTAGTGAGATGCTTATCTGCATTCTCAGGATTTTTATGTTGATTGACTTTATCAGTCGGAAGTTTATAGGATTCTGGAATATCTAAAAGTTTCTTCAAAGATTCGAAATCAGTATTTAGATTCTTTTGGCTGCCCACAAAAACAATATCATCGAAATGATTTTCCAAACAAGCCTCATTTTTAAACCAGTCCCAATAGGAAGTTCTTAAATGACCTATGCTTCGCATTGCATCATACGCGCTATTTCGAATAACTTGATTTTCTGATGTAAGTGATACGGCTAATTCATTAGGAGTGGAAAATTCATTAAAAGCTTTTGCTTCTCCTGTAGTCCATTCATTATATAAGTGGGGCATGCCTTTTCTTTTTCTTGAATAAAAACCGCTAACGAATCTATCAATGGGATTTCTGATAAAAAAGAAAACTTTTTCTCCTTTCCATGCATGTTGTAAACCCACAAAATGTGGATGCGAAAAGATAATGTATTTGTTGTTAATGAATGGTTTATTATGATTTTTTAAGGCAGTTCTTATTGCAGTCCCTCCTGTTTTTCCAATATGAATGAAATGAACAATTGTCTTATTTTGAGATTTTGCCAATACTCTGTATTTCAATAAAAATAATGGATACTTGACTCTCTCAAGGTAAAAATAATGGAATTTAACCAATCGGAAGGATCTTATTTTTTTAAGCAAGATGTTCAGTTTTGATATTTTATTTTTTACCATGATTGATCACTCTTTTTTAATGCATTGATGTTATTTAGGTCTTGCTGAAAACCTTGTACATTGCACAAAAAATCAACCAAAGTATGATGTTCATTATGAATTTATTTCGTGTTTTCCAGCAAGCCTTGTTTAAAATACATTTTATTGTTTTGGAACATAAAATCAAGACAACAAAGATAAGGGAAATTCAATAAAATGTTCTGGATAGGAGGATGATGTTATTTTTAAATGAATTCATTATTATAGATAGTAAGAATAAAATCAAAAACATGTGTTCTGGATTTAGCTATTACATGATAGAGAGCACTCAAAGGAATTCGCTTAGATACCTTGCATTTTAGCGGATTACATTTTTTGTAAATTTTAAGATAGAGTCATTTTATAGGAGTTGAAAACAAAATAACGTTCCGCAATGATTAAAACTGGTGTTAGCTGAAATACAAATTTCATCTATTATCAAAGTATTAAATTGAAAACTTTATCTTTGCAACGATGACGAATATTATACCGGCAAAATATAACTTTTGGAATGTAGTTTATGAGATTTGTGTGAGAGCGGTAAAATGTTTTTCCCGGAAATTTAAAAAAACGGAAAAAAAGCTTTTGGAAGCAGATCGATCAACGGCATTACCCGGCCAACCTGTTTTTATCATTGGTGTGCCCAGGACGGGTTCTACATTTTCCTATCAATTGATAACCAACCGGTATGATGTCAGTTATTTCGATAACTTAGTGGATATTATGCATTCTTTTCCCTTAACCGGATTTTACTACAGTTATAAAATGTTTGGTAACAAACCCCATAATTGTTTTAAATCCAAAAGCGGAAACACCTTAAGTTATGGGCTTCATTGCCCTGGCGAAGCCGGGAATTACTGGTACAGATTTTTTAAAAAGCAGCAATATCTTGTTCGGCCTGAAGATTTGACATCCGCAACAAAACAGCAACTTAAAGCAGAAATTGAATCTGTTATAAAAAGATATAAAAAGCCGTTGGTTATAAAAAATCTGGCTAACAGCCTTAGGTTAAGGTTATTAAAAGAGCTTTTCCCGAATGCAAAGATTATTATCATTGACAGGAATCTGAAGGATACCGCCAGATCAATTGCAAAGATCAGGAAAAAGAAATCAGTTTCACGGAATGAATTTTGGAGTATTTATCCACCTGAAATCAAGGATATGAATTTTCATGATGAATCGGAACGTATACATCAACAAATTCATTCCGTTAAGAAATATATAGAGAATGATATAAAGCACTTTCCTCCGGAAAACGTATTACATATTCAGTATGAAAATCTGATAAATTCTCCGGAGCAGATATTGAATAACCTGGATCAGTTTATGGATACCGGGTTAAGGAAAAATAGCCGCTTACCGGCTAATTTACAAAAGCAAAAATCCGGATAGATGGAGATCAGGCAAAGATATGAAGCGTTTTGTGCGGAAAATGAAGTTCCGCTTTTCATGCAGCCATTTTGGCTGGACTTAAGCTGCGGTGCTGAACATTGGGATGTTGTTTTTGCGGAAAACAAAGGACGCATTACAGGCGTTTTGCCTTACTACTTAAAACGGAAAGGGTTTATCAGCATGCCACCATTGACACCTTATATGGGGCCTTTTATTCCTTATCCTGCAGATATGAAATATGCCAAACGCCTTTCGCATGAACATGCAGTAATGGAGGAACTTATTGGGGAATTGCCCCGGTTTAAATACTATAATCAGCGATTTCATCATAGTATAAATAACTGGCTGCCGTTTTACTGGAAACAGTTCCGTCAAACAACACGATATACTTATATTTTGCCGGATATTAGTGATACAGAAACGGTATTTGCGGCATTTAAAAACAATGTCAAACGGAATATTAAAAAAGCCCAAAAGGAATTTGTTGTACGAGAGTTGGAAGATACGGAAGTTCAGGAGTATTATGAAATCATATCCAAAAACAGAAAACCACCTTATTCACCGGATTATTTGAAAAATCTAATTGCTTCCTGTTCGGAACAAAAGTGTGGAAAAACGTTTGCTGCATTTGATGAGAAAGGGAAATTGTATGCTGCTGTATTTGTTGTATGGGATAATAATGCTGCTTATTATATTTTAGGAGCCCGGGATCCGGAGCTGCAAACTCAACAAGCCATGAGCTTGAATTTATGGTCAGCTATTGAGTTTGTATCCGGGAAAGTGCAAAGTTTTGATTTCGAAGGAAGTATGATCGAGCCTGTGGAAAGGTACTTCAGAACTTATGGAACAATACAGACACCTTATATGCATGTGTTTAAAATAAACTCTGTTTTATTAAAGTTGGCCTTTTCAACAGCTGATATATTTAATGTAAAATACTAATCAAAAACGAATGTTTGTAGACGCACATTTCCATCCCGGTTTAAAAGGTTTTACGCCAGAGAAGATCACTGAATATCTGGACAGGGAAAAAATAGATCAAATATGGTTGTTTTCCTGGGAAGAACTTAATCCGCCAATCCCTGAACTGTACCGGCATATTTCTGTTGAAGAAATTTTAGAGGCCTATCATCATAACCCGGATAGAATTGTGCCTTTTTATGCTCCCGATCCGACACAATCTGATGTTTGTGATAGATTAACGCGGTATGCCGAAAAAGGGATCAAAGGATATGGAGAGCTAAAAGTTACGGCCCGGTGGTCAGACCCGGAGATTACAAAAATGCTTGAATGCTTGAGAAAACAAAGGTTTCCTATAGTTTTTCATAATGAGCTATCCCGGTATCATTATATGCCAAATTCCAAAAGTTATTTTGACCGTCAGTTTGGGAAACTAATGAATGGTGCTTTTAACGGTGTTTCCAGGTTGTATATTGATCAATTTGTAAATGCTACCGGGCTTTTTCGCAAAAAGATCAATCGGAAGCTTAAATATTTTCCCGGCTATATGCTGGATATGGCCGAGTTTGAACAGCAATTGCAAGC
>JBNJFS010000273.1:0-3665 GCA_051747085.1 Bacteroidota bacterium
CACGGAGTGCTGACAATCCTGCAGCCATTATTTCAACTTGCTTTAAGGTTTCCTGATAGGTGGTTGAATTATATTTTTCTGTTTTCTTTTCCCATAGTAATGGGTTGTTCGAGTATTGTTCTACATTTTGTTCAAAAAGATCAATAATGGTTTTCATGTTCTTTTGTCTTTTATTTTAAAAGGGCAATATAAAAAAATCCGTATAAATAGTTGTTACGCTTTAGGGATTATTTTTTTCTCACGCTGCTTAAGATAAGGAGTTTAACCATTTAAGATAAAAACGGTATCTATACTAAAATGTTTACATACAGTTTTTTATAAAAATATTTTGATAATCTGCTGTTATTTTCCTTATCTTTGTTATAAATATACAAATCACGATTAATCCTAATTCTATGAGAAAATTAATTTTTACATTAGCAGCAGTTGTATTATTAACATCAGGATGCGAATTTTTCGAAAAGAAAAAAATGTTTTCCAAAGAAGATACATTAGTTGCCTATGAACGAAGAGTTGACAGTTTGCGTAAGGTTGACTCGATTAAAAAGGCAAAGGCACTTGCTCAGCAAAAAGCAGAGAAGGCTCGTAAAGATTCTATCCGAAAAGCAGAACAAGAAAGGAAAAGATTATATAAATTCCATGTCATTGTGGGTAGCTTTAAAACGCCAAAATATGCTGAGGCCTATAATAGTTTTATTAAGCAGAAAGGATACAAGACGGAGATGCTTCGCAATGAATATCAATTTCAGATGGTTAGTATCGGAGCATACAAATCATGGCGTGAAGCCGTAAAGGATCTTGAAAAAGCTCGCGATGCCATTGAACCTACATCCTGGATTTATATTGATAACTAAGGCTTTATAAGGAATTAAAGATAAAAACGGCTACAATTTGTAGTCGTTTTTTATTTCTCAACATTTTATCAAATGTGAGAAAAAACATTTTTTTTTTGATAATTAAATAATAGATTTGGTGATTCTTAAAAAATAAAAATAATTAATGGTAAAAGGTAAAAAAATCAATGACTCTTTTATAGCCCGATGGGCGGTTTTATTGTTAGCCAGTGCTGTAATGTTTTTAAATTATTATTTTTATGATGCATGGTCTCCGTTAAAAGATTTGATGCAAACCAACCCTGGATTTTTATCCACTGACGATGGTCTTTTTACAGTTCCTAATGTATTTTTGTTAATGACCATCCTCGGAGGCATTATTTTAGATAAAATCGGTATGCGAATAACCGGTTTTTTTTTATTTTACCCTTTAAGCTTAGCATGCAGATTGAAGACAGGTGTTTTAATGGACTTGAATAACTAAATTATGATAAAGAATAATGATTATATTTAATATTAAATTGGAAAATTATGACAGACACAACTAAGAAAACATTAAAAGATTCAGTTGCAATGAGATGGCTGGCTCTTCTACTGGTCAGTGGATTGATGCTGGCAACTTATTGGTTCCAGGATTTTTTCTCAGGCTTAAAAGGTCTGATGGAAACCCAGATGGGATTTACCAGTGAGGAATTTGGTCGACTTATCGGATTAACAACCATTGCCAACATGTTTGGTATGATCATCGTAGGTGGTATGATCCTTGATAAATGGGGCGTAAGAATTGCCGGGCTTGCTTTTGGTAGCCTTGCTGTATTGGGTGGTGCCATTACTGCAATGGGAGCCGCCGGGGTGTTTGGAGATGAACATAGTACACAGCTTACCGCAATGATTATCGGACGTATATTATTTGGTTCTGGTCTTGAAGTGGTTTGTGTGGTTGCAACGACCACTATGGTAAAATGGTTTAAAGGCTACGAACTGGCATTGGCTATGGCCATCAATATGGGATTCGGACGATTAGGTTCGGCCATGGGTATTGCTCTTTCCCCTGATATCTCGGGAACAGTATCTCCAGCCGTTACCTTTGCTGCTGCCCTGATGGGTGTTGCCCTGATTATGTTTGTAATTTATGTATTCTTTGATATTAAATTGGACAAACAACTTAAAGCCAAGAAAGCAACCGAAGTTGCAGAAGGAGAGAAACAGGAAGAGGAAGAAGAATTCAAGTTTTCCGACCTGTTTAAATTACTACAGAACAAATCCTTTATTTATATCGCATTGCTTTGTGTAGCTTTCTATGCTGCGGTGTTCCCTTTTATTCAGTATGCACCTGACTTGTTGATCAATAAATTTAACTTTACGGCTGTGTTGCCTGAAGGCGGATTTCAGATAAACGGCAGTACTTCCTTTGGTACAGCTGCTATTTATATTGGGTTGTTCATTTATGCACTATTGTTTGCCATTGTGCCTTCCCGAATGAAAACAGCCAGTAAAAAAGCCTTTTCTGTTATTCTGATTGTCGGTTCATTTGTTTTGTTCGCTTATTTACTCCGTGATACCTTAGCCATATGGTTTAAAAACGGGTCAAAAACCGCAAGCCTGATACCTCTCGGTACAATTATTTTTACACCTATTTTTGGGAATTATGTTGATCGAAAAGGAAAGGCAGCTTCACTGATGATACTGGGATCATTTCTCCTGATCTTTGCTCATCTGTCATTATCTATTTTTGACAATGTGATATTAGCTTATCTGGGATTGATTTCCCTCGGGATAGCATTTTCACTTGTGCCTGCAGCGATGTGGCCCTCCGTTGCAAAAATTGTATCTCAAAACCGATTAGGGACAGCTTATGCTGCTATGTTTACAGTTCAAAACTGGGGACTTGGTGCCTTCTTCTGGGGAATCGGAGCGTTGCTGCAAGCTGTAAATCCAAAAGTTGTTGCTAACAGGCAGGTTTTGAACGCCAAACTTGAAGCAGCCGGATTGTCTCAATCTGAAATATCTCAGGAAATTATCAAAATGAAAGATCCGAATATCGTTTCAAAATTCGGGGAATATTCACAGCAATTTATTTATGATTATACTATTCCTATTTTTATCCTGGTAATTTGCGGTGTTATTTCAATTTTCCTTGCTTACAAGCTTAAACAAGCAGACAAAAAACAAGGATACGGGCTTGAATTACCATCAGGTGCCGAAAACCCTAATAAAGAAAACAATTAACAGATGTTTTTCTCTTTTTAATAATATGAAAAGCTGCCTGCAAAGGCAGCTTTTTTTATTTTTATTTGTATTATTGTGATTTTTAAGTTTCAAAATTGAGGTATGAATTGAGCGTCAAATAAAGCAATATCATTATATATGTTTAAACCTTAAATGTCAGACAATGAAAAAAAAACTCTCGAATTCTAAACTATTTCGTTGGGGAATATTATTTCTGGTAGGATTTGTTCTTTCGGCAAACTATTATTTCTATGATGCTTTCTCCTCCCTAAAATCATTATTAACCAGTGAACTTGGTTTTACCAATACGCATTTCGGATTGTTCGTTTCTTTTTATAGTGTTCCAAATACTTTCTTGTTTATGGCGGTGATTGGAGGAATTATCCTCGACCGGTTAGGGATTCGCCCCACAGGATTTATGTTTGTGTTTTTTATGGCTTTTGGTGCGATGCTTACTGCTTATGGAGCATCAGAGGCTTACAGTAATGGTGGAGCAGGATATGGCCTGATGAGCAGCTTTCTTAACAATTATTCGCCCGAATTAAAAATGATGTTGCTCGGACGTTTCTTTTTCGGACTGGGAGCCGAAACCAGTATTGTTGT
>JBNJFS010000274.1:0-3643 GCA_051747085.1 Bacteroidota bacterium
GCATTGACTGATATTGGAGACCAATCGATTGCTTTATACTCAAATATTTTTAGCTTGCGATACTCTTTTAACAGAAAAGCAGAGTAAAATTCTTTTGCCCGAAAATATTCACTATTTTTGTCGATAGCCTAAAAACATTTTTATGAAAATTGCAGTAGATTTTGACGGTACCATTGTCGACCACGAATATCCGGAAATAGGAAAACCCAAACTTTTTGCTTTCGAAACGCTCAAAGCGCTGCAGGACAAAGGGGTTTCTCTGATTTTGTGGACATTCAGAGCAGGGAAAGAACTCGAGGAAGCTGTTGAGTTTTGCAAAAAAAACGGCGTTGAATTCTATGCAGTTAATAAAAATTATCCCGAAGAAATTTTTGACGATTCTATCAGCCGGAAAATTAATGCCGATATTTATATTGATGACAGAAATCTTGGCGGTTTTCCCGGATGGAGCGCTGTTTGGCAAATGCTAAATCCTGAACTGTTTGATGATGATATCAATAAACAGATGGAAAAAATCCCTGTATCCAAACGTTCATTTTGGCAAAAATTAAAACGTACACTGGCAAGATAATTACCTATAATTCATAACCTTTCTCAAAGATGAAAAGAATACTAATATACAGCATAATAACCATTTCTTTCCTGGTCACTCATGCTTGTAAAAGCGAAAAACAACAAGAAAAAAAAGAAACTAAACCCGGCAAGGTTACAAAAAGGGTATCTGTAATTGAAGTAAAATCGCCCAAGGCAGGCGAATTATTTACCCTGGGGGACATGGTGAAAGTTGATATCGATTTAAAAGATATCGAACAAAGTATTGATTCTATGATCATCCAAACAGAAAACACTCAAGCCACATTATTTACTGATAATTTAGATTATACATGGAATACCCAAAACCTGAAAACAGGTAATAATACGCTTCATATATCTGCTTTTGCCGGGGGCAAAAAAATTGACACCTATAGTCTTAAGCTGCGATTTAAATCGGATATCAAACCCGAATTATACGAATGCCGCATTGTAAATACTTACCCACACGACACCAAAGCCTACACCCAGGGACTTTTTTATGATAATGGAATTATTTATGAAGGAACCGGACAAAAGGGTGAATCATCATTACGAAAAGTGGTACTCGAAACGGGCGAATTAATTCAAAGTTTAAGTCTGCCTGCCAAATATTTTGGCGAGGGAATAACTGCTTTTGGCGATAAAATCATCCAGCTAACCTGGACCTCACAAACCGGATTTGTGTATGATAAAGAAAGCTTTACGTTAATCAATACCCTTCAATACCCAACCCAGGGATGGGGCATAACCACCGATGGCAAAAAGCTTATTATGAGCGATGGTTCACAAACCATTTATTTTCTGGAGCCCGAATATTTTACCGAAATTGGCAGAATTGAAGTTTACGACCATGAAGGCCCTGTTCGAAGCCTGAATGAGCTTGAATATATCGATGGTTTAGTATATGCCAATATATTTCAAACAGAAGAAATGATTGCTTTCGACCCCAAAACCGGGAAAGTAGTAAAAAGAATCGATTGTCGTAAAGTTATTCCTGACGGATACAGGAACGAACGAGATAATGTACTCAATGGAATTGCTTACGATAAAAAAAAGAACCGCATTTTTATTACCGGCAAACGGTGGCCTCATTTGTATGAAGTAAGGCTTGATAAAATTTAACTTCATTAAACTTTTCGACAAAAAATTAATCCAAGAAGAAAATTAGTATTCACCAGGATTAATTTATTATGAGAAGGTTATCATTATTTGTGTTGCTGATTGTTCTTTCATCACTTCTGAAAGCTCAGCAAACACCAACCATAGGGCTTAGCGACTCCCGCCCTGACTATTATGCATTAACAAATGCCCGGATCTATGTCGATTATCAAACGGTAATTGAAAATGCTGCTTTGGTAATAAAAGAAGGAAGAATAATAGATGTTGGGAAGAATATAAAAATCCCTGCCGAAGCGAAAATAGTTGACCTTAGTGGGAAAACCATTTACCCGTCTTTTATTGATATATATACGCATTACGGGTTGCCCGGAGTAAAAAAGACCAGCAACAGAGGGCCAAAACCGGACCAGGTTTATTCATCCGAAAAGATGGCCGGAAACTGGAATGAGGCAATCCGTTCAACCTATCATGCCGCAGAAGAGTTCTCTGTTGATAAAAAGACAAGTGAGCAACTTCGTAAATCGGGATTTGGTACCGTAGCTACCTTTAAACCCGACGGAATAGCAAGAGGAACCTCTGCACTGGTATCCTTAACAGACGAAGGCGAAAACCAGGCCGTTATAAAAAGTAAAGTCGCCTCTCATTATTCTTTCGACAAAGGTTCATCTGAACAGAATTATCCCACCTCATTAATGGGAAGTATTGCCCTGCTCAGGCAAACACACCACGATGCGCAATGGTATAACCGGTTAGATAAAAAGAAATTTACCGACCTCAGCCTGGAAGGCTGGACAGCTCTCCAGCAATATCCACAAATTTTTGAGGTTGACGACAGGTTATCCCTGATTAGAGCAGACAAACTGGGTGACGAATTCGGCATTCAGTATATTATAAAAGGTAATGGTGATGAATACCAGCGGATTGAAGATGTGAAAAACACGAATGCTCCGCTGATTATGCCTCTTAACTTTCCGGAACCGGTTTCTTTTAACAATGCCTACGAAGAACAAAGCGTATCGTTAAAAGAGTTAAAGCATTGGGAAATGGCTCCATCCGTTTTTGCTGAGTTGGAAAAAAATCAAATTCCTTTTGCAATTACCACACACGGACTGAAAAAAAATTCTGATTTTATAAAAAATCTTCAAAAAGCAATCGAATATGGGTTAAGTGAAAAAGCAGCCTTAAAAGCTTTAACCGAAACTCCGGCTCAATTATTACGCGTTGAAGATATGGTTGGAAGCCTGAAGGCTGGGAACCTGGCAAGCTTTATCATTACCTCAGGAAATATTTTTGAATCCGGCACCAGAATTTACGAAAACTGGATTCAGGGCAAAAGATATGAGATTAATGATCTGGATAAAAAGAACTTTAACGGAATCTATCAGCTTACGATGGATGACAATAACTGGAAACTTCAACTATCGGGCAAACCTGAAAAGACTGAATTTAAAATAATAATTAATGATTCAACGGAGATAAAATCCGAAGGCAGCATTGACAATGAAGTTATAGCCATAAGTTTTAAGCCGGATAAAGACAAAGAAGGAAAAATAAGGTTATCAGGATGGATAGAAGGCAAAAATTTTAAAGGAACAGGGATTCTTACAGATGGAGAAAAGGTAAACTGGACTGCAAGCTATTTATCGGAAGGTGAAGAGGAGAAAAAGAAGGAAAAAGAGGAGAAGAAACCCCAAATTGGTGAAAAAATCTATCCTTTTTTGGCATATGGTCTGCCAGAGAAACCGCAACAGCAAAAATTTTTAATTAAAAATGCTACCGTTTGGACCAATGAAGAAGCAGGAATTTTAGAAAACTATGATGTACTGGTAGAAAACGGCCAAATTCAAAAGGTAGCCCAAGATATCTCCGAAAAAGGAGCAATCCTTATTGATGCAACAGGCAAACATCTAACCAGCGGAATTATTGATGAACATTCGCATATTGCAACAAC
>JBNJFS010000275.1:0-3603 GCA_051747085.1 Bacteroidota bacterium
TATGATGGTAACGCCAACCCCATTTTTCTATTGCCAACGGCTGTTCGTGATCTTTTCTTTTTATTTCCATTACTCATTTATTTGATATAATTAACCGCTTTTTGATACAGTAAAAATTATGCCATAAATGCTAAAGCGCTTATTTGTAGCATTAAACAGTTCCTGTGAGAGGGTCTGTTTAGTTCGTTTATGAACATTTACTGTTCTTTCACGGACATCAATAGTAATACTTATAAACTTTTTGAAATATTATTAATATAGATTGCATGCTAAGGGAGCAAATTTCTTATACACAACATTTGCGGAACCGTAAATTGTCATTCAATTTTTTTTTATTTATTCACATTTCTAACTACCCGGAAGCCAATAACAGCATAGCTCATTACAGGATTAAACCCAAACCGGTTGGATGTCCTGCAATTATTAATTGTTCGTGTCCACTGTCCTCCTCGTATTACACGTAAATTTCCGGATTTTGGTCCGGTTGGGTTATCATCATTTGAATTGGAATAATAATTCTCATCATACCAGTCCCAGCACCATTCAAATACATTCCCTGACATATCATAAATGCCGGTTTTGTTGGGTTTTTTTCTTCCTACAGGATGAGGGCGGCAATTATTTTTTTGGAGTTTTTCTTCTGAAAATTCTCCTTCCAAATAATTTTCGCCAGCGTTTTTCCATATCCAGGCAAAGTCTTCTACTTCAGAAATTTTATCTGTCCCGCTCCATTTTTGATCATCCCCTCCACAACTTCTTGCTGCATATTCCCATTCCGCCTCCGTTGGAAGGCGGTAACCATTTGCCTCTTTATTATAGGTCACTTCACTTTCTTTCAACTCATAACAGGGTGCTAACCCTTCTAATTTGCTTATTTTATTACAAAACAGGAGGGCATCATACCAGGAGACATTATCAACAGGCAGATTAGCTCCCCGAAAGCAGGATGGATTATGCAACATTACATTTTCATATTGTTGCTGGGTAACTTCATGTTTGCTTATATAAAAATTATTAAGCACGATCTCATGAGCAGGCTTCTCGTCTTTTTCACCAATACCCCAAACATCACCCATCCTGAATTTTCCGCCTTTAACATATACCATTTTTTTTTCGAAATATTTTTTTTGCCCTGGCAACACCTTTTTTAGAAGCCTCATATAATTTCCACCGAGGATTTTATTTACATCATCTTCTGTATATCCCCTTTTTAAAAGATGATAAGTAATTAAAGGAAAACCGGAAGCATCTTCAAGACCCACAGGACTTCGTAAACCAGCTCCATTGAAATCGGAGCCAATTCCCACATGATTTACGCCCATTATTTTTACCGCATGATCAATATGATCAATCAACCGCTCAATATCGCACCTGCCCTCACTTTTACCAGCCAAGTCTCCTGAATTAAAAGTAATCATCACTGCACCGCCTTTCTGAGCGATTTGCTTTAATATATGATCGGGAATATTTCGATCAACGTTATGCATGGCTCTAACAGGTGAATGAGAAGCAATCACCGGCATGGTAGAATACTGAACTACTAACTCCTGCATCTGATCATCCAGGTGGGAAATATCGATTAGCATACCCAGTTCATTCATCCGCTGAATCGTTTTTTTTCCGAGGAGATTGATATTTCGTTCCGATGGACTACCTTCATTTGTATAACTCAATCGCTCATACTCATTATCCATAAGGGTCATCGCTCGTATACCGATTTTATACAGGCTGTCAATCGTCGAAGACTTGCCCTCTAAAGCACCATAGAAATACTCGACTCCTGGAATTATTAAAAGGGCCTTATTTGAAATAGCTTCTTCTATACTCCCAATATCCGATATTAAATGATAATCTTCCAGATGGCTTTTTCCTCTTTTATGAAAATTTTTTATATCAGCTTTTACCCGTTCAAAAAGAGTTTGATCTTTTAAAGGATAATAAGCAAAAAAAAGTCCTACTCCATCAATTTTTCCTTTTTTTAGCATCTTTATATCCAGTTGACGGGCATTCGGATAATAATTTGCCTTATCTTCATCACTAAAAACAAGTTGGTGTGCATGGGCATCTACTACCAATGCTTCTTGATGAATTATCATAGCTTTTTTCCACAGCTCAGAATCAATTTTTTTAGCGTCCTTTTGAGCTGTAAGCTCGTTAAAAACCCCTGTAATTAAAAAACAAAGTCCTATTAAATAGATACATTTCATGGTATGTAACTTTATTATTTACGTTTAATGCCTATAAAATATTTTACTTACGATACGCCATCCGTCCTTAAATTTGTAAAGGCTTAAATAATCTGTAAATAATTGCTTGCCATCTTTGAATAACTTAATTTTAGCTATACAGGCATCACCTGTAATATCTATAGATTCAAACTCACAGGATACAGGTTCCTGGACATTCCCGGGATTTTCCTCCTTATACTGGCGTACTCTTTCTTTCCACGTATAAATGTGGTTTTCCCAAACCGTGTATCCGTCTTTTCCTATACCAATCAACTCAAAAGATGGATGAAAGCCTTTTTCTATGTCTTCCAGTGAGCCTTTATTCTGAATTCCATTCACATATGCATCCAGAATAACCTGCTTAACCTGTTCTTCATCATTAGCACTGTATACTTTTCCTAATATGAGAAGAAGTACAAATAATAGACTTATTTTTTTCATGATTTTTTAAATTAAATGTTCGTAATTCGATTTTTATGATTTTGTTGGCAAGAAAAGAAGAAAAATTAGTATAATCTTTCGGATTTATAAATTCGGAGATGAAATTTTAATATATTTTAAAATCCTTTAAGAATATAATAAATTATTGATAGATGATGGTTTACAAATAATAATCAATTGATTGATTAATCAATCATTAAATTGTTGAATGCCTTTTTCTGTATTGAGTTGGAGTGGATTCAGTAAATTTTTTAAATGCAGCGTAAAATGATGAAGGGGTGTTAAAGCCTGAATCGTATGCAATGCCTTCTATCTTTTCATCCCGGTATGCCGGATTTGCCAATAATTTTTTTGCTTCTTCAATTCTGTATTCATTGATAAAATCAGTAAAGTTTTTTTCCATTTTCTGATTGATAATTTGGCTCAACTGATAATAAGGAATAGATAACAACTCGGCAAGTTTCTTTAGTGTCAGAGTGGGATCTGTATATAATTTATCATTACTGATCTTTTCAAAAAGTAAAGCTTTGTACTTTTCTGCTTCGTCCTCAGTTAATCCTGAGCTGGTATATTTCTTCAGAATTTTTCGTTGTTTGTAATATTGCTGATATCTATTCCAGTAGAAAAGCATTAAATAGAAAATGAATGAATAGGCCACTGCTCCAAAAATATAGGGTACAAAACGAAAAACTAAATTAAAAATATAGATTAGAGTGTTAATATAAATGATGTACAGGAGGTTACGATACCAGAAATAGTTGTGCACACGAAGTTTGGTGTGGGAGGCTTTTAGTTGCCTCGAAAAATTTATCAGTTCTCGGTGGGATAAAAGAGTATATATTAAGAGAAAAACAAACGAGATCAAATTTTTATAATTGAAGGAGTTGATCAATAAGGCAGTTAATGGAAGTAAATGGATGGCATGCTTTAAGTT